>NC_022781.1:1643750-1972500 GCF_000496285.1 Bacillus toyonensis BCT-7112 | reverse complement strand
GTTGCTGGTCTCATCTGGGTAATGTCTCACGGTTTTCCGATTTTTGAAGGGGAGCAAATTCGTAGTGCACTAAATAAAAAGTTCAACGATTATCATGTAATAGATCGAAAAGATAATGTCGTTACAGTACGTGTGAAAGACTGTTTCCATACAGTTACGGTTGCCGATGGAAATGTTACAAATGAAACAAAAATGTGTGATAAAAGGTAAAAGAAAGAAGCTGACTCTAGCATATCGTTTTGAGTCAGCTTCTTTTTCGTTTTCCGATTAGAAGTTTTTCAAATGCTTCTACAAACACATACATCAGTGTTGCGAGAACACATGTGAGTAGCACACTCAGTAAGACGAGTGTGAAGTTAAAGACTTGGAATCCATAGCTAATTAAGTAGCCAAGCCCTTGTTTAGAAACGAGAAGCTCACCGAAAATAACACCGACCCATGATAATCCAACGTTCACTTTTAGCGTTGAAATAATTGCAGGGAACGATGAGGGGAGTATAACTTGCTTATAGCATTGCCATTTATTTGCGCCAAATGTGTCCATTACTTTTATATAGTTAGAATCGACTTCTTGAAATGCGCTGTAAATAACGAGAATGGTAATGATGATGGAAATGATTACGCCCATTGCAATAGACGATGAAATATTAGGACCGAAGATTACAATGATAATAGGGCCGAGTGCGACTTTGGGCATTGCATTTAGGACGACGAGATATGGATCAAGAACGCGAGCTAAAAGTGGTATCCACCAAAGGAACGTGGCAATAATAGCCCCGAGTACTGTTCCAAGAATGAAGCCTACTCCTGTTTCAAGTAGCGTCGTCCATATATGAATCCAAAGCGAACCGTCAATCCACTTGCTAAGAAAGAGATCCCAAATACTCGACGGAGAGCTAAAGAGTAAAGGATCAATCCATTCGTTTTTGCTAGCTATTTCCCATAATGCAAAGAAAAGAATGAGCAGTAAAAGTTGTAGCGAGCGAGCAATCCATGCACGCCTGCGTTCTTTCTTTCGAAATTGTTCATGTAGCTGTTTTATATTATCCAAGGCGCTCCAGCTCCTTCCATATGTCTTGGAAAAGGGCTGGAAAGTCGTAGTGATGGCGCGATTCTAACGGTGATAAGGAGCGAATACTTTCTGGGACGACGAACGTTTTTGCAATTTTCCCAGGATTCGCTTGTAGTAAATAAATACGATCACTCATCGCAATTGCTTCTTCAATATCATGTGTCACGAGTAAAGATGTTTTTTTAAAGTTACGTAATAATGTGAAGACGAGATCCTCTAGTTTTAACTTTGTTTGATAATCGAGAGCGGAAAATGGTTCATCTAACAATAAAATTTTTGGATCAGTCGCTAATGTTCGAACGAGTGCAGCGCGTTGACGCATACCACCGGACAATTCACGAGGATATTGCTGTTCTACATCATGCAAACCGACTTGTTTTAAAAGCTTTAAAGTATGTTCTTTCGTTCGTTCATCATAAATCTTTCGAATATGAAGTCCAAGCATAATATTTTCTTCAATTGTTTTCCACGGAAACAAGTAATCTTGCTGGAGCATATAACCCATAGATGGACTTTTTGTTGTAATTGGTTCACCATCTAAAAATACGATACCTTCAATTGGATCAAGTAGCCCAGCGATAATCGAGAGAAGCGTCGTTTTGCCGCAACCACTTGGACCGAGTATAGAAATAAATTCTCCTTCTTCCACTTGTAAACTCATATCTTCGAGAATTAGTTTGGCGTTCTCTTTTGCGAAAAAGCAGTGAGAAACGTTACGTATTTGTAAAAAACTCATACACTTCGCCTCTATTTCTTAATAACGCTTTCGGCAATTTTCGTATTGACGAGCGCTTCATGTGGGACTTCTTTTTGTAATTCACCAGCGTCTTTCATAATAGTTTGGAGCTGTTTCCATTCTTCCGCATCTAATAGCGGATTTGTCGCATAAGAATGTTGCTTTTTATACCGTTCAATTACTTTTACTGTAATGTCTTTTGAAGTGTCTTTAAATAACGGAGAAACGGCATTAGCGATCTCTTCGGGACTATGTGTATCAACCCATTGCTGCGCTTTATAGAGCGCACGTGTGAACTTTTCAGCAGCAGTTTTATCTTTCTTTAAGAAACTTTCTCTTGCCATGAACGATGTATAAGGAACAGTACCAGATTCATTTCCGAACGAAGCGACGATATAACCTTTACCTTCTTTTTCGAATATACTTGCAGTCGGTTCAAAGAGCTGTACAAATTCTCCAGTACCAGATGCGTAGGCATTTGCAATATTAGCAAACTCGATGTTTTGAATTAAGTTCGTATCTTTGTGAGGATCAATGCCATTTTTCTTTAAAACGTATTCTCCAACCATTTGCGGCATGCCGCCTTTGCGCTGACCTAAAAACGTAACACCTTTTACGTCATTCCAATTAAAAGAATCTAGCTTTTTACGTGAAACTAAAAATGTCCCATCTGTTTGTGTAAGCTGTGCGAAGTTAATAACAGGGTCTTTTGCTCCTTGTTGATGAACGTAAATAGACGTTTCAGAACCGACAAGAGCAATATCAATTCCACCAGATAATAGGGCGGTCATCGTCTTATCTCCGCCAGCTGTTGTTTGTAGGTCAATATTTAGTCCTTCATCTTTAAAAAAACCTTTTTCAATCCCAACATATAACGGTGCATAGAAAAGAGAATGGGTAACTTCGCCGACGCGAATGTTTTGAGTTTGATCTTTTGGCCCTTCTTTTTTACTACTACAAGCAGCAAAAGTGAAAACTGTTAGTAACATGATGCAAAAAACAGCTATTAATTTTTTCACTATATAACACCTCCTAGAAGTCACTCTACAAGCATGATATGTAGGTAAGTGCCCATATGTGAGTATAGATAGCAGGAATTTTTTGAGTGATAAAGAAGTACAAATATAAGGGGTGATAAAATGAAGTACGAATATGATGATAGCGTACATTTACATCTTGATTATTTCGGAACAGAATGTGATATGGAATCGATTGCTTATAAGAGGAAGAATGAAGACGTATGGGATGTGTATTTTAATTTTGGAGTATACGGTATTCAGAAAGAGGATGTAGAGTTAGGAAGGTTTATGGACGAATATGCTGGTCATTACGTTTTTTCTGTACATGCTCGTGATTTAAGCTGGGAATTTGGAAGTGCTCAGTTTGAGGAGTGGGTTTTGAGAAATCAGATAGTAGAAAAATCACTGCAAAAATAGGTAGGGATTTTGTGGTTGATTTTCTCATTTTATTGTTCATTTTCGTAGTTGGATTTTTTATTATACAATTGCTCATTTACCGATTTGCAAAGAAAAACATTCAAAAATATACAAAAATGAAATGGATGCATATGTGGCTACATATGCATATGGAAAAAGGTCCGAGATTAGATTTTTTTGATTTTGTATTTATAGTAATCGTATGTATTATATGGAGAATGTGGATAGTTTCTCTTTTATAGTAGATGTTTCAACACGTTCTTAAAGGCATCATGATTTGTCCTCTTAGTTTGTAAGGAATAAAAAATAGAAATCAAAATACGAAGCAAAACCTGCAAGTTTGATCAGGTTTTGCTTCGTATTTTAATTTGCATAATAAATAGATTATATCTCCTAAAATAACGGTGAATTTTAACTTTTTTTGAAGGTAGAATCCTTTTGTAATATAGTTTGTATATGCAGTATTTTTGTACTTTTTAGAATCTGTTTTGTTGTAAAAAGTACGAAAAAATGTTATTTTTTAAGGGGTATTTAAGGTTATATATATATAATAAAAATAGATATAAAGATCATAAGTATAATGTTTTTTACTGATGCGGGGTGAAATAGAGAGAAGAAAACAAGAAGAGAAAAGAGGGAAATAAGTTGAGTTTTGATTTTGTAGTTCAGCAACAAAGAAGAAATGAATTTCGTTATAATTTTTCTGTTCAGCAAGAAAGAAAGAGCCCATTACTTTCTTTCATTATTAGCGGAATATGGACTGTTTTTTTAGAAACGTTGTTTGTTATTACATTAGGCTATTTCGAATTAGAGAAGACGAAGTTATTTTTTAATGAAGGAATCACGTTAAGTATAATTACTATAATTTTATGGAGCATACTATTTTTTATTGATTATTTGAATAAAGGGATAATCAATAAACTTAGACCAGCTATAAGAGTTCATATTTTATTGCTGCCAATAGCTCATTTAATAGTTTTTATTTATATATTCATACAAGAATATATGAATTTTTTGCTTGTGAATAACTGGATTTATTTGCAGTATACACAGTACCTATTCAGCGTTTTACTCATTTATATGGTGTATATTTTAGTTTACAATTCAATTGGAAAAATTTTACTAAGTGTAATGTTAACTAGTTGTTCTTTTATTATTTTAGGGATTGTTAATTACTTCAAGAGTATGTTCAGAGGAGAGCCGCTATATCCATCTGACTTTACACAAATAGGGCATATGCAGTCAGTTATACCAATGGTTATGGATTATTTTAGTTTGAAAAATATATTAATAGGAATCATTAGTATAGTTGTATTTGCATTTGTTGTTTTTACTATTCGAAAGCATATTAAATCTATAAAAATCCATATCGGTATGCGAATTGTTTTAATATGTACATCTCTGTTTATGGTGTATGCGTTTAGTAATTACCCTAATACATTTGTGAATAAGTTATTTGTAAAGGGTGGGGTATACTTCCCTTTATGGAATCAAAATATGAACTATGGTCAAAATGGCTTGGTTTTAGGATTTTTAAGTAACTTAGATACGACAGTTATTCAGGAACCAGAAAAATATTCAAAGGAAAATATGCTTCAAATTGCGAATGACATAAAGAAACAATATGGTGTTAATGTGAGTGAACAAAAAAAAGCCGAGAAACCGAATATTATATTTCTGATGAGCGAGGCTTTTTGGGACCCTACAAAACTAACGAATCTTTCATTTAGCGAAGATCCAGTCCCGAATCTACATCATTATATTGAGAATTTTCCAGGTGGACAAACAATAGCTCCTACATTTGGGGGGAATACAGCGAATACCGAATTTGAAGCGCTAACGAGTTATTCAATGAGTTTGTTAATGCCCGGTTCTATACCGTATCAACAAGCTGTTACAGGTCAGAAAGAAATCCCATCTATTGCAAGTGAATTGAAAAAACAAGGATACTATGCAAGTGCAATTCATGCTTTTGATCGCTCATTTTACAAACGAGATACTGTATATAATGTATTTGGATTTGATAACTTTAATGCAGAAGATACGATGAAGCATAAAGAATTAGCTGGGGACAATGTTAGTGATTTGTCTATGAGTAAAGAAATAATAGATGAATTGAATAAGAGAAAACAGCCTACATTTATTCATGCGGTAACGATGCAAAATCATTTTCCGTATAATCCGGGACGATTTGAAGAAAATCAAATAGAAGTTAATGGATTAACAGAAGATGCATCGAAGGCAGAATTAGAAATATATACGGAAGGTGTAAGGCGCTCCGATGAAGCTTTAAAATATTTAATAGACCAGCTTAATGAATTAGAAAGACCTACTTTATTAGTCTTTTTTGGAGATCATTTACCAGTACTAGGGACAAATAAGGCTATTTATAAAGAGGCTGGATATATAGAGAATGAAGAAACTGTAAGTGAAAGATTAACAATGGCAGAAACACCATTGTTAATGTATGCAAATTTTGATATACCAAATGACAACTTAGGTTTAGTAAGTCCAATGTATTTCTCAAATCTTGTTTTTGATTACGCAGGATTAAATAAATCACCATTTTATCAATTTTTATCGGGATTATATAAAGAAATCCCAGTGCTTAGAGATGAATTAAAAGTTGATAAAAATGGCGAAGAGATTAAAGACTTAACAAAGAAACAAAAAGAAATGTTAGAGCAATATAAAATGATTCAATATGATTTACTCGCTGGAAAGCAGTATAGTAAAGATATACTTTTTAAATAGGGGAAACAAAAAAGGACTTGTATAGGATACAAGTCCTTTTTTCATAGTATTTAACGGGATAACCAGACAAGCTGGGTTTAGGGAGTATTACTTGTACATTTAGTATAAACAAAAATGTAATCGTTTTATTGATTGATTTGTGAGAAATGTGTGAATTTTATTTTGTGAAAACTTCATTCACTTCAATAAATAACCTATAGGGCATATACTTTCACTTTCTTTGAAAAATAAATTATATTAACGGAAAAATAAGTTGTAATGATATTCGATGGGATAAATTAAAAAAAGAGATGGGAAGATAACAGAATGTATCATTCGTATCGTAGTTATTCTTACTTACGAATGGGCCGGTTTAATTGGGGAAACAAAAAAGATAGTTAATAAAAAAGAATTTGCTGTAAGGAAACTATGAATTTAAAAATTTTATAAGTTCTGCATTTAATTCATCTGCTTGGTCGATTGGAGAGCCGTGACCACTATTTGTAAGAGCATGTAGTTGAGCGTTTTTAATCCGTTTTTGCGTGAGTTCAGCGCTTTTGTATGGGATCAGTTGGTCGTGAACGCCGTGGAATATTTTTGTTGGAACGTTAATTTTACTTAAGTCTTTCGTTACGTCTTCGTTTGCAGCTGCTTGCAAAATTTTGATGAGAGCATAGGAAGCGGACTGCATACCGAGATAAGAAAACCATTCAAGGGTTGCAGCTCCTAAGTTTCTATTGAAAAATGATAAAGATACATCACTTAAAAATTTTGGTAAATTTACATACATTTGATGAATGAGGGTATCTGCTTGTTTTTTTGGTACACCGTAAGGGGACTCTTGATTTTTCACGAAAGAAGGAGAGACGGCATCAATTAATGCGAGCTTAGAAATACGACTCCCATTGTAGCGAGACATATAGCGAATAGAAAGAGCACCGCCGACTGAAAAACCGACTAACGTAGCATTTTCTACTTGGAGTGCTTCCAGAACAATTGCAATATCATCAGCTAATCGGTCATACGTGTAACCAGTCCATGGCTTATCAGATTGCCCATTTCCGCGTATATCCATGGCGATGCAGCGAAAGCCGTGCTCCGGTAAAACATTGAGTTGATATTGATACATTTGATGATTTAAAGGCCAGCCATGGACGAAAAAAACAGTTTTACTACCGGGACCGGGATTAACGTCTTGCACAAAAATATGAACATCTTTCTCGACCGTAACAAACATGAAGTATCCCCCTTATGTGTGTTAGTATGCTCTATCCCAAATTAACGAATGAACGCCGTGCTTTGGCTTCCAGTGGAATTTTACGAATCGCGACTTTCCATTTTTATTAACGAAACGAAATGTATGAACGTCAAATCCTTGCATCATTCGAAAACTTCTTGGAATTGTACGGTCGGACATAATCCACATCATCATTGCAGCTGATTCTTGATTATTGGCGATGAAGTCCCAAAAAGTATCATGTGCTGTTTGGCCCTGTGGAATTTCATTATGTGGCTCTGGTTTAAGGGCGTGAATAAGATCAGGAAATTTAATACCATCTTGAATGAAGAAAATTGGTATGTTATTTCCTACTAAGTCGAAATTCCCTTCTTCTGTATAAAATTTAACAGCGAATCCTCTAACATCTCGATTCGTTTCATTGGCTCCTTTTGATCCCGCTACTTCAGAAAAACGAACGAAAAGTGGTGTTGTTTTTGAAGGGTTTTGTAGAAAGTGTGCCATTGTTAGCTCTTCTAAAGATTCATATAACTCAAAAATGCCATGTGCTCCGAATCCTCGTGCATGAACGACTCTTTCAGGAATTCGTTCACGATCAAAATGAGAAAGTTTTTCTCGCATAAGAAAATCTTCCAGAAGGGTAGGGCCACGATCACTGGCAGTTAAAGAGTTTTCATCATTTGAAATTTTAACACCTGTATTTGTTGTCATCTCCTTTCCTTCATTTTCGGGTGTAAAGGATTGGAGCTGTTCTGTCTTTTTATTTTTTTTGCCGTCCATATAAAACACCTCCCATAATATACGTATTATTGATTGTAGTTTTTATGCTTGCATATAGTCTGAAGATATTATACTGTTGGTATGATTTTCCTCAAATGTTCGATTTATCTTTGTTTGTCTATGAAAATCATTTATTATAATAAATGGTATTCTTCGAGATATTATTTTGAAGGGGTGTTAAAGTGAAAGAAAGTTTTCTATCATATAAAGAAGAAGAAAGGAATGCAAAAATTTTCTTATGGGTGCTATTTGTTACTGTTACTGCATATCAAATTTTCTATGCAATCGTATTAGAAAATAAATCACTAACGGATAAGGGACATAACATACTATGGCAAGTTATTTGTGGAACAGCAATACTCGGCGTGAATATATATTTAATAAAAAAAGAGAAAGCAAACCTTGTTAAATATACATGTTTATTTGCATACATAGGGATAGAAATGGCTAATATACTTTCGTATATTCTTTATAATAAGGCGGCATTTGATGGGGTAAATATAATAGAAATTATTCTCATTTTCTTTGTACCTATATTTTTAAATAAAAAGTATTTTGTGTTTTTACTTGCTACGATTATAGGGAAATATGTGATTTATTTATTTGTATTAGAGGAAGTAAAAGCGTTTATGTTTCTTATTATGTACACACTTTTATTAATAGCTGCATACATCATTTTAAATCGATTTTTACAATATCTTTCAGCTGTAAAGGAAAGTATTAAGATTGCTAGTGAATCACAAAAATTAGCAGTGATCGGAAAAATGGCAGCGACAGTCGGGCATGAAATTAAAAATCCACTTGCTTCGTTAAAAGGATTTACACAATTACAGCGAGAGAAGCATGAAGATGATCCTATTTATAAACGAATGATCTTTGAAATAGAAAATATGAATAATATGATAAGTGAGTTAATGGAAGTTGCTACATGTAAACCTTCTATTTATGAGAAACATGATGTAGGAAAAATTGTATTACAAGCAGTAAAAACTCTTCGCGAAAAAATGAATGAATCAAATGTTCAACTTATTTCTAATGTGGAAGAAAAAACAGTGGAAGTTGAATGTGATGAACGAAAAATAAGAGGAGTTTTTTTATATGTCATAAATAATGCTCTGGAGGCAATGGAGCAAGGTGGCATTTTAGATTTGCGATTAGAAAATAAAGGGAAAGATTATGTGATGATAAGTATAATCGATAGTGGTTACGGTATTAAGAAGGAAAATTTAGCCCGTGTGACAGAGGCTTTTTATACAACGAAACAAGATAAAATTGGTCTAGGACTTACGGTAGCGGATCGAATTGTTGCCGAGCATCTTGGTGAATTATGCATTGTAAGTGAAAGAGATATTGGAACAAGAATAGACATCATTCTTCCAATGAAGTTTGGAAATTATGAAATCCAAGTGGAAGAAAAGCTAGGAGTTACCATATGAATAAAGGCTATATATTTAAAAATGAAGAAATAAAGGCACTCAAAGTATTTTTAAGCTTATTTTTTATTATATTTTTTGTATATGATCTTGCCTATGAATTTATCGTACCTTTAATAGGGGGAGAACAAGAAGGAGTAGGAAAATTCGAAGATGGTTTAGGCTTATGGCTCTATTTTTGGATGGTGATATTGTTTTGCATCGGCATATATTTTATGAAATGGAAGAATCCATTTGCGGTAAAGTATATCATTTTAATTGGCTATAATATATTAGATTTTATCCATAATATTATGATTTATTCTGGTAGTGATGCTGAGTTTGATGGTGGAAATATAGTAGAAGGATTTTTCATTTTATTTGCACCAATCTTCGTGAGTAAAAAATATTTTTGGTTAGTTATAGGGATAATTGTTGGAAGGTACGCTCTTATTGGAATCATTATTCAATCTTCTCTCGTTTTAATCCCAATGGCATTATGTAGCGTATTCTCCATTATATGTTGGATTATATTTTTGAGATTCCAGTCTTACATTCGTACGATTGAGATGATGGATAAAGAAATAAAACAAACAGAAAAGCTAGCAACTGTTGGAAAAATGGCAACAGTTATTGGCTATAAGATTAGAAGACCTTTAGCAACTTTAAAAAAACTTGTGAATAAACAAGCGAACAAGCATCCCGAGGATAAGATTTATAGCGATATTATGAAGCAAGAGGTAGAACGAATTCATACAATTACTACAGAACTTAGTGGGTTTGAGAAATCTAAATCGCTAGAATCAGAAACTCATAACATACAAGAAATTATCGCTTATGTTATTCGGGTTATGGGTAAGCCTGCTTTAGAACAAGGGGTGCACATACAAGGTATTTACAGTAAAGACATACCGTCAATTACATGCGACGAAAAACGATTAAAACAAGTATTTTTTAATTTAATCAAAAATGGGATTGAAGCAATGTCAGTTGGTGGGACGATTACGATTAAAGTTACCGTAGAAGATGGAATCGTCGTTCAGGTGAAAGATGAGGGGTGCGGCATTCCAAAAGATAAAATTCCAAAGTTAAATGAAGCTTTTTACACAACGAAAGAAACGGGCACAGGTTTAGGGTTAGTAGTTACAGAAAAAATTATTAAAGACCACAACGGTAAAATGAGCTTTGAAAGTGAAGTTGGAGTTGGAACGACGGTAAAGGTAATGTTGCCGATGTAATGATAAAATATTCGAAAAAGGGAGATTACTTACTTGAGAGCGATCTCCTTTTTTATTCTGTAAAAAATAAATTGATGTGTGTACCCATCTTCACTAATTAAAGTGTCCTTTTATAACCACCATTTCTCCTGCGGAATTAAAGTAATATCCAAACGAAAGTTCTCTTTAAACCAATCATATATCAATGTCTCTTTCACTAAGTATTCAGAGGCAGAGTGCGACACACCGATGAGTGACATATTCGTTGTTTTTACATAATCCATAATGAGCGAGTATTTATGTCTACCGTAATCATTGTCGATATGGCAATGGATTTCTCCTGCAATATATGCTTCAGCACCTTTTTCTTCTGCTTCGTTCATTAAAGATACGACATCGCCACATCCAGCGATAATTGCAATTTTTTTAATGGAATCGTGTTGTTTACCTTCGAAGTCTGTGTAAGGAATGTGGAAGAGTTTTTTTAGACGTTTTTGGAGTGCTTCTGTTGATGTTTCATCTATTTCACAAATGAGACCGACTGGCTCGCTTTCTGGACCACCGTAAGCAAATCCATCAATTACACTGGCTTGGAGTGCTTTTGCGATTGAAATGCTTGTTCCATACGTTTGATGAAAATCCATTGGTCCGTGACATGTATATATAGAAAGTTGTTTTTCTTTTATCGCCTGCAAATATTTTTCTGGAATGGGAATAAAACCACGGCCTGATTTTCCAAGCGGATCACCGCACTCCATAACAAGTGGATGATGCATAAAGAGTAAATCACCGGGTGTCGATTGTGAAATGAAAGCTTCAAGAACGTCATCTGTAGGGAATACAGATAAAAATACTTTGTTTACATTTTCAGCCCCTCGTATCATAAGACCGTTAAATAGCTCTACAAAAGTTGCTTCAAAAAATTGTTGCCATGGAAATTGGATAGAATCATATACAGCAGGGATAAAGCGACTAAAGGCAATGTCTTTTCCGTATTTTTCGATTTGGAATATATGATTGAGTGATTGTTCTATTTCTTTTAAAGCTGGCATGTTGTGTTATCCTCCTTAAACTAATTCTTACTCTATTAGTTATTTTTGTTTTTCATGGCAAAATAAGAAGCGGATAGGAAACAAATAAAACCTAGAATCCAACCAATAGAAGGAGAATAGGGAAGTATATGTTGTAATATCATTCCGCTAGAAATAAAAAAGCTACCTAATAGGCCTAATAAAATAGGATATCGCTTTAGTTGAGACATCAGTGATAGAACCTCCTTTATCACATACATTGTATATTAGTCTTAATTTTCTGTATACAAAGTTTTAGAAAAATAGTGGTACAATATATGAATGATACGAGAAGAGAGGATGAACATTAACAGATGTACGTTACTGTAACAGAAGCAGCATATAAAAAAATCATGGATACGATTCCAAATGAAGCGAAATATATAAAGTTATTTTACGATAATGAAGGTTGCGGTTGTGTTATGAGCGGAATCATTGATTTAGTAGCTGTAGTCGAAAAAGATGAGCGTGATGTAGATATTGAATCAAGTACACTTAGCTTTATCGCCGATCGCACAAAGCTTGTATTTATGGATGATAAGTTAACGGTTGATTGGCATGAAGGTGGAGGAACTTTTCAGTTGAAAAGCCCGAGCCAGTTTTATAATCCAAATATGAAGTTACATGTTCGAGTATAATAAAGAAAAGACGGTTCCAATATGTTTTTGGAATCGTCTTTTTCATTGCATAAGGTGTTATTATTGCCGTTTTTTGTTGATAAGTCGATATACTTAAAAATCGCCGATATAATTTCATGTGTCAAAGTAAAGCTCTTGATACAATAAAAAGATTTTTTCACATAATGAAATGTACACATGATTGAATTTTCTGTATAATTTTCTTTGCGGAGGGGATACGCATGAGAAGATGGGGAATTGAGTTATTAATTTTAAGTGTCGTTATGATTTGGGGTATTAACTATACCATTGCAAAATATGGGCTTGTAGAATTTACAGCAATTGAGTTTACTGCTATTCGGATGATGGCAGCGGCACCGTTACTGTTATTGCTTACATTCTTTATTGAAAAGTCGCTTTATGTGGAGCGAAAAGATATACCAAGATTAATCGTTGTTAGTTTTGTAGGTATTGTACTATATCAAACGTTATTTATGGAAACTGTTAAATATACATCCGCTACAAATGCCTCTTTACTCATTTCTATTTCACCTATTTTTACAACTTTATTTGCGGTTTTTTTGAAACAAGAAAAGTTTTCTTCTCGGAAGTTAATTGGTTCTATGATTGCCTTTGTGGGTGCAGCATTAGTTTTAGTAGCGGGGCATTCACTCGCTAGTTCTTTTTACGGGAATGGAATTGGAATGATTACATCAATATGCTGGGGGCTTTATCCTGTTTTAGCAGGGCCATTAATTAAAAAATATTCAGCACTACGTGTTACTGCATGGTCGGCATTAGTTGGAGCAATTCCGCTTTTATTATTAAGTGGTCCACATGTATTTGTCATGCCGTTTCACATTACAAAAGGGATGACACTATTTGCTTTACTATATTCTATTTTCTTTGTAACAGTATTTGGTTTAGTAATGTGGTATATCGGTGTTCAAAAAATTGGGGCATCCCATACGATGGTATATATGTATATTACACCGATTGTAGCGGTTTTATTTGCAGCTATATGGGCAAATGAATCTATTTCATTACAACAAATGATCGGTGGGATAATCATTTTCTTTGGTCTATGGTTTGTAAAATTGGAGAAAGTAAAAGTTCATACTACCGTACAGGAACCTATATCAAAATAGGAAAACAGATCACTTATGATCTGCTTTCCTATTTTTTTATTTTTGGTAAGAAGACGAGAAATAAGATAGCAGTAATAAGTGGAATTAAGTTTAAAAATGGAATACGGAAGAGTGTGATAAGAATAATACCTGGAAGGAGAACACCGAGGACAGCGTAGAAAATACTATGATTTTTCGTGTACCAATATAGCGAAAGTCCAATAAGTGCAGGGACAATGAGATGAATGAGAGCCATTAAAAAATAAATCATTAGACGCCCCCTTTATTTGTGTATTTATTACATCATATCCGTATGTTCATAGATTGATATCAATTTTTTCATAAATGGACGAAAAATGTTTGGAAAAACGTCACAAATTATAAGAATATGATGTTCGAAATCTTGTATAATATTATTTTCTGAAAACATTTAAACAACATAAACATTGGGTTTATGTTGTTTTTAATTTGAGTGAAGAGAATTTTAAGTAGTATGAACTCGAAAGAAATGAGTTATACAGCTTTTGTTGGATAGATTAAAACTACTGAAGAGGGGTACAGCATGATTAGTATGTCATTAAGATCGTTTAAAATTCAATCGTATTATTTACTAGGTATTCTGCTATTAGGCTGGATGTTAACGCCGTTTTCAGCGCATTTTCTAGGTGCAGGAATTGGACTTATCGTAAGTATGTATTGTGTTTGGCTTTTAGGGAGACGAATTGAGAAGCTTGGAGATAGCATTGTAAAGAAAACGAAAGCACCGACGCTCGGTATGTTTAACCGTTTTGCCGCTGCTATTTTGGGTGCTATTATTATGTACGAAATTGAGCACCATATGGTGATGTGGGCTTTTGCAGTAGGGATTATGGGCGGTTATTTCTTAATTGTTGTTAATTTAGGCTACTATAGCATGAAAGATGAGAAAGAATTAACGAAGAGATAAAAAGATAAAAGCTGCTCTTTAGATGGGATAGAGGATCCAGCGGTGGCTAGAAGCGGTTAGAGCCTTTTTTAGTTCCAGGCAGTGTGAGACCAGAAGGATGTAGTAAGTAGGAAAAAAGTTTGTGTGTTTGAATCTGTGATTTATATGTGTGAAAATTTAAGTATATGAATTGTAGATTGTGGTTGGGAATTTTTTAGATGGAATAGAGAATCCGGCGATGGTTAGAAGCGGTTAGAGCCTTTTTTAGCTCCGTACTTGTATAAAAAATAGATAGAAAGAAGCTTACGTAAAAACGTAAGCTTCTTTTTTATGTAAGTGTGTGTAACCGTTAAGCCGCATTGGGTTTTGTCGGTGAGTACGCGAAACTTTTCGGTTACACGACACTTATTCATATGAGTAAAGGGTTATTCCAACAGAAAGTTTTAACTTAAGCGATTGGACCGCCTAAGTTAATAATAGCTTCAGAAACGCTGTCGAACTTTTTGAAGTTCTCTTTGAATTTGTTTGCAAGTTCAATTGCTTTTGTTTTGTAAGCAGCTTTATCAGCCCAAGTTTGTTCAGGCATTAATACTTCGTCAGGTACACCTGGTACGTGAAGAGGTACTTCAAGACCGAAGATGTCATGTTTAGCAGTTTCAGCTTTTGCAAGTTCACCGCTTAGTGCCGCTTGAATCATTGCGCGAGTGTAACCTAAGTTCATACGCTTACCAACACCGTATTCGCCACCAGTCCAGCCAGTGTTTACTAAGAATACTTTCGCATCGTGTTTCTCAATTTTTTCACCAAGCATTTCAGCATAGCGAGATGCATCAAGTGGTAAGAATGGTGAACCGAAGCAAGTTGAGAATGTAGCTTGCGGAGATGTAACGCCGCGCTCTGTTCCTGCTAGTTTACTAGTGTAACCACTTAAGAAATGATACATAGCTTGTTCTTTTGATAACTTACTGATTGGAGGCAATACGCCAGATGCATCAGCAGTTAAGAAAATGATTGTATTTGGATGTCCTGCAACACTTGGCAGCACGATATTGTCAATCGCATGCATAGGGTAGGCAGCACGTGTATTTTCTGTTAAAGTAGTATCGTTATAGTCAGCGATGCGTGTTTGATCATTAATGACAACGTTTTCTAAAACAGATCCAAATTTGATTGCATCAAAGATTTGTGGTTCTTTCTCATGAGAAAGGTTTACACATTTCGCATAGCAACCGCCTTCAATATTGAATACACCGTTATCAGACCAACCATGCTCATCATCACCGATTAATTTACGGTTTGGATCAGCAGATAAAGTTGTTTTACCTGTTCCAGATAAACCGAAGAATAGTGCTACGTCACCTTCTTCACCTACGTTTGCAGAGCAATGCATAGAAAGAATATCTTGTTCAGGTAGTAAGAAGTTCATAATAGAGAAGATTGATTTTTTCATTTCTCCAGCGTATTCTGTACCACCAATTAGTACGATACGTTTTTCGAATGAAACCATGATGAATGCTTCAGAGTTTGTACCGTCAATTACTGGATCTGCTTTAAAGTTCGGTGCAGAAACAATTGTAAACTCTGATTCATGAGTTGTTAATTCTTCTTCAGTTGGACGAATAAATAATTGATGTACAAATAGATTGTGCCATGCATATTCGTTAATAACTTGAATTGGTAGGCGATAGTTGCGATCGGCGCCTGCAAATCCTTTGAAGACGAATAACTCTTCTTTTTCTTTTAAGTATTCTAAAACTTTAGTATATAATTTATTAAAATGTTCTTCAGAAATCGGTTGGTTCACAGCTCCCCAAGCAATTTTGTCAGCAACCGATGCTTCTTTCACAATAAATTTATCTTTAGGAGAACGTCCTGTGTATTTTCCTGTTGAAGCAGAAACTGCACCAGTAGAAGTTAATTTCCCTTCATTTCGCATTAATACTTTTTCCACTAATTGCGGAACACTTAGTTGAATCTGTGCATTGCTTCCGTTCAATAATTCATGTAAACCGATTTGGACATTCACAGTACTCATATTTATATACCATCCTTTTCATTTAATGAAATATTTCTCGTAATCCCCATCAAGAGTATAACACAATTATATAAATAATGTATACTATTTATTTATTTTTGTTTGTGTGAATGTATTATTTCCTTATTAATATTTCATTCCAGGCGTATTGAGAAAAACTTTCAGGAAAATGTGAATATTAATTGACAAATGAATATCATTTCTTTAGTATAGGTTGGGACGGATACTCTCTTATCCCGAGCTGGCGGAGGGACAGGCCCGATGAAGCCCAGCAACCTCACTTGTAGTGGTAAATACATGTGAATAGGTGCTAAAACCTGTGCGAGGCTAATGGTCTCGAACGATAAGAGCAAAGGGCAAAAAGCAGTATGCAAGTAGCAAATTAAACCTTTCCTCTATGTTAAGTAGGAAAGGTTTTTCTGTATGCTTGTGTGGGAGAATAAATGTATGTCGCAGTTTGTGGCAAATTAAGGATGAGTTCCGTACAATATATACAATTACTGTAGGGAGGTTTACCACATGACAAAAAAACGTCATCTGTTCACATCTGAGTCTGTAACTGAAGGACATCCAGATAAAATTTGTGACCAAATTTCTGATTCAATTTTAGATGCGATCTTATCAAAAGACGCAAATGCACGTGTAGCTTGTGAAACAACTGTAACAACTGGTTTAGTATTGGTAGCGGGGGAAATTACGACTTCTACTTACGTAGACATTCCAAAAATCGTTCGTGAAACAATTCAAGGCATTGGTTACACACGCGCAAAATACGGATTCGATGCAGAAACTTGTGCAGTTTTAACATCTATCGATGAGCAATCTGCTGACATCGCTATGGGTGTTGACCAAGCGCTAGAAGCACGCGAAGGTCAAATGACTGACGCTGAGATTGAGGCAATTGGTGCAGGAGACCAAGGTTTAATGTTTGGTTTTGCATGTAATGAAACACAAGAATTAATGCCACTTCCAATCTCGCTTGCTCACAAATTAGCTCGCCGTTTAACTGAAGTACGTAAAGATGACACATTATCATACTTACGTCCGGATGGAAAAACGCAAGTTACAATTGAGTATGATGAAAATGGTAAACCTGTACGTGTAGATACAATTGTAATTTCTACACAGCATCATCCAGATGTTACATGGGAAGAAATCGATCGCGATTTAAAAGAGCATGTAATTAAAGCTGTAGTTCCAGCAGAATTAATGGATGGAGAAACGAAATTCTTCATTAACCCAACTGGCCGCTTCGTAATTGGTGGACCACAAGGTGATGCTGGTTTAACAGGACGTAAAATCATCGTTGATACTTACGGTGGATACGCTCGCCACGGTGGCGGTGCATTCTCTGGTAAAGATGCAACGAAAGTTGACCGTTCTGCAGCATATGCAGCTCGTTATGTTGCGAAAAATATCGTAGCAGCTGGTCTTGCTGACAAAGCAGAAGTACAACTTGCATACGCAATTGGCGTAGCACAACCAGTATCAATTTCAGTTGATACATTTGGCACTGGTAAAGTATCTGAAGACGTACTAGTAGAACTAGTTCGTAACAACTTCGATCTTCGCCCAGCTGGTATTATTAAAATGCTAGACTTACGTCGCCCAATTTACAAACAAACAGCAGCTTACGGTCACTTTGGACGTACTGATGTAGATCTTTCATGGGAACGTACAGACAAAGCAGCTACTTTAAAAGAGCAAGCTGGTCTATAATATATGAAAAAAAGCTTTGCGCAGTGAGCGCAAAGCTTTTTTTATTTCGTTTTACTTACAATTTGAATGCATGATTTACAATACACTTCTCCGTCTAGCTCAATATATTTTTTCATATTAGTCATACCACTTGCTGGAAATGGCATATGAATCCGTGATTTTTCATATGTTTGTATTTCTTTTTCACATGATTTACAAATGGTCCGTTTCTTATGTAACATATGCAATCAACCTTTCATTTGACGTGCTTTACCCGCGCAAAAGGCACTGCTTAGTAAAAATAGCGTTGCGAATATAATACTTACTAATGTGGCGTATGGAATTGCTCCTTTTAGAGAAAAACCGACAGTGATGGAAGCAACGAATAAGAGGATGAATGTTGTTGTTAATTTTTTGTATAGTTCCATAATAGGTAGACCTCCGATTTATTTGGTAGTGCAATTTTAAAAACTGAATTCTACTATGTAGAAAATATAAGAAAAGTTAAAGGTTAGCTAATGATGTGAAGTCTAGGGGGATAAGAAAGAATGTTTTTCATTTTCCTTTTTGTGGATTACTATACTTATATTGTATCATGATGCATCATCGTCTTCATACATAATTGTGTAAAGGTATGTATGATAAAATGAAGAAAAGTCTTTAAGAAAGGAAGAAGAAAAATGAGTGTCAATGAACATAAAAAACAAGCGCCAAAAGAAGTGCGTTGCAAGATTGTAACAATTTCCGATACACGTACGGAAGAGACAGATAAGAGCGGACAACTATTACATGAATTGTTAAAAGAAGCAGGCCATACAGTGACTTCTTATGCAATTGTAAAAGATGATAAAGAAAGTATTCAGCAAGCAGTGTTAGCTGGTTATCATAAGGAAGATGTTGATGTTGTATTAACAAATGGTGGTACAGGTATTACGAAACGTGATGTCACAATTGAAGCCGTATCAGCGCTATTAGATAAAGAAATTGTCGGATTTGGTGAGTTGTTCCGCATGATTAGTTATTTAGAAGATATCGGAAGTAGTGCAATGTTAAGTAGAGCGATTGGTGGCACAATTGGGCGAAAAGTTGTCTTTTCAATGCCAGGATCTAGCGGAGCAGTTCGCCTTGCGATGAATAAGTTGATTTTACCGGAGTTAGGTCATATTACATTCGAACTGCATCGCCAATGAGTAAGTGGGCTGGAATTGTATTAGCAGGTGGTATGTCGAGTAGGTTTGGTGAGCCGAAAGCGTTAGCGAGCTGGCAAGGGAGTACGTTTATTGAGCATATTTTGAAAGTGATGACAAGGACGCTCCAAGAGGTTGTAGTCATTAGTCATTCTGATATAAAAGAGCGAGTAGAGCAATTCGTACAAGTTCCTGTTATAGAAGATATTCCGCACTATAAAGGAAACGGTCCACTTGCTGGAATTGTATCAGGAATGGAATATATAGAAGCAGATTGGTACGCTATTATGCCTTGCGATGCGCCAAATGTTTCGCATGAGTGGTTTACTATTTTATTAGAGCAAACGAACAATGAATATGATGCGGTTGTACCTATTATTAATGGAAGAAAACAACCGTTACTTGCAGCGTATCATAACCGTGTGAAAGAAAAGATTTATACTTTACTTCAAGAAGAAAAAAGAAGTATGGGGCAGCTTTTATTACAATGTAATGTGAAATATGTTGCCGGAGAAGATATACAAGCAAATGCAGAATGGTTTATAAATGTAAATACGAAAGAAGAATATGCGCAAGCTCAAAAAAACCTTTCAAATGAATGAAAGGTTTTTTGATATACAGAATTGGGGAACAATTGCTGTATAAAGGTATGTGAGTAAGCTGATTTTAAGGGGAATTCTTAAAATCACTATACAGTAAAAATACTGTATAACCATATATTAATTTTTATGGGTTTTTATTACAAGTCTGTTTAGTTATGTTTATTTTTGTTATAATGTATATAGAAATAAAGTGATATTTAACCTTATGTATCATTTATTAAACTAAAATTTGTGTTCGTGTAATAAACTCCCTTCATTTTTTTGAAGGGAGTTTTTGTGTTTAAGCGAGTAATTCTGATGTGGCGTGCTGAAGGACTTCTGCATATTGATTAAGTAAGCCACGAAAAATCTCATCCCAGCTTTTGGATTTCGCATAAGACGAAGCTGCTATTCCCATCTGTATAAGTTTTTCTTTATTTTGTAATAAAGAATAAATGGATGATAGAAATGCATCCGCATCTTTTGGTGGACAAAGAACTCCCGTTTTTCCATCTGTAATAATATTTTTAACTCCGCCACTATTTGCACCAATGACAGGGGTACCACATGCAAGTGATTCGAGTACGACATTTCCAAACGTTTCAGTAGCTGATGGAAATACCATTATGTTAGAACAAGCATATGCTTCAGCTAAATCTTCACCTTGTAAATAGCCAGTAAAAGTGACATTTGTTTTCGAGACAGCTTCACATAAGTTTGCTGCTAGAGGACCATCTCCGGCGATGAGCCAATGAATGTCGTTTCGAGTATGCGCGGATTTAACGATAAGGTCTTGCAACGTATCAATATCTTTTTCAGGAGCAATCCGTCCAACATAGGAAAGGACATACTTCGCTGTAATATTATATTTTTTTCGGAATAGGTCTGTATTATAAGCTGGATGAAAGAGTGTGCAATCTACACCACGTCCCCAAATAGAGAGGGACTGAAACCCTTTATTTTTTAGTTGATGTAATGTTTCAGAGGAAGGAACAAAATTCTTTTGCATATGACTATGAAACCATTTTAAATAGTTCCAAAGCATATTAGAGAGGAATTCGATTTTGTAATAGCGTAAATAGGCATCGAAATCAGTATGATAAGAACCGACAACTGGAATGTTTAACTTTTTTGCATAATACAATCCACAAAGTCCCATGTTGAAAGGTGTAGCAATGTGAATCATATCAGGTTTAAAGGTAAGAAGTTCCCGTTTAATGCGCGGAGTAGGAAAAGAAAAGCGGCATTCTGGATATAATATTGTTAACGGGATACTTCTCATTTTGTTCACATTTGCTACGAAATTATCTTCAGCGGTATGCTGAGGGGCGAAAACAGAATAGGCGATATTTTCTTTTTGAAAGTAACGTGTTAATCGCTCTAATGTTTTCGCAACCCCATTGATTTGTGGTGTAAAAGTATCGGTAAATATGGCGACTCTCATCATATCGCTCCTTTACGTGAAGAGTGGGATGCATTGATAAAAAGAGATGATGCCAGAGCAAGTGCCGAGGCACATACCGACGAATACGTCTGACGGATAGTGAAGCCCTAAATAAATGCGAGAAATCCCGACGCATAATGCTAACGGTAATAGAAAAACAAGTAAGCTTGGATTATAGCAAATAAATGGAATGAACACAGAGAAAACAGCCGTTGTATGACCAGACGGGAAAGAGTGGTCTTTTAATGGATGGACTGGATATTTTGCATCCTGAATTGTTAAATAAGGACGTTTTCGTGGATAATATCTTTTTAATATTTGCACAGGAATATGGCTAATTGCTAAAGAAATAGCAGTTGCAATTGCAGCTTGATGCAAAGTCCCTTTTGCGAAAATTAAAAAGAAAAGTGTGAGTGCAATGGAGAAAGTGGCACCACCAATATGAGTAATATTGCTGAAAAAGATATTTAATGTTTTTTGATCAAAGTAGCGATTAATTCCTTTGAAAATGTAACATTCTATTTTATATAATCCACTGACCTTCATGAAGATTCTCCTCCCTCATCTACATATATATGGAGATATTTGCTTCTATTTTAATAAGATTTTGTTGAGGGAATAATAATGTTTTGTAAAGAAAAAGTTAGTTTTTATAAAGTGAAACTTTAATCAGTGGGGATTCTGTTCATCCACCACTGATTATTAGCCTTCACCAATCGGGATGAAAAAAGCTGCCAATCTTATGGCAGCAGGAAAATTATTTTTGTAATGATTTATAGTATTGACCTTTTTCAACGTATTGTGTGCGAATTCGTTCCATGTCTTTACGGTCTTCTTCTGTTAATTCACGAATGACTTTCGCTGGGCGACCGAACGCTAACGTATTTGGTGGAATTTTCTTCCCTTGTGAAACGAGACTCCCGGCACCGATAAAGGCTCCTTCACCAATTTCAGCACCATCTAATATAATAGATCCCATTCCAATTAAAGCATCTTTTTTAATGTGACAGCTATGTAAAATGACTTGATGTCCAACTGTAACGTCATCTTCTAAAATAAGAGGATACTGAGGGCTTTGGTGGAGTGTACATTGATCTTGTACATTTACCCGGTCTCCAATTATAGTCGGTGATACGTCACCTCGGATGACTGTATTAAACCAAATACTTGCTTCTTCACCAATGGAAACATCGCCTGTAATCGTAACATAGTCAGCGATAAAAGCACTACTCGAAATTTTTGGGTTTTTTTCTTTATAAGGATATATCATGTAAAGCCTTCCTTTCCTAGAGACTAGTTTTAGTGTATCAAATTATGAAAAAGAGTGAAATGGAGGAGGTCTGTATGTGGAATTATGAAGCGGAGGAAGCGAAAGCTGTAGTCGTTATTGTACACGGCGCAATGGAATATCACGGACGCTACGAAGCGGTCGCGGAAATGTGGAATCATATCGGCTACCACGTCGTGATGGGAGACCTTCCGTCACATGGAACGACTTCGAGAAATAGAGGACATATTGATTCATTTGATGAATACATAGAAGAAGTTAAATTATGGGTGAAAGAAGCTAGAAAATACCGGGTACCTATTTTTCTATTCGGTCATAGTATGGGCGGTCTTATCGTGATTCGTATGATGCAAGAAACGAAGAGAGAAGATATAGATGGTATCATTTTAAGTTCGCCATGTTTAGGCGTATTAGCTGCACCTGCTGCTCCGCTTCGAGCGGCTTCAAAAATATTAAATGTTGTTGCACCAAAATTGCAATTTGCAACGAATCTTACAGTGGAAATGTCGACACGTAATCATGAAGTGAGAGATGCGATGGAGAATGATTCGTTGTTCTTGCGCAAAGTATCAGTACGTTGGTATAGTGAATTAATTAAGTCTATTGAAATGGCCCATAAGAAAATAAACGATTTTCCAGATGTTCCGCTCTTGCTAATGCAAGCATGTGAGGATAAACTTGTAGATAAAACACGTGTCCGCATATGGTTTGATAATGTTAAAATAAGTGATAAGGCATATAAAGAATGGCCTAATTGTTATCATGAATTATTAAATGAGTATGAGCGTGATGAAATTTTGAATTATATTCAGTCATTTACTGAAATACGTATCAATAACATAATAGAAACAAATAAGTAAATTATTTGTACAATGAATAGAGGAGATGAAGGAAGAAGTGAACGTACCGAGTAATCCCATAACGCTCATGGCGAAAGTATACCGTGATGTGTTTCCGGTTGTACACCATGAGCTAGCGATGTGGAAAGAGCGTGCCTACCATATTCCGAATGATGAGCTTCATAGTCAGGCAATCGCAAGTATTGAGCATAAAACGTTTCATTGCGAGGGCGGTGGCATTTTAGCGCTATTAGCAAATGAACACCGAGAGGAATGTATTCGTTTTATCGTAGCGTATCAAACGATTAGCGACTATTTAGATAATTTATGTGATCGCAGTACATCACTTGATCCGAACGATTTTGCCGCGCTGCATGAATCCATGTTAATGGCATTATCACCTGAAGTAGAAGGTGGCGGTAATTATTATCGTTATCGTGATGATCAAGATGATGGTGGTTATTTAGATGAACTTGTTGAAACGTGCCAAGATGTTTTAAAGAAAACGAAGCACTATGACAAAATTGCTCCTGTTCTTCATGAACTAGCTTGTTATTATTGTGATTTACAAATTCATAAACACGTGAAGTTAGAAGAAAGAGAGCCACGTTTAAAGACATGGTTTGAAGCACATAAAGAAAACTTACCCGAGATGAGCTGGTTTGAATTTTCAGCATGTGCCGGTTCTACGCTTGGAATCTTCTGTCTTGTAGCATATGCATTTCATGATGAATTACATGATGAAGATATTGCGAAAATTAGACAAGGGTACTTCCCTTACGTACAAGGACTCCATATTTTACTTGATTATTTTATCGATCAAGAAGAAGACCGTATAGGCGGAGATTTGAATTTCTGTAGTTATTACGAAAACGAGCAAGCTATATTAGATCGCATGAAACATTTTGTAGAAGAAGCAGAGAACAGCATTGGTGATTTGCCTCATGCGAAGTTTCATCGTCTTATTAGCCGAGGGTTACTTGGTATTTATTTATCAGATCAAAAAGTATCAGCACAAAAGAATATGCACAAAATGGCACGGCGCATTGTAAAATACGGAGGGCTTACTTCACGATTCTTCTATTGGAACGGGAAGTTGTACCGAAAGAAAATGGCGCAGTGATGAAGAAAACCACTCTATATGAGTGGTTTTCTTTTCATTATAATCGTATTTTTGAAAATACATATATAAGAAGTTCAATCGCAAAAATAACTAAAACAGACAGTCCGAATAAAGGCATGACAGCGCCTAGTATAACCATCATGATAAAGAAAACGAGTACGCTTTTCTTATCTCTTTGCTTTGGCGGTGCTGCTAATTTTCCTTTCGGCTTTCTTGCTAACCACATTTTTATTCCGTAATAAATGAGAAGTAATAAAGAAAATGTCGTTAGTAAGCATAATATTTTATTTGGCCATCCGAATAAATGTCCTTCGTGAAGCGGGATGCCGTAAGTGAACCATTGTGCAAGTAATCCATAATCACGATAGTCCGTTTTTGAAATGAGTTCCCCGCTATATTGATCAAAGTAAGCTGTTATCTCTTCATTTGGTGCAACATGCATACCTGTAATACCAGAACCGCTCGATTTCGAAACAGTGAATACACCTTTCGGATCAGCTGGTAGTGAGATAACATATGGCTTTTTTATTTCAATTTCTTTTTGTAATTCATCGACAGAAATTGCTTTCGGTTCATTTGAATTCGATTCAGGCGGAGCTTCTTTTCTTGTTGCCCACGGCAATTCTTTTACCTTCGATTCAGGTGGTGCCATATACAATTTGGGATATCCGATCGATTCATTCGACGCTGCGATTGTATAAATTTGGTTGCCCATAAATCCTGACCACGGCAATCCAGATGCGACTAGCAGAAAGAGAGGAATTGTAAATATAATACCGATAATAGAATGACGTCTTTTTGCTTTTTCTCGCTTATTGGATGATGGTGTGTTTTTGAATTGGCGTATACTCATGTACAATCCGGTTACGATTAAAAAGATTGTCCAGCATGCCGCAAGTTCTACAGTATAGTTGACGACAGTGCCACCAACTAAAAGAGAACTATGTAATTCCCTCATGATATTGGCAAACGTTTCACTTGCATTTTGATCCCCAACAATTTGATTATTGCTGTCTAAATACACATATTTTTGTTGCCCAGTATATTCATTCGCAATAGTAAGCCTCGTATTATAATCCCCATTAAACTCACTAATTTTCGCCACGCTATAATGTGGATATTTTTTCTCTGTTAAGGAAATAGAATCAGACATCGAAATAGACTCTGTTTGGGCGCTCTTCCCAAAATACAAATCTTTATAGATGAAATCCTCAACCTCTTCCCGAAATAAATACCCAATTCCGCTCAGTGACAAAGTAATAAGAAGTGGCGTAATAAAAAGACCAGCATAAAAATGCCAACGCCAAAAAATGTAATGAAGCGAACGATTTACTTTCATACTTTCAGTTCCCCTAACCTTCCCTATATGAATAACTACTTATTTAATATAGCGAGATTAAGTGTGGATACTTTGAAAGAATTGTGAAGAAAGTTAAAAGTTTTGGGGGTTTTTAGCAAACAAAAAACACATTTTAAAAGGGCTGTTTTCTATGTTTATGAAGATCTTTTAGTATTTGATAGATACATCCAAACAACCGCCTCAGCAAGACATTGAGCAGAATCCACAAAATCCTCACTCGCCACAACATTCAAATCAGTACATGCGATAATAGCAGTATCTATTTCATCTTTTAATTGTAAAACGAGCGCGCTCCATAATTTGCGGGCTTCTTCAACTTCTCCGCTTTTAATACAAGTAATAATTTGATTAATCATCTCCTGCCATTTTTCATTATGGAGGTATTCTATATTACGTTTTGCAATCCCGTCTTGGTAAATTCCAGCTTGAACAGTCGCTTCTGTTGCGAGAAGAGCGACTCTTTTTACAGTTTCAGGAATTGCTCGTAACGTCTCATCGACTATATTCAAAATTGGAATAGAAAGAGAATGCTGTAATTCTTCAAAATAAAGATGCGCTGTATTGCAAGGCATAGCAATAAAGTCTACACCAGCACTTTCGAGTTTTTGTGCTCCTTCAATAATCGCTTTTTTCATCGCTTCGTGATCGATAGGACGATCCATGTAAAACGGTGTTGGGCAAGAATAAATCATCATATGAGGAAAGTCTATATCATGTTTTGCTCCGTATATTGTTTGGCACTCTGCTACAACTGTATCGACGAATGGCCCAGTTGATTTTGGCCCCATTCCTGCTAGTATTCCAATCATTTTTTCGTCTCCTTTAACATTGTATATATCCATTATATAGGAGGATAACAAAAAGACGTGCAGTGAGTGCACGTCTTTTTTTGTTATGTTTTGTCGAATAATCGATATATCCAAGAAATCGTTGATATATTGTAAGTTATGATAGATATATCGAAAAAATCGTTGATATATCCTGAGTTATGATAGATATAATTGAAAAATCGTTGATATAATTACCCCGTTAATGCCCCCACTGATTAAAGTTTCACTTTATCGCTTCTCAATCGCCACAATAAATGGCGGGTTATTTTGCTGGTTAATGAAGCCGTATCGCAAAACGTGAGCTTGTTTTTGGTCGAGTTCTTCTGCAAATTTAAGTACAGCGTCGCGTTCTACTTGTCCTTCTGGATGTCCGTGGTAAATGACAAGGACGATGATACCTTCAGGTGCCATTATTTCTAATAATTGTTCGATCGCCGAGATTGTTGAGTTCGGCTTTGTAACGATATGTTTGTCTCCGCCTGGAAGGTAACCTAAGTTGAAGATTGCGCCTGTTACTTTTCCTTTTGCATCTTCTGGTAATACGGATACAAGTGTATCGTGACTATCGTGAACTAAAACAGTACGTTCGAAAAGTTTTTTTTCTTTTAGACGGATAGTAGAACTTTCAATTGCTTCTTTTTGAATATCAAATCCAAATACTTTTCCGTTATCTCCAACAATTTCAGCTAGGAAGCAAGCATCATGACCATTTCCAAGTGTTGCATCTACAGCGTAATCGCCTTCTTTAACAGCCGTTTGCAGCAGCGAGCGAGCAAACGGTAATACACGTTCTAATTTCATTTTTGTTTCTCCTCATTTACATATTTTCCTTGCCAGCTTCCGCGGCGTACAAATTCTGCATCGATGGAATTTAATACTTCCCATTTATTTAAGCTCCACATTGGGCCAATCATTAAATCAGGTGGACCGTCACCTGTGATACGGTGCACAATTACGTCTTCTGGAATCATTTCAAGTTGGTCAACAACGAGACTTACGTAATCTTCAAGAGAAAGAAACTCCAATTGTCCTTTTTCATATTGCTTCACCATTGGCGTTCCTTTTAATAAATGAAGCAAATGAATTTTAATTCCTTGTACGTCAAGCTTCGCTACTTCACGAGCTGTTTCCATCATCATGTCGTAATCTTCAAGTGGAAGACCGTTAATAATATGAGAGCAAACTCTAATGCCGTGCTTACGTAATTTATTTACACCTGCAACGTAAGACGGATAATCGTGGGCGCGGTTAATAAGATTGGCAGTACGTTCATGGACAGTTTGTAGTCCAAGCTCAACCCAAAGATAAGTGCGTTTATTTAAGTCCGCTAAATATGCAACGACATCGTCCGGTAAACAATCTGGACGAGTTGCGATAGAAAGACCGACAACGTCTTTTTCTGTTAGAAGCGGTTCAAATTTTTCTTTTAACACTTCAAGTGGAGCATGTGTATTTGTGTACGCCTGGAAATAAGCGATACATTTTCCGTCTTTCCACTTTGCGTGCATTTTTTCTTTCATTTCATGATATTGCGTTATAACATCATCGCGGCGATCGCCAGCGAAGTCACCAGATCCAGCGGCACTGCAAAATGTACAGCCACCATAAGCAACTGTACCGTCACGGTTCGGGCAATCGAAGCCAGCATCTAATGAAACTTTAAAGATTTTTTCACCAAATTCATTTCGTAAATGGTAATTCCATGTATGATAACGTTTATTGTCGTTTGTATATGGAAAAGGGTTTTGAACCTTCATTACTTTCCCTCCTAAGACGAGTCAAAATGAAACAAATAAAATCCATTATAACATACTCATAAGGTTCAGATGGAAGGGACACACTAAAGGGGAATTGAAGCAAGGAGGGACAATTATGGCAGAGCGTCAATCACTTGAATCGTATATTACACAGGCGGAACAAGCGGTGGAATATGCGAAAGAGCAATTAGATCTTGGTATGAGACAAGAGCATTACAATACGATGGAGTATTCAGATGCACAGTTACAATTAGAACAAGCATATAACGATTTACAAACGATGCAACAACATGCGAATGATGAGCAACGTGAGCAGTTAAATAGAGCACGTATGGCAATTCGCCAATTGCAACATCAAATGATTATTACACCGCACTAATAAGGAGTGAATGTAATGGCGAAACGTTCAGATCAAAATAACCCAGAGCAAAAAACACAAAATGGACATAACGCTGAGTTTTCGAATGAGCTTGATCCAGTTGTGCAAGTGAAACAGCGCAACAGTAAAAAAGGACAACCTCAAAGATCGAAGCAATCAGAGTAGACCAGGTCGCAATATGACCTGGTTTTATTTTATTATATTACAATAATGTAAGATTCCTGTAAGGTTAACCGATAGTTACGATTGTCCTTTTCCAGTAGAGTAAGGAAGGATTAAATTTTATACAAGGAGTTGCTTTATGGGGAACAATATTACAAACAAACGAATTGATGAGTTAGATTACATTCGTGGTTTCGCACTACTGGGGATTATTTTAGTAAATATTCTTGCACTACTTAATATTAAAATTCCAGACCCTAATACAGTGGATGCAAGTTATCAAAGGTTTCTATACTTATTTGTAGAAAGTCGTTTCTTCTCAATCTTCTCATTCTTATTTGGAGTAGGATTCTATATCTTTATAACGAGAGCAATTGCGAAAGGGAAGAATGGATATGTTCTATTTCTACGCCGAGTAGTTGCACTATTTATTTTCGGTTTGATTCATTACATGTTTCAGCCAGGAGAGGCATTAACGTTATATGCAATTTGCGGGTTAATCGTTTTACCATTTTATAAAGCGAAAAAACAAGTGAACTTAGTTATTGGCCTTATTTTAACAATTGCTTTTAGTGTAATGGGGATTAAAGAACTATTACCACTCGGCTTAATTTTATTAGGTCTTGCTGCAGGCCAATATCGTGTATTTGAAAATCTCACGCAAAACATAAAGAAAGTCGCTATTTTTACAGGTATTATGTTTGTTTTAAGTGTCGTAGCTGTATGGTATCAATACGGGCACGTACCTGCTGAGCCATTTGTAAATATGATACTTATGAATGAGGACGGAACAATGGATGCTGCAGGCCGATTTTTAAAAATTGGTGTTACAGTTGGACCAGTCATTTCAGCTTTCTATGTGGGAGCATTAATTTTATTACTTCAATTAAAAACAGTTCAAACATTGTTAGCACCACTCAAATACTATGGTCGTATGGCGTTAACAAATTATATCGGACAAACTGCAATGATTTTAATTGCAGGAAGTGCATTTAACTTTGCGGGAAACTTAACGTACATGCAGACGTTATATGTATGTATTGCAATTTACGCAATTCAAATTGTGTTTAGTGTGATTTGGATGAAAATCTTTAAGATGGGTCCACTAGAATGGATTTGGCGTGTTATTACGTACTGGACGGTAACACCTTTAAAGAAATAAAGAGAGAAGTAGGCTGTTCCTTTTGTGGAACAGCCTACTTTTATTTTCAGCTTTTGTCGGTAAGTCAATATAATTTCATTTACGGATGTACCATTTCAAAAAGTGAACGAATTTGTATTTAAAGGAAAAAAGTCAACCTTACATGCTCAGCCTTTTTATATTACAAAAGTGTAAGGTAAATGTAATGTTAACAAATAGCAGTTCCCCTCCAAAAAGCGCAAAATAGGTAATGGAAAAACAAGCATAGGAGGATATATATGACGAAACCAGTTGTAGACGTGAAAAACGTTCAAAAAGTGTACGGTAAAAAAGGTGAGAACCAATCACACGCGTTAAAAGGTGTATCATTCTCAATTCAAGAGGGTGAGTTTGTAGGAATTATGGGACCATCTGGTTCTGGTAAAACGACATTATTAAATGTAATTTCAACGTTAGATAAAGCAACAGGCGGCGTTGTTGAAATTGCGGGTACGGATATTACAAAAATGAAGCAAGGTGAGCTTTCAGATTTCCGTTCACAAAAGTTAGGATTCATCTTCCAAGACTTTAACTTATTAGAGAACTTATCTATTTACGAAAACATTGCACTTCCACTTTCACTTCAAGGTGTTTCATCACGTAACATTGGACCGAAAGTAGAAAAAGTAGCAGATATGTTAGGAATCACAGAAATACTTCAAAAGTATCCATCTGAAGTATCTGGTGGACAAAAGCAACGTTCGGCAGCAGCGCGCGCTTTAGTACATGAGCCAGCAATTATTTTAGGGGACGAGCCAACAGGAGCGCTTGATTCTAAAAATGCAGCGAGTTTACTTGATGCGATGACAAACTTAAATGAAGATCAAGGTGTATCTATTATGATGGTTACACATGATCCGTATAGTGCAAGTTACTGTCAGCGTATTTTATTCATTCAAGATGGTGAGCTATATAAAGAAATTCACCGTGGTGGTACACGTGAAGAGTTTTATAAAGAAATTTTAGATGTGCTTGCAGACTTAGGCACACAAAAAGCGTAGGAAAGGAGACTTTGGCATGTTATTCAAACTTTCCATGTCAGGACTAAAAAGTAAGCTGAAAGATTATATCGTCTTACTGGTTGGTCTTGTCATGTCGATTTCAATTTTTTATATGTTCCAAACGTTAGCGTTAAACGAGGCCTTCCTTAAGGAAAATTCTACTATTGGTCAAATTGGATTTGTATTCCAAGCAGGTTCATTTTTACTAGCTATTATAACGTTCTTCTATATTTTGTATGCGAACTCTTTCTTACTATCTCTTCGTCAAAAAGAGTTTGGTATGTATATGATGTTAGGAGCAAAAAAACATAAAGTTACATTACTTATGTTTATTGAAACAATCGTATTAGGTGCTGCGTCTCTTGCGATTGGTATTATAGTTGGTGTAGGACTTGCAGAAGGTATCGGACAGTTATTAATGAAACAATTAGAATTTGCTGGTGAAGGCTATAAAGCATTTTATTTACCATCTATGACTGTTACTTGCATCTTCTTCTTTGCACTATTTGTATTATCAGCAATTATGAATAGTATTAAATTATCTCGTATTTCTGTATTACAACTTGTACATGCAGATGCACAAACAGAACGTGTTGCGGTAAAAGGGAAAATGACAGGTTTAGTTGCATTCCTTGCGGTTATTTTATTAGGTATTGGCTATGCATCAATGATTTATATGGAAAAACTAAGAGAAATGGGAATCATTATTGCATTAATTACAACAACAGCTGGTACTTATATGCTATTTGGATCGCTTCTTCCTGTTATTATTAAAAAGTTAAAAAGTAATAAAAAACGAAGCGAAAAAGGGCTTAACGCTTTTACTTTTGCACAATTAAACTTCCGTATTAATAGTTTAACGAAAGTGCTTGCGACAGTAGCAATGTTAGTTGCTCTTGGAGCGGGTGCAATTTCAGGTGGTATGGCGTTTAAAAATAATGTTATAAAAATGGTAGATGGTTTAGTAATATATGATTCAGTAGTTCATAACCCAACAGCTGAAGAAAAGAAAATTTTAGACGGTATTACATTTAAAGAGAAAAACGAATATCGTTACAAAGTAGATGATAAATACGTTTACTATATAAAAGAGGATTTAGAGAAAAATCGTCCTTTAGTAAAAGATATGGCAAACATGAAATCGATGAAAGATTTAGTGAATACGAAGAAAGCTTCAGAGGAACTACCAGTAGGTGCAGTTTCTAGAGACATGAATGAAACAGATGCGAACGCTAAAGAACTTCCAAAAGAATGGGTTGATGCTTTTAGTACAATCCATCCATATTATATATACGAAGATCATGCGATTAAAATTGTAGACCAAAAAATGTACGATGGGATAAATGGTAAAGAAGGTATAGCATTTATCGGAAAAGTAGATGATTTCTTAACATATACAAAAGAATGGAAAAAACTTGACGAGTTGCAGCTAGATAAATATAAAAATGTAACGGCTGAAAGAATGAACAGTAAATATCAAGCTTACGACATGTTCTACGGTTTTGCGAGTGGAACAGTGTTTATGGGCTTCTTCCTTGGCATTGCTTTCTTAGCGATGATGGCAAGTTGCTTAATGTTTAAAATTCTGTCTGGTGCATCAAAAGATATTACGCGTTATCAAATGCTTCGTAAAATCGGGGTGCGCCGTGAATTATTAACAAAATCTATTTATAAAGAGTTATTCTTAGTATTCTTATTCCCGGCAATTGTCGGTATTGCTCACGTATTAGTTGGTATGAATATTTTCGGATTTATTTTACTTGATCCGTACTTCCGTATTTGGGTACCAATTGTAATTTTCGTAGTTATTTATGCGATTTATTACTTCATTACAGTTCAATTGTATAAAGGAATTGTTCTTCCGAAAGAGGACTAATAACAAAAATACCGAGCGTAGGGTGCTCGGTATTTTTGTTATTTTCAGAAAAAATAACGAAAAACATTGATACGTTACTTAATTATGTTATAAAATATAATTAAGTAACATAAACTAAACATATAAAGTAGCAGGAAATGAAAGGAGGAATCCAACTTGCAGAAAGAAGATGGATCTTTATTTGAAGTTATAAGTATAGCGCTAAGGTCCAAAGAAGTTTTACTATTTTCATCTTTATTCCTCGTTATTTTTCTAACCGCAACGTATTTTTACAATAGTAAGTTTCCAAATCATAAATATCCAGAATTTTTAGGTGCATTAAAGTATATCGCTTCAATTGTATAGCGTAAAAAATTTAAAAGGAAATGGATAATACATGGAATTCCCATAGCATGATAAGGTAAAATGGACAACATGATGAGAAAATTACCGTTCATAAGATGAGGAGAATACATGTATGGAAGTTGTAGAGGCATTAAAAGATATAAGCCAAATTGAGGCTATGAAAAAATATTTGAAAGAGCATTCCCAGCGAGATTATCTTTTATTCGTTATTGGAATTAACACGGGTTTAAAAATTACTGAGCTCCTTAGTATGAAGTTTGAAGATGTATTAAATGAAGATGGAACTGCTAAAGAGTTTTATTCTCTTCCTGTGAAAGATGAAAAATTTAAACAAGATATTTATTTAAATACAAAAGTAAAGGAAGCGCTTTTAGCGTACGTACAATCTTTTGATGCTCAAAGAGAAAACTACGTATTTCAATCTAATAAAACGACAAATTCAATTACGCGTCAACAAGCTTATCGGGTGATTCATAATGCTGCGGAAGCAGTTGGAATTGTTGGGAAGATTGGAACGAATTCAATGAGAAAAACATTTGGGTTTCACGCGTACAAAAGAGGAATAGCGATTGCGCTACTGCAAAAACATTTCCATCACGCAACGCCATCAGAAACGCTCAAATATTTAGGTATTTCAAAAGATGAAAAGTTTAAAACGGAGATCGATGTAGATTTGTAAAAGCCGTAACTAAAAATTTTAGGAGGCGGAAAATATGAATATTAGAGAAAGTGAACTTCCGGGTATTGGTTGTAAGTTTGAAGTAATTACGAAAGGTAATGAAAAAATGGTTATCGTTATTCATGATGATGGAAGAAGAGAAATGTATCATTTTGATGTGGATCATGATGAGAGTATTTCAAGCATTTCTCTTCGCGATTCTGAAGCGAGACAAATTGCAGCTATATTAGGTGGAATGGTCTATAGGCCACAAGCGTTAGACACGATTGAGATGGCTTTTGAAGGATTATCAATTGAGTGGTTTAAAATAGAAAATAACGCACCAGTCGTACAAAAGACAATTGGTAGTTTACATGTTCGAAAAACATATAACGTAACAATCATTGCTATTTTGAAAAAGAATATGAAGAAATTTTTCAATCCAGGTCCAGATTCTATCATTGAGGCTGGTGATATGCTCGTATTATCGGGTGAAAGACATGAAGTGAAGAGAATTATTAATGAGTTGCTTTCAGCGGGAGGTGACTCATAATCGATGGATACTTTAGTCTTTGAAGTTGGAACTGCGTTAGTATTAGTAGCTTTTGCAACAATTCTCGCTGCAAAGTTAAAGTTTTCGATTATTCCGTTTCTCATTATACTTGGTATGCTAGTGGGGCCTCATGCCCCAGATTTAGGGCTTATCGATTTAAGGTTTATTGAAAGCGGAGAAGTAATTTCCTTCCTCGGCCGTGTTGGCGTCATATTCCTCCTATTCTATTTAGGCTTAGAATTCTCAATAAAAAAATTAATTAAATCAGGAAAGTCGATTGCTTTTGGGGGAACTGTTCATATATCGCTTAATTTTATATTAGGTTTGCTTTACGGATATATAATGGGTTTCCCCTTATTAGAAACATTAATTATTGCCGGAATCATAACAATTTCCTCGAGTGCAATTGTCGCAAAAGTAATTGTTGATTTAAGGCGATCTGGTAATAAAGAGACGGAGCTAATTTTAGGAATCATTATGTTTGATGATATCTTTTTAGCTGTATATTTGTCAGTTGTTTCAGGGTTAGTACTCGGAGGTGCAACGTCATTTATAGGTGCTCTTACATCTGTTTTAATCGCAGTAGGCTATATGTTATTATTCTTTATAATCGCTCGAAAAGCTACGCCGTTCCTAAATAAAGTATTAGATATTTCGTCTAACGAAATTTTTATTATCGTAATATTCGCTATTTTATTCTTTGTGGCTGGTTTTTCAGAAACGATTCATGTTGCTGAGGCGATTGGAGCGTTATTATTAGGGCTTGTCTTTTCTGAAACAGAGCATAGTGATCGAATCGAGCATCTTGTCGTTCCGTTTCGTGATTTCTTTGGAGCTATATTCTTTTTCAGTTTCGGTTTAAGTATAGATCCATTTTCTCTTGGAGGAGCCGTGTGGTTGGCCTTAGGAGCAGTTTTCATTACTCTCATCGGTAATTTTATCGCTGGAATGGCTGCGGGACGTAAAGCAGGGTTATCACATAAGGCATCTACGAATATCGGATTAACGCTTGTATCACGCGGAGAGTTCTCCATTATTGTCGCGAATATTGGAATTGCGGGCGGCTTAATGGCGACGATTAAACCATTCTCAGCTTTATACGTGTTAATATTGGCATCGTTAGGTCCTTTGTTAACGAAAGAGTCTGGGAGGATATACTCTCTGTTGGATAAAATATTTAAATGGAGCGCTAAAGAACGTGCGAAGCGAGAAAAAGAAGTTGGGTAATATAAAAAAGAGGAGACTGCATGAAGTGAATGCAGTCTCCTCTTTTTTATAGATTGTTGCTGCTGTCGTTTTTTTCGGTAAGTCGATATAATTAGAAAATCTCTGATATATTTTCAAGCGACAATCAATATAATTTCATTTACCGATAAACCATTATCTGAATTTCATCAACTATTAATCAATTGCCTTCCTATTTAAAAACGACTACAATTTTACTGTTATATATGAACGAAAAAAATAGAATAGGAGGGGAGAATATGCCAAGGAAAGTATGGCTATTAGTAGCTGGGATGATTATTAATGTCACGGGTGCTTCTTTTTTATGGCCTTTTAATACAATTTATTTGCATGATCATCTAGGGAAATCTTTATCAGTGGCTGGAATGGTATTAATGATCAACTCGCTTACTGGTGTAATCGGAAACTTGCTCGGCGGTGTTTTATTTGATAAATGGGGCGGTTATAAATCAATTTTAGTAGGAATTGTCATTACACTCGTATCGATTTTAGGTCTTGTGTTCTTCCATGGTTGGCCGTTATATGTTGTATGGCTAGCATTAATTGGCTTTGGTTCTGGAATGGTCTTTCCATCGATGTATGCGATGGTTGGTACAGTTTGGCCAGAGGGCGGAAGACGAGCATTTAATGCGATGTATGTTGGACAAAACGTTGGTATTGCGATTGGAACAGCGTGCGGTGGCTTAGTTGCGTCGTATCGTTTTGATTATATTTTCTTAGCGAACTTTATTTTATACTTTGTTTTCTTCTTAATTGCTTTTATTGGATTCCGTGGTATGGAAGACAAAAAAGGGTCAGAGGTACAAAAAGAAGTCGAAACGAAAAAAGGGTGGTCACTTACACCGGGATTCAAAGCACTTCTTATTGTGTGTGTAGCATATGCTTTATGCTGGGTTACATACGTACAGTGGCAAGGGGCGATTGCAACACATATGCAAGAATTAAATATTAGCCTTCGTCACTATAGTTTATTATGGACGATAAACGGAGCGATGATCGTTTGTGCGCAGCCGCTCGTTAGTATGCTAATTCGCTGGATGAAGCGTTCTTTAAAACAACAAATTATGATTGGGATTTTCATTTTTGCGGCTTCATTCATTGTGTTAAGTCAAGCGCAGCAATTTACGATGTTCCTCGTTGCGATGGTAACATTAACGATTGGTGAGTTATTCGTATGGCCAGCGGTTCCGACCATTGCAAATATACTTGCACCGAAAGATAAATTAGGATTTTATCAAGGGGTCGTAAATAGTGCGGCGACTGTAGGGAAAATGTTCGGACCAGTCGTCGGCGGAGCAATTGTTGATTTATACAATATGGAAGTATTGTTTATCGCGATCATGGTAATGCTGGTAGTAGCGCTTATAGCAACGAGCATTTATGACAAACGAGTAAAAGTAGAAGAAACAGTTGAAGAAAAAATTGCAGTTTAGTTTGACGGAACATGTAACATGTTTTAGAATATATTTAATTAACTCATATTTGTAATAACAGTGAAAAGGAGTAGTAGTAATAGAAGCGGGTTTAGAGAGTTGACGGTCGGTGCAAGTCAATCCACGTTTCGTTATGAACTCGCCTTTGAGTTGCAGTTGTGAAACTAATAGTAGCAATTGCCGTTAATCCACGTTACGGATCTAAGCGAATGTATATTTTACATTAATTTAGGGTGGTACCGCGGGAATCTATAACCTCTCGTCCCTTTCTAGGGATGAGAGGTTTTTTGTATTTTGGGCGGTGAAAATAAATAGAATTTCAAGGAGGGTATCTCATGAGCTTTAATCATCAAGAAATTGAGAAGAAGTGGCAAGGATATTGGGAAGAGAATAAAACATTCCGTACGCCAGATGAGACAGAAAAACCAAAATTTTATGCACTAGATATGTTTCCATATCCATCAGGTGCAGGCTTACACGTAGGACATCCAGAAGGTTATACAGCGACAGATATTTTATCTCGTATGAAGCGTATGCAAGGATATAACGTTCTTCATCCAATGGGATGGGATGCATTCGGTCTTCCAGCAGAGCAATATGCACTTGATACTGGAAATAGCCCGGCAGAATTTACAGAGCTTAATATTAATACGTTCCGTAATCAAATTAAAGCATTAGGCTTCTCTTATGATTGGGATCGTGAAGTAAATACAACGGATCCAAACTACTACAAGTGGACACAATGGATCTTCTTAAAACTATTTGAAAAAGGCTTAGCTTACGTTGATGAAGTACCTGTAAACTGGTGTCCAGCGCTTGGTACAGTACTTGCAAACGAAGAAATCATTGATGGTAAGAGTGAGCGCGGTGGGCATCCGGTTGAGCGTCGTCCGATGAGACAGTGGATGTTAAAAATTACAGCTTACGGAGATCGTCTATTAGAAGATCTAGATGAGCTTGATTGGCCAGAAAGCTTAAAAGATATGCAACGTAACTGGATTGGTCGTTCTGAAGGTGCAGAAGTACACTTTAACATCGACGGTACAGATGAAAAATTCACAGTTTTCACAACGCGTCCTGATACACTATTCGGTGCAAGCTACTGTGTACTTGCTCCAGAGCATGCACTTGTTGCTGACATTACAACTGCTGAGCAAAAAGAAGCTGTAGAAGCTTACATTAATTCTGTAAAAATGAAGAGTGATTTAGAGCGTACAGAACTTGCGAAAGAGAAAACTGGTGTATTCACTGGTGCTTACGCAGTTAACCCAGTAAACGGTGAGAAATTACCAATCTGGATTGCTGATTACGTTCTTGCAACTTACGGAACAGGTGCTGTAATGGCGGTTCCAGCTCACGATGAGCGTGACTATGAATTCGCATCAACGTTCAATCTTCCAATGAAGGAAGTTGTAAAAGGCGGAGACATTACGAAAGAAGCATACACAGGTGATGGTGCACACGTAAACTCAGCATTCCTTGATGGTTTAAATAAAGAAGAAGCAATCGCAAAAATGATTGAATGGCTTGAAGTGACGAGCGCAGGAAATCAAAAAGTAACGTACCGTCTACGTGACTGGTTATTTAGCCGTCAACGTTACTGGGGTGAGCCAATTCCAGTAATCCACTGGGAAGATGGCACAATGACAGCTGTGAAAGAAGAAGAATTACCATTAGTTCTTCCGAAAACAGAAAACATCCGTCCTTCAGGTACAGGTGAATCACCACTTGCTAACATTGACGAGTGGGTAAATGTTGTTGATCCTGAAACTGGTAAAAAAGGTCGTCGTGAAACGAACACAATGCCACAATGGGCTGGTAGCTGTTGGTACTACTTACGCTACATGGATCCAAATAATAACGAAGCACTTGTAGATCCTGAAAAAGTAAAACAATGGCTTCCAGTTGATATTTATATCGGCGGTGCAGAGCACGCTGTACTTCACTTACTATATGCTCGTTTCTGGCATAAAGTATTATATGATATCGGTGTAGTTCCAACGAAAGAGCCGTTCCAACAATTATTCAACCAAGGTATGATTCTAGGTGAAAACAACGAGAAAATGAGTAAATCAAAAGGTAACGTTGTAAACCCTGATGATATCGTAGCGAGCCATGGTGCAGATACACTTCGTCTATACGAAATGTTCATGGGACCATTAGATGCTTCAATCGCTTGGTCTGAAAATGGTCTTGACGGAGCTCGTCGTTTCCTAGACCGCGTATGGCGCCTATTCGTTCAAGATAACGGTGAATTAAGTGAGAAAATTACTGATGCACCAAATAAAGAGCTTGAAAAAGCTTACCATCAAACAGTGAAGAAAGTAACAGAAGACTATGCAGAGCTTCGCTTCAACACAGCGATTTCTCAAATGATGGTATTCATCAACGATGCATACAAAGCTAATACACTTCCGAAAGAATATGTAGAAGGTTTCGTAAAAATGATTGCACCAGTTGCACCTCATATCGGGGAAGAACTTTGGAGCAAGCTTGGTTACAATGAAACAATCACATATGCAAGCTGGCCAACATTTGATGAGTCTAAACTTGTAGAAGATGAAGTTGAAATCGTTGTTCAAATTATGGGCAAAGTTCGCGCAAAATTAACAATGAGTAAAGACGCATCAAAAGAAGAAATGGAACAACTTGCACTTGAAGCAATTAAAGAACAAATCGAAGGAAAAACAGTTCGTAAAGTAATTGTCGTTCCTGGCAAACTTGTTAACGTTGTTGCAAACTAATGAATGAAAGAAAAGCTCAGAGCCTTTATGCTCTGAGCTTTTTTATATAGAAAATAATTTCTGGATCACCTTCATCTAAGTTTTCAATTATTCCACTACGCATAAATCCATTCGCTTTAAAAACTTTTTGCATATTTGCATTCGATTCGTTCGTTGAAGAAAAAATTTTTTGCGTAGGAGAATTACTTAACATATAGGAGATTAATGAGCTTGCATGGCCTTGTCTTCTTTTTGTTGGCGAAACAATGATTAATGAGAGGAACGTGTAGCTAAAGAAGTTCGTATCATACGTCAGAAAACCTAAAATAGAATTGTCTTCTTTTACAATGATGCATTTCTCCTCATCAATAGCGTGTTTAATATAATTTCGTCTACTATCGTCTCCGATTACATCAATATCTATATGTAAGATTGAATCTAAATCGTCGTTTGAAGCTTTTGTAACGTTTCTCAATAGAAATGCCTCCTTTTAAAGTGGTGAAAGAATAATCAGTCAATTGATTCTATCACGAATGAGGAAAAAGGTTAGGAATTCTTATGCAGACAAACACCTATTTTTAACTAGGAAATATGATACAAAAGGTAGGTTAAATTGAAAACAAGGGGTGAAAGGAATGAAAGGGATGGACAATAATGCACCGCATGGCTTCTTCGGAGGTGGATCGGATAGTTATGAACAAATGATGTTAATGGGAGGAGCAGGGCAACAAGGATACGGTGGAATTCCGAGCTGGATGGGTGGAGCACATGGAGGATTTCCAACATCAGTAGCAGGCATGCAAACTGGAATTCCAACGTTAACGGGAGGATTTCCGACATCAGTAGCTGGCGCACAAACTGGAATTCCAGTAGGAGTACCAACTACATTTCCTTCTTTCGTTGGAGGGGGACAGACAGGATTCCCTGTACCAGGAGTAGGTGTTGTAGCAGGAGGAGTAGGTGGGTATCCGCAAGTCATACACGGTCATCACCACCATCAAGGTCAACATGGCCATCACGGTCATCACCACCATCAAGGTCAACACGGCCATCATGGTCATCACCACCATCAAGGTCAACATGGCCATCACGGTCATCACCACCATCAAGGTCAACACGGCCATCAAGGTCAACACAGCCATCATGGTCATCACCAACAACAAGTACATCACCAAGGTCACCACCACATTCATCCGCAAGCTGTTCTTTATCAAACTCACCAAGGCCAACACGGTCATCAAGGCCAACATGGTCACCATGGACATCACCACCAAGGCCAACATCATGGACACCAAGGTCACCACCATCACCAAGGTCATCAAGGCCAACACGGTCATCATGGGCACCAAGGCCAACATCATGGACACCAAGGTCAACAGCACCAACAGCACCAACAATATCAGCAATATCAACAACAGCAACAATCGTCTCCTTGGACAGGGGGAATTGGAGCAGGAGGAGCAGGGGCAGCAGCAGGAGCAGCTAGTATTAGTGGAGCAGCAGGACACGCGGGGCACGTGGGTCATTAATGAGCTGCAGAAAAAAAGACATAATAAAAAACTGCTAGGAAATCCTAGCAGTTTTTTTCAGCTTCTTGGCGCTGACGTTCAATTTCAGCACGAAGTTGTGGTTCTGGTGCTTGCCAGCCTTCTGGTTTTAAAATTTTGCCGTCGCCTTCACGGAATCGAGGTTTCCCATCAGGGAATAGTTTTGCCATGTTTGCGTTGTTTACAATCTCGAATCCTTTATCTGGACGTACGCCCATTTCTGCAAACGTTCCGAATGCAAAGTAAATAAGGTCAATAAGTGCATCGTATTGATCTTCAACAGTAGTTGCTTCTAGAAATTCTTCTAGCTCTTCTTGCATAAAACTTGCACGGATTTTTGCGCGCTCTTCTGTTAGTTTTGTTGGAGTATTTGTTACAGGATGTCCGAAATCTTCATGCATTTTTGCAACAAGCTCGTACCCTTTATCTAAACCTTTTTCGTTTGTCATGTTGTTTCATCCTTTCTCACTTTGTGCCGAATTTCATTGTAACATAAGGTGATTATTAAATAAAAAAAGGATGTTCTAAAAATATATTGAAACATTCTCTTCTTAGTATGGGTTGTTACTATTGTCAATTTTTGTAGGTAAATCGATATTTTGTGTCGAATCGTTGATATATTTTGAGTTATGGTAGATATATTTGAAAAATCGTTGATATAAATTCATGTACTGTAGCGCTGATTCCAAAATAGAAAATAAAAAGGATGTCATCTAGTCAAAAATCTCGACTTATGAGACATCCTCGCTCGTTATTCTTCTTTTTTTATTAAAATGGATAAAATAAGGTCGATGCCGAACATACCAACGAGTAACATCGGTATAACGACAAGTAAATAACGTGTGAAGGAAACATTTTTTAAGTATGTATGAGCAAATAAAAAGACGCCGAGAAATAAAATACCGTTTAAAATAGGCTTTACTAATTTTTTAGACATAAGCTCCCCCATAAATATCTTCTCTCTCTATCTAAAATAAAAACTCCTCTATCCGTTGTATCATGCCGGAGAGAGGAGTTCAATCATTTCTCATTCAATTACACCAGAATTTGTAATGTTTACGGTGTATTTTATATGAATCGGAACATCTTTGTACATTTGTCTCCACTCTTCTAATTTGAAGGGGCGATAATGGTGTTTATATTTTGCTCCTAGCCCGAGGGGATCGACGCCTAAAGATTTGAACTGCTTAATTAATTTGGCAGCCTGTACGTCCAATTGCTTTTGTACATTTTTTTCAATGTTTTTTGTGTTCTTGTTATTTTCTAAGTTAATTTGTTTTGATAATTCTTGAATACGTGCATCAAGATGAACGTGAATGAAAAAAGAAGGCTTTCCGTTTTTAATCTTTATATCGTAAGTTGGAACAGAACGAATATTATTAATCATTACGTACGCAGAATCTGTTTTAAATTCATGTGAATCTAATTTATGTTTTTCTAACAGTCCTTTAAATATGAACATATCTTTTTGCGCAATTTTACCGATATATTTATCTTTTTTAAAAAGACCAATTCCGGTGATGTTTATTTTATCACCATGTTTCTTTAAAATTGGAATATAGTAGTCTTGCCCTTCTTGATAATAACGGAATGCTCCTACATGCAGATTATCCGTTGGTAAAGGACCGGTCTCCATATTATGTTCTAGCAACTTTTTTATATAAATTGCAACGTTATATGAAGTTGTATATTTGCCTTTTAAAAGTTCGGTACCATTCCCCTCTAATAAAGCAACATATAAAGCGTTTCCTATATTCACATCTCGAAGTAATGTATCGAATGAAGTAGACATTCCTTTTTTTGCAAGTCTTATCGTATATAGAGCGACACGCATTTGTCCGCTAGCAAACGGTTGAGAAGACTCTAAAGATGTGTCTGCTTTTACTTGTTTCACCGCATTTGCGCTACCTTCAAAAACTTGAACTTTATTTCCTTTTTTCTGAATGGGACAAACGAATGTCACTTTTACTTTATTACCTTTTGCTACATCAAAAACGCTTCCTTGAATAAGTTGTACATCATCGATAATATTTTTTTGTAAACATCCAGTTAAACTGAAGAATGTTATACAAGAAATAAGTATTAATTTGCTTTTGATTTTTTCCATTTTCTTTTCACCCACACAATAATAAATAGAATTGGGATGTATACATAAATGAGCCAAAAACTAACTTTTGATGCATTACTAATAAAGTTATTAATATCGTGTCTGTTTGTTAAAAGTTGTGAAACAATGAGGGTGATAAGGATAAAAGCGATTAAAATTCCTCTTTGTTTTACACGAAATATTTCATGCGTTCCTCTTGTCGCTGCCCATAAGGGAAGAATAAAACTTGTAACAATAACAAGTGCATAGCCTGAAATTGCAATATATTCTAGTCTTTCTATAAATGGTAATTGGATTACTTGGGTCATAGAAAGTTGCGACCATATCGTTTTTAACAATTGTTTCTCACTAAAAAATGCAAAGGCTAAAAGGGTACTAAATAAATATAGAAGATTTGAAAATAGTGCCCCGTATTGAGCGTATTTATGAGATTGCATAGGTTTTTTCACAAATGGATAAACCATGAGGTAAATCTCAAAACCGGTCATACTGTAGATAGACAGTTGAGAGGCTTTTAAAATATCTGAAAAAGAATGGGTGAATATAGGAAGTAAATTATCCCAATGTGAGTATTTCAAAACAAATAGGCTAAGCAATAAATATCCCAATGTACCACCAACAGATATAACACAAATACCAGTAATGACACGAAAGCCAGAAGAAATAATGTAGTAGCTAACTAAGCATAAAAAAAGTGTTAACATCCAAGTTGAAGCGGTAGGAAACATCCACACTTGAATAATTTCAACGTATGTTCGAATGACGGAAATACTGACGATTAAAAAATAAGCAGCAAAGATGATATTAATACCGTCCCCAAGCCATTTTCCAAATGTTTGCCGATGTAAATCAATTAAATTACCGTTTGTTTCTTTTAATAAGACATACATCATCCATATAAGAACATGGATACAGAATCCTGTGATTAAAACTCCCATCCAACCGTCGTATCCAGCAGCTTTTGCAATAATTCGAGCGAATCCGAGAACTCCGGCACCAAATTGTGCACTGTGAATTAAGAAGAAAACAAAGACAGGAGATATTTGATATTTTTCTTGAACTTTACTCATCAATGCACCTCATTTCTTAATCATCGAAGTCCGATCTATGTTTTGTTGAAATTCCTTTCGCTGCTTTTTTTACATGTTGTGGTCTTGCTTGTACATCTCTTGTATCAATCATTGTTAAAGGGAAACGAATCCAAGAATCTTTAACGGATTGTTGTCTTGTCGGATAAAACAAAGCGTACGGCTTACGTAAGGAAGTAAGCCTAAATAGATGAGTAAATAAAAAGATAAATCCAAGAGAAATCCCGAAAAGTCCTCCTATTTCTGCAAACATAAGAAAAGGAAAGCGTAGTAATCGAACAGCGTTACCCATTTTATAAATAGGTGTAATAAAAGAAGCGAGTGCTGATAGTGCAACGATAATTAATAAAATGTTACTCGTTAAACCAGCTTGTACAGATGCTTGTCCGATTACGATACCGCCTACAATACCGAGCGTTTGACCAACTTTCATCGGTAACCTCGCACCAGCTTCTCTTAATAAGTCGATTGCAAGTTCTAAAAAGAGCGCTTCAATTAAAGGTGGAAACGGTACTTGTGCCCTTGATAAAATCAAAGTTTCAAGTAAGTCACTTGGAATGAGTTCATAATGATAATTTAAAACTGCAACGTATAACGGTGTAGCGCAGATTGAAAATAGAACGGCGATTAATCTTAAAATCCTTGAAAATGTAGCGTACATCCAGGAGACGTTATAGTCTTCTGGTGAAATGAAAAAATCGAAATAGGATACTGGAGTAAGTAGCACGCTTGGAGAACCATCAACAAAAATAGCGATTTTTCCATCAATGAGTGCTTTTGTAACTCTATCAGTGCGTTCTGTATTGATATAGAGAGGGAAAATCGATTTTTCACCCATCAATTCTTGTATATAAGCACTATCATTAATTTGATCATATTCAAGAGCGCGTAATGATTCCTCGAGAAAATCTACATTATCTTTTTCAGCGAGGTTGTCTAAATACATCATGACAACTTTTGTTTTGGAAAACTCGCCGATAATCATTTCTTTTGTTTGTAAATCTAAAACAGGAAGACGTTTTCGAACTAAATTAATGTTTGTATCAATATCCTCTACGAAACCTTCTTGTGGTCCAATAACAGTTGATTCGTTTAAAGGAGGGGTTGGTGCACGATAATTATCAATTGCAATGTTTGCAAGCATACATTTTTGATCTTGCTGCTTCAATTGAATAATTGCATGTCCTTTTAAAACCATGTCCTCAATTTTTTGTAAGTCATTCGTAATTGTGATACCACTCATCGGAATATGTTCCTTCAGTTCTTCTAGTGAAGCATTAGGTCGTTCCAAAAGAGTAGGCATTAAATACTTTTGCAATTTCTCCCCATCAAGTGAAGGACGATAGTAAGAAATCCAATATGGCATCGTTTCATCATCAGATGTGTGATAATTAACAAAATCACTAGACTTCTTGAGCTTCTCTATTAAATCTTGTAGTGAATGAATACGGTCTTTTTCTGGCTTCGAAAAATCATAAATACTATTACTTCCAGAGCTTTGTTGTTTATTCTGAGAAGAATCATTTTGTTTCGAGTTTTGCTGTTCCTCATGAGAAGAGTCGTCTTGTTTAGAATTTTGTTGTTTCTCATGAGAAGAGTCGTCTTGTTTAGGATTTTGTTGTTTCTCATGAGAAGAGTCGTCTTGCTTAGAATTTTGTTGTTTCTCATGAGAGGAATCGTCTTGTTTAGGATTTTGTTGTTTCTCATGAGAAGAGTCGTCTTGCTTAGAATTTTGTTGTTTCTCATGAGAGGAATCGTCTTGTTTAGAGTTTTGTTGTTTCTCATGAGAAGAGTCGTCTTGCTTAGAATTTTGTTGTTTCTCATGAGAGGAATCGTCTTGTTTCGAGTTTTGTTGTTTCTCATGAGAGGAATCGTCTTGTTTCGAATTTTGCTGTTTCTCATGAGAGGAATCGTCTTGTTTCGAGTTTTGTTGTTTCTCATGAGAGGAATCGTCTTGTTTCGAATTTTGCTGTTTCTCATGAGAAGGATCATCTTTTTTAGAATTTTGCTGTTTCTTATGAGAGTAATCATCTTGTTTCGAGTTTTTTTGCTCGCTACTATCACCTTTATTATGTTTCATACTTCTAGTCTGATCTTTGTTCACAATCTCTTGATTACTAGGCTGCTGCTTCGGGTTATCTGCTTCTTTTGTCTCTGTTGAATTTGATTTTTTTTTCTTACGTAGCCAATTCCAAATCATATGTATGCCCTCTTTGATTTTTGTAATATAGTGCTATTTTGTGGCTAATTTTGTATATTATTCATTTATTTATGAAAAGAAGAAGGAGATTGATTTGCATAGAAAAAAACCTTTAGTAAGCAGTTCATACTATAACGGGAAGAGGGAGAGTCTGTGCAAATTGTAAAAAAAGAGAAGTTTGCATTAAATGAGTTTACATTTGAAAATGGTAGGGAAATTCCTGTTCAAATGGGATATGAGACGTATGGTATTTTAAATAGAGAAAGGTCAAATGCCATTTTGGTTTGTCATTATTTTAGTGCAACAAGTCATGCAGCAGGAAAATATACTGTGCATGATGAGGAGTCTGGTTGGTGGGCTGGGCTAATTGGACCTGGAAAAGCGATTGATACAAATAAATATTTTGTTATATGTACTGATAATCTTTGTAATGTACAGGTGAAGAACCCGTATGTAATTACAACGGGACCGAAGTCGATTAATCCAGAAACAGGGGAAGAGTATGTTATGGATTTCCCTGTGTTTACCTTTCTTGATGTAGCTCGTATACAATATGAGTTAATAAAAAATATGGGAATCTCAAGGTTACATGCTGTAATAGGGCCGTCGGCGGGTGGAATGATTGCGCAGCAATGGGCTGTTCACTACTCTCATATGGTAGAGCGAATGATTGGCGTTATTACGAACCCGCAAAATCCAATTATAACGTCAGTAAATGTAGCGCAAAATGCGATTGAAGCAATTCAACTAGATCCAAGTTGGAAGGGCGGGAAATATGGAGAAACACAGCCAATGCAGGGGCTTCATTTAGCAAACAGAATGATGTTTATGAACGCTTTTGATGAGCATTTTTATGAAACGGAATTTCCTCGTAACAGTATTGAGGTAGAACCTTATGAAAAGTTTTCTACATTAACATCATTTGAGAAAGAGATAAATAAAGTGACATACAAAAGTATAGAGTTAGTAGATGCAAATTCGTGGATGTACACTGCGAAAGCAGTTTTATTGCATGATATTGCGCATGGATTTTCTTCTTTGGAAGAGGCTCTTTCTAAAATAAAAGCGAATGTACTTATGATTCCGTGTAAACAAGATTTACTTCAGCCGTCTCGTTACAATTATAAAATGGTAGACATTTTGCAAAAACAAGGGAAGTATGCGGAGGTCTATGAAATAGAAAGTATAAATGGGCATATGGCGGGAGCGTTAGATATCCATTTATTTGAAAAGAAAGTTTATGAATTTTTAAATCGGAAAGTGTCTAGTTTTGTGTAGAAAATAAATGATGTGAAAAAGGTGCAATATGTGTAGTAGGCACCTTTTTTTACATGATTTGTAGACGGAAAATATATGTAGCGATTGCTATACCGAAGAACGCTATACTAAGTAATAGAAATAAGAATGACATTTCTTGGGGAGATTTTAACTTTTTATTATTTTTCATGCTGAGTACAATAATTGCGGCGGTTAAAAAAATAATGCTCATAATGAAAAGAAAAAGTGTCATTTTAATCGACTCCTTTCATAAAACAAGTATATTGAGGATACAATGCGATAGAGATGTTTGTAAAGAATAAGTTTTACGGAGAAATTGAGAAATAAATTCTCCATTCTTTGCGTTCCTTCTTTTGCATGCTAAAATTGATTAGAAATGGTTGTTTAAAGAAGAAACGAAAGGTTTTATTGTATATAAGGAGGAACGACATATGACAGAAGTAAAAACAATTACAACAGAAGAAGTACAAGAACGTTTAGAAAATGGAGAAACGTTATTTTTAGTAGATGTAAGGGAAGATGAAGAAGTAGCAGCAGGGAAAATTCCAGAAGCGGTACATATTAAAATGGGTGATATCCCAAATAAAGTAGACTTCTTTAATAAAGAGAATGAATATATCTTTATTTGCCGTTCGGGAATGCGCAGTGAGAATGTATGCCATTATTTAAATGAGCAAGGATTTAAAACAGTGAATATGGTTGGCGGTATGCTTCAATATGAAGGCGAAATGAAATAGTTAATTACTAAAAACTTGAAACGAGTCTGTTTCAAGTTTTTTTCTTTTGCATACAGTATACAAAAGGAGGAGGGGGAAATGGGGATTAATTTGCGTAAAGTAAAAATTATTAATAATACAGGAGCTGTTAATGTCGGCGACTGTTATGATATCTCACCTTTAGCTGTAGCGAAAATATACGCGGGTGCTGGAGGATCGAGTGCGGCTATTTTTTTAAATGGAAAAAGGCAGCCAGAAGCGGTGATTAGAACATCAGTATTCCTTCCGCCATTAGCAACGAGCACACGTACATTAGGTTCGTAGAGGAAAGGTAGAGTGTAATTATGCCTGCGCATATAAAAGAGTTTGTTATTGTTAATAATACTGGGAATATATTTACAGGTGACAATTTGAGTGATACTTCATTTACTGCTACGAAATCGTATAGTGGTTCAATGGGGTGTACTTGGATTGATGTTGTTACAGTAATAGGAACAGAGACGAAGCTTTGTTTACAGCCGGGTGATTCTGTGACGACAACATATACACGAGGTACTCCTGCTGGTACTGTAACAGGAACAAATATGGGGCAAAGTGTAAATGCATCGAGTATAGCGCAAGCTGTCCCGAATACAGATAATATGGATTCAATTGCTGGACTCCCTTAAGGAATTAAGGGAGTTTTTATTATTTAAAATAAAAATAGTCTTGGAAATTATTTTTGTAAATAGATTAAGAAGAGGCTTATTTATTATGAAAAAGACGGTTTGTAGGTGGTGAAAGTGTGAAGAATCGTGATAATAATCGGAAGCAAAATTCGTTAAGCTCTAATTTTAGAATTCCACCCGAACTTATTGGGCCTACTTTTCCCCCTGTTCCAACTGGATTTACAGGTATAGGGATTACTGGTCCAACCGGTCCACAAGGCCCAACAGGACCTCAAGGACCAAGAGGATTACAAGGTCCGATGGGGGAGATGGGCCCGACAGGACCTCAAGGTGTGCAAGGGATACAAGGATCAGTTGGGCCAATAGGTGCAACTGGACCAGAAGGACAGCAGGGGCCACAAGGATTGAGAGGTCCACAAGGAGAAACTGGAGCGACAGGTTTACAGGGTGTGCAAGGATTACAAGGGCCCATTGGTCCAACAGGTCCGATTGGAGTACAAGGGATACAGGGTGTACAGGGATTACAGGGTCCGATTGGAGATACCGGACCTGAGGGTTCTCAAGGAATCCAAGGAGTGCAAGGGATACCGGGAGCAACAGGTCCACAAGGGATTCAAGGAGTGCAAGGAATCCAAGGGACAGAGGGACCGAGTGGAAGTACGGGAACAACAGGAGCAACAGGTCAAGGGATTACAGGCCCGACAGGAATAACAGGTCCAACAGGGATAACTGGACCTTCAGGAGGCCCTCCAGGTCCAACTGGCCCGACAGGAGCAACAGGTCCTGGGGGTGGACCGAGTGGAAGTACAGGGGTGACAGGACCAACAGGAGCAACTGGAAATACTGGAGCAACAGGTCAGGGGCTAACCGGTCCGACAGGAAGTACAGGAGAAACAGGTGCGCAGGGGCTACAAGGGCTACAAGGGATACAAGGAATTCAAGGGCCAATTGGCCCAACAGGTCCAGAAGGGCCACAGGGAATTCAAGGTATTCCTGGTCCGACGGGAGTAACTGGTGAGCAAGGGATCCAAGGTGTTCAGGGGATTCAAGGAATAACGGGAGCAACCGGAGATCAAGGCCCACAAGGTATACAGGGAGCTATAGGACCTCAAGGTGTAACAGGAGTAACAGGAGATCAAGGTCCACAAGGTATACAAGGAGTACCAGGTCCATCAGGAGCAACGGGACCACAAGGAGTTCAAGGGATACAAGGTCCGATGGGTGAGATAGGCCCAACAGGTCCAGAAGGCCCAGAGGGACTTCAAGGCCCGCAAGGAATACAAGGAGTGCCAGGTCCAGTTGGAGCAACGGGTCCAGAGGGGCCACAGGGGATACAAGGCATACAAGGACCGGTAGGAGCAACGGGCCCACAAGGCCCACAAGGAATACAGGGAATACAAGGTGTGCAAGGGATAACGGGAGCAACAGGAGCACAAGGAGCAACCGGAATTCAAGGGATACAAGGGGAAATAGGAGCAACCGGTCCAGAGGGCCCGCAAGGAGTGCAAGGTGCTCAAGGGGCAATTGGTCCAACAGGTCCGATGGGGCCACAGGGAGTGCAAGGAATTCAAGGGATTCAAGGAGCAACAGGTGCACAAGGAGTGCAAGGACCACAAGGAATTCAAGGGATACAAGGTCCGACGGGAGCGACAGGAGATACGGGAGCAACTGGGGCGACAGGGGAAGGAACAACAGGTCCAACTGGAACAACAGGTCCAACAGGGGTAACGGGACCTTCAGGAGGACCAGCAGGACCGACTGGCCCAACGGGACCATCAGGTCCGACAGGAGTGACAGGTCCATCCGGTGGGCCACCTGGACCGACCGGAGCAACCGGTTCGACAGGGGCAACCGGAGATACCGGAGCGACAGGGCCGGTTGGAGTGACAGGAGCGACAGGAGAAACGGGAGCAACCGGAGTGACGGGTTTACAGGGTCCACAAGGAATACAAGGTGTGCAAGGAGAAATAGGTCCAACAGGCCCGCAAGGAATTCAAGGTCCACAAGGGATACAAGGAGTAACTGGGGCGACGGGAGATCAAGGTCCACAAGGAATACAAGGTCCTCAAGGAATTCAAGGGCCAACTGGACCACAAGGAATTCAAGGAGAACAAGGTCTACAAGGGATACAAGGAGTAACCGGGGCGACGGGAGCACAAGGACCACAGGGAATTCAAGGGATACAAGGAATCCAAGGTCCGACCGGTCCACAAGGCCCAACTGGAATACAAGGAGTGCAAGGGGAAATAGGTCCAACAGGTCCTCAAGGAGTGCAAGGCTTACAAGGTCCACAAGGCCCAACCGGGGACACGGGTGCAACAGGAGCGCAAGGCCCACAGGGAATTCAAGGACCAACGGGAGTCACGGGAGCGACCGGAGCAACCGGAGCAACAGGGCTACAAGGAATTCAAGGCCCGCAAGGAATTCAAGGTCCAACCGGAGCTGGAGCAACCGGAGCCACTGGAGCGACCGGGGTGACTGGAGTTAGTACAACTGCAACGTATGCATTTGCGAATAATACATCAGGAAGTGTTATTTCTGTTTTATTAGGCGGTACAAATATCCCATTACCAAACAATCAAAATATTGGACCAGGAATAACCGTTAGTGGTGGAAATACTGTATTTACAGTTGCCAATGCAGGGAATTATTATATAGCCTATACAATTAATTTAACAGCAGGATTACTTGTAAGTTCGCGTATAACTGTAAATGGAAGTCCGCTTGCGGGAACGATAAACTCCCCAGCAGTGGCTACTGGTTCATTTAGTGCAACAATAATTGCTAATTTGCCTGCTGGAGCTGCCGTTAGTTTGCAATTATTTGGAGTAGTTGCACTGGCTACATTATCTACGGCAACGCCAGGAGCTACTCTAACGATTATTAGATTAAGTTAATAAGTAGAAAACCTTGGAACTTTTATGTTTCAAGGTTTTTTTATCCCAGTATTTGAGAGTAACTCTCGCTAATCAGAGGGGAATGGATAACTTCCTATTGTTTAAAGTTTCACTTTATTCACCTTAGCAAAAACATCGCAGTTCGAAAATATATTATAATAGAATGAAAAGAAAGAAATTTGGCAGAAAGGGAGGGTGGCGATGCAGGAGATGGTTAAAGACTTTTTTGGACGCCCACTTCAAGATTTACGCATATCTGTCATTGATCGTTGCAATTTTAGATGTACATATTGTATGCCAGCAGAAGTATTTGGGCCTGATTATGCTTTTTTGAAAGATGAGTTTTTACTGACGTTTGATGAAATTGAACGTTTGGCAAAAGTGTTTGTTAGCATCGGTGTACGAAAAATTAGACTTACTGGTGGCGAACCACTGCTTCGTAAAGATTTAACAAAACTTATTGCATGTCTCGTGAAAATTGACGGGCTAGTAGATATAGGGTTAACGACGAATGCAATTCATTTAACGAAGCAAGCGAAGGCATTAAAAGAAGCTGGATTACATAGAGTGAATGTTAGTTTAGATGCGATAGATGATGATACATTTAGAAATATTAATGGTCGAAATATTAATACGAAACCTGTGATTAAGGGCATTATAGCAGCAAAAGAGGCAGGGCTTGAAGTAAAAGTAAATATGGTTGTGAAAAAAGGGATGAACGATCATCAAGTACTACCGATGGCTGCATATTTTAAAGAACAAGGAATCACGCTTAGATTTATTGAGTTTATGGACGTTGGTAGTACGAATGGATGGAATTTTGATCAAGTAGTTACGAAGCGGGAATTAATTGAGACAATTCATGGAGTGTATCCGCTTGAGCAAGCTGAAGCGCATTATTTTGGTGAAGTTGCGAAACGATATCGGTATGTTGGAACAAATGTAGAGGTCGGTTTTATTACTTCTGTTTCTGAGTCGTTTTGTTCTTCTTGTACGAGAGCGAGAATTTCGGCGGATGGAAAGTTCTATACTTGTTTGTTTGCGACGGAAGGATTGGATATAAGGGAACTTCTTAGAGATAATCTTTCGGATGAAGAGCTATTACATGTTATACAAGATGTATGGATGAATAGAAAAGATAGATATTCAGATGAACGGACAGAAGAAAGTGCAAAAAATCGTCCGAAAATTGAAATGTCTTATATAGGAGGATAAGGAAGGGGGCTATCGTATGCAGGAGCGATATTCAAGACAAATATTATTTCCTGGTGTTGGAGAAGAAGGGCAGCGAAAAATAAGAGAGAAGCATGTGCTTATTATCGGCGCTGGTGCCCTAGGTGCGGCAAATGCAGAAGCGATTGTTAGAGCAGGTGTTGGAAAAGTAACGATTGCAGATCGCGATTATGTAGAATGGAGCAATTTACAAAGACAACAATTATATACAGAAGAAGATGCAAAGCAGTATAAACCGAAGGCGGTAGCGGCAGCAGAACATTTAAAAGCGATTAATTCTGAGGTGGAAATTAATCCAGTTGTAACTGATGTAACGGTGCAAGAAATGGAAGAACTAGTGAATGGTGTAGACTTAATATTAGATGCGACAGATAATTTTGAAACGCGTCTTCTCATTAATGATATTTCACAAAAGTATAATATTCCGTGGATATATGGTGGTTGTGTCGGAAGTTACGGAGTGACTTATACAATTTTACCAGGGAAAACACCGTGTTTCCGCTGTTTAATGGAGCATCCGGCGAGTGGAGCAACATGTGATACAGTTGGTATTATACAGCCAGCGGTGCAGTTAGTAGTTGCGCATCAAATAACAGAAGCGTTGAAAATATTAGTAGAAGACTTTGGTGCGCTTCGTGAAACGATGCTATCGTTTGACCTTTGGAATAATCAGCAGATGGCATTTAAAGTGAATAGGCAGAAAAAAGATACGTGTTTATCTTGTGGAAGATTACGTACATATCCGAGTTTAACATTTGAAGCACAAACGAAAACGGAAGTGTTATGTGGGCGGAATACAGTACAAATTCGTCCAGGGATGCGGAAAGATTTTAATTTAGAAGAAACTAAAAAGCGCTTACAAAAAAGTGTAGAGGTAAAGGCAACACCTTATTTATTATCATTCCCGATAGAAGAATATCGATTTGTTCTATTTACAGATGGTAGGGCGTTTATTCATGGGACAAATGATATGAATGTAGCGAAAAGTTTATATGCAAGATATATAGGTTGAACCTAAAGGAAATCCTTTAGGTTCAACGGAGAGGATTACGAATTTCTCGTATAATCGCCACTTTTTCCACCTGTTTTTTCAAGTAAGTACGTTTCACCAATAATCATACTTTTATCAACAGCTTTACACATATCATACACGGTAAGAGCCGTAGCAGAAGCAGCTGTTAAAGCTTCCATTTCAACGCCAGTGCTACCTTCTGTTTTAACTTTTACTTCAATAAGTAATCGATATTGTTCATTTGATTGTTGCCAATCGAAAGAAACGTCAACACCTTTTAATAATAAAGGATGGCACATTGGGATAATATCAGAAGTGCGTTTTGCAGCCATAATGCCTGCGATTTGGGCAACTGCTAATACGTCACCTTTCCCAATTTCATTGTGAGAGATTTTATCGTAAATTTCTTTCGTAACTACAATGCTAGAGCACGCAATTGCTGTTCGAACGGTTGTTTTTTTGTCGCTTATATCAACCATCTTCGCGCGTCCTTGGTCATTAAAGTGTGTGAATGAAGACATGGAATTCCTCCTTGAAGTAATTTCTGTTTAATATATAAAGTTTAATCGAGATAAAAAAAATTGCAAATATGAGGTGAGAAACGATGGTAGAAAAACGAATTCCAATTCAAGTTGCTGAGGCAGTAGAGCGGGTAATGAAATATGCGAAGCATGGTGAAGTAGAAGAAGTTTCTATTACGGAAAGTTACGGGAGAATTCTTGGGGAAGGTGTTGTCTCAGATCATGACGTTCCTCATTTTGATCGTTCTCCTTACGATGGTTTCGCAATTCGAGCAGAAGATACGAAAGAAGCGAATCAAGAGAATCCAGTTGAATTTGAAGTGATAGGAGAAATTGGAGCGGGGTCTGTTTTTGTAAAAGAGGTAGGTTCTTTTGAAGCAGTTCGTATTATGACGGGAGCAGCTATTCCAGAGAATTGCAATGCAGTCGTAATGCTAGAACTGACAGAAGGATTTGAGAAGAACGGAAAAACATATATGAGGTTAAAGCGTCCTTTTAATAGTGGTGACAATGTGTCATTTAAAGGAGAAGATATAAAACAAAATCAAGTTCTCGTTAAGAAAGGTGTTGCAATTAATCCAGGTGTTGCTGCGCTATTAGCGACGTTTGGATATAGTACTGTGAAAGTTGTAAAACAGCCTGTTGTCGGTATTGTAACGACAGGGAGTGAATTACTAGAAGTACACGAGTCGTTAGAACCAGGAAAGATTAGAAATAGTAACTCTTATATGATTGCCGCTCAAATTATGAAAGCTGGTGGAAAGGTCCGATATTATGGCCAACTGGCTGATGAGCTAGATGCATGTTTTACAGCTGTTCAATCGGCGATGGATGAGGTTGATATTTTAATTACAACAGGCGGTGTTTCGGTAGGAGATTATGACTACTTACCAGCTATATATGAAAGATTACAGGCGAATGTCCTCTTTAATAAAATAGCGATGAGACCAGGAAGTGTAACGACAGTAGCTGAAGTTGATGGAAAGTTACTTTTCGGTTTATCAGGGAATCCGTCTGCTTGTTATGTAGGCTTTGAATTATTTGTGCATCCGATTATAAAAACGTATTTGTATGCGAAGGAGCCTCACGTATATAGAGCTGATGCTATTTTACAAAAAGATTTTCCAAAGCCAAATCCATTTACTCGTTTCGTAAGAGCAAACGTGACGATCGTGGATGGGGCATTACAAGCGATGCCGGTCGGTTTAGATAAATCGAGTGCGGTATCTTCACTTGCGGATGCAAATGCGTTTATCGTGTTGCCTGGAGGAACGAGAGGATTTGAGGCAGGGATGAAAGTATCCGTATTATTGTTAGAGCATTCGGAGGGATGTGATTGGCCTTGGGAAAAGCCTCTTCAATCATACAAATAGTAGGGTATCAAAATAGCGGGAAAACAACACTTGTAGAGAAAGTTGTGCATGCTTTAGCCGAAAGCGAAATGAAAGTTGCTACAATTAAACATCACGGGCACGGAGGTTTTCCAGAAGTAGCACAAAAAGATAGTGAAAGACACAGAAAAGCCGGTGCTGTCGTAAGTAGTGTAGAAGGTGCGGGATTACTTTCACTTTCTTCGTTAAGAGAGGAATGGTCCTTACAAGAAATTATTCGCTTATATGAGTTTTTTGAAGTGGCTACAATTTTAATAGAGGGCTATAAAAAAGAGAACTATCCGAAAGTAGTGTTACTTCGTTCTGCGGAAGACGTTGAACTTGTACATAAAGTAGAAAATGTAGTAGCGGTCATTACGTGGTATAATGCGCCGGTAAATTTACGAGAAGAATATAAAGTATTTCATATAACAGAAGAAAAGTTGTACATAGACTGGTTTTTACAAACGGTTAGGAGTGCGAAATGATAAATACATATTATGAAGTAATTGATACAGAAATCTCGATTGAAGAGGTAGCGAAGAAAGTAATTCGCCGTGAATGCGGTGCTGTTACAACGTTTATTGGAACGGTTAGGGAGTTTACGAAAGGGCGTCGTACATTATACTTAGAGTATGTCGCTTATAAGACGATGGCAGAAAAGATGCTACAGAAAATCGGCTCAGAAGTGAAGGAGAAATGGCCAGGTACACACGTTGCGATCACGCATCGCATCGGTACATTGCAAATTTCTGATATCGCGGTTGTTGTGGCTGTTTCAACACCGCATCGTAAAGCGGCCTATGAAGCGAATGAATATATTATGGAACGCATAAAACAAATCGTTCCCATTTGGAAAAAGGAGTTTTGGGAAGATGGTGACTCGTGGATTGGTGACCAATTAGAAAAAACGCCATATCCGGCGGGAGAGCCTGGGAAGGAGTTATAAGTATGATTCGAGTATTGTTATTTGCGCACTTGCAAGAAGAAGCAGGAACAAGTGAATTACGAATAGAGAAAGAAAATATTACGGTTGCAGAGTTAAAAGATATTGTTGCCAATGAATATAATGTACCAGTATCAGCGCCAATTATGGTTGCAATTAATGAAGAATACGCAAATGAAGATGATAAAATTCAATCTGGTGATGTTGTTGCACTCATACCGCCGGTGAGCGGTGGTTAATATTGGATTCATTAAAACGACTTTCCTGAATAGGGGAAGTCGTTTTTTTATGGTATTTTTGAGAACACTAATTTATAGAACAAGGAGGGCATTATGAAAAAAATATGTGTAATGATGACGATGATATGTTCTATCTTTCTCTTTTCTCCAAGCGACTCTTTGGCGAAAGAATCGAAAGAACAACTTTTAGAGAGTGCGCTCTTAAATCGATATTACTCCGTTATAAGGCAAGCGACAGAAGATCAATATGAATGTGATTCAGTTATAAATATAAAGCGTCTCGGCAAGAAAGATGAATTCGTTCCTCGATTTGAAGTGACGCTACAATTTCTTACTTTTCAAGGTGCACATAATCCGCCAAATGACAAAGTTACACTTACTTTGGAAGATAATTTAGATCACATAAAGATCAAGAAAGTGGAAAGAGAAAAAAATGTTTCTAGTGCGATCGCAGAAAAGGTTTGCGCACAAGCGAAAGAAAAAATGAAAGCACACTCTAACAGTGTAGAGCGGTAACTGATGACATTTCGTAAAGAAAGGTAATGAGCCATGGATATATTTTTAGCGATTTTACCAGCCATATTTTGGGGAAGTATTGTGCTATTTAACGTGAAACTGGGCGGTGGACCGTATAGTCAAACGCTTGGCACAACGCTTGGTGCACTTATTTTCTCGATTGTTGTTTATATTTTTGTAAAGCCAGTATTAACTCCTACCGTTATTGGAGTTGGAATTGTGTCAGGTTTATTTTGGGCACTTGGTCAGGCGAATCAATTGAAAAGTATTGATTTAATGGGTGTTTCGAGGACGATGCCAATTTCAACAGGACTGCAATTAGTTGCGACGACTTTATTTGGCGTTATCGTATTTCATGAATGGTCCACGACAATTTCAGTCGTCCTTGGAATTTTAGCGCTCGTTTGTATTCTTATCGGTGTTATTTTAACGTCACTTCAAAGTGAAGAAGAAAAAAATGCAGAGCAAGCAGCAAATTTTAAAAGGGGCATCATAATTTTATTAATTTCAACAGTCGGTTATTTAGTTTACGTAGTAGTTATTAGGCTATTTAACGTAGATGGTTGGTCGGCTTTATTACCACAAGCAGTTGGTATGGTGTTAGGAGGTATTTTACTTACGTTTAAACATCATCCATTTAATAAATATGCGATACGAAATATTGTTCCAGGATTAATTTGGGCAGCTGGAAATATGTTTTTATTCATTTCGCAGCCGCGTGTCGGAGTCGCAACAAGCTTTTCACTATCGCAAATGGGAATTGTTATTTCGACGCTTGGCGGGATTCTTATATTAGGCGAAAGAAAAACGAAACGTCAATTAACAGGTATCGTTGTTGGGATCGTTTTTATTATTGCAGCTGGAATTATGTTAGGAATTGCAAAAGGTTAAGGAGGTATTGAAATGTATAGTGATTTAGAAGGGAAAGTCGTCGTTATTACAGGATCAGCAACGGGTCTCGGAAGAGCGATGGGAGTAAGGTTTGCTAAGGAGAAAGCAAAGGTCGTTATTAACTATCGCTCACGAGATTCAGAAGCGAATGATGTGTTAGAAGAAATTAAAAAGGTAGGCGGAGAAGCGATTGCTGTAAAAGGTGATGTGACGGTCGAGGCAGATGTTATGAATCTCATTCAATCTGCTGTGAAAGAGTTTGGTACGCTCGACGTTATGATTAATAATGCAGGAATAGAAAACGCGGTACCGTCGCATGAAATGCCGTTAGAAGATTGGAATAAAGTAATCAATACAAATTTAACAGGCGCTTTTTTAGGAAGCCGTGAAGCGATTAAATATTTTGTGGAACACGACATTAAAGGATCTGTCATTAATATGTCTAGCGTTCATGAGAAAATTCCGTGGCCACTATTTGTGCACTACGCAGCAAGTAAGGGCGGTATTAAACTTATGACAGAAACGTTAGCGTTAGAGTATGCACCAAAAGGTATTCGAGTAAATAATATTGGACCAGGTGCAATAAATACGCCAATTAATGCTGAAAAGTTTGCTGATCCAAAGCAGCGTGCTGACGTAGAAAGTATGATACCGATGGGCTATATTGGAAAACCTGAAGAAATCGCAGCAGTAGCAACTTGGCTCGCTTCATCAGAGGCGAGTTACGTAACTGGAATTACGTTATTTGCAGATGGTGGAATGACTTTATACCCATCTTTTCAAGCTGGGCGTGGATAATATGAAAAGGACAAAGAGTTTTATCTCTTTGTCCTTTTTGGCAAAAAAAATAGCGCGAGCTATTTTAAATTTAATGATTAATTGTCTCTTGAAGAAATTCTGTCGCTTGATGTTCAGAAACGTCTTGTACGAGCGCAACTTCACTAATCATCATTTTACGTGCATTATCTAGCATTTGTTTTTCGCTCGCATTTAATGCTCTTTCTTTATTACGGCGAAGTAAATCCCGAACAACTTCTGCACTATCTTGCAGATTGCCGTTTTTCATTTTTTCCATATTCATTGTATATCTTTGTTTCCATGAGAGTGATGGGTCTGATTCCCCATTTTGAAATTCAAGAAGTATATCATTTAACGTACCTTTATCGACGATATAACGAATACCTGATTTTTGTAATTGATCCATCGGAAGCATTACTTGCATATCTTTACTAAGGATGCGTATCACACAATATTGACGCGAAGTACCTAATATTTCTTTCTCCTCAATTGCTTCGATGATCCCTGCACCGTGCATTGGATAAACGATTTTATCACCAATTTGAAACAAATCATCCACCTCCATATGTGGTAACCACTTTTAATGATAACATAAGTTCATAAAAATGTCAAATTTTATATAATACCATATTGAGTACATTTGAGTCAATATGTAAAAGGTCTTTTTTTATGTATTTTTTTATGGTTTTATGTGAAATAAATATAGGTGACTTTTTTAGAAAAATAGTACAGGGTGAAGAAGGGGCATATCCACTTATTTTTAAGCATAAAATGTAAAATCGCTAATACAATATACCTAAATCCGTTCTTTGCAAAGGAGGGAGAGAAGGTGGGGCACACAATAAAAATTGATATTACAAATAAAGTTGTAGCTAAATTTAGATCAAATTATTTGGAATTATATACGAGTAAATTTATGATAGGTAAGTTTTATGTCTATACTGAAGATAAACAATATGTGTTAGAAGACGGATATATATATGAAAATGGAAAGTTTTATCGCATCATAGATACGCACCGTGGCAATAATCAAGCGGCGGAGGGCTGCGATCTAGGATGGTGTGAACATGATTCGTGTGAAAGTGTTTGATGAAAGTCACGAAAAAGACTTAGAAGACGCTGTAAATGTGTTTTTGAAAAAGATTGATGATAGTCACTTTGTAGATATTAAGTACCAAGTTGGTGTTTCTATTAACGATGATGAAAACCAAATTTATTGTTTTTCAGCAATGATTGTTTATAAAGCATAAAAAAGAGCTGGGTGAGCCAGCTCTTTTTTATGCTTTATCCCGCATTAACGGGCAGTAAGACTCCCACCTCAAAATTTAGCGCATACGAGGAAGTTAGGTGGGAGGCAATTGCCCGTAAAAGCCCGATTGGTTCAACTAATAATCAGTGGGGGATGAATAAAACCCCCCACTGATTAAAGTTTCACTTTATGTTGGGACAACATGGGTTGGTAATACGTTCATAATAGATTGGGGTGCGCCTAATTTCTTTGTCGTTAAAAGGTTTGCCTCTGTTTCATGATCTTGGGCATCTTTACACATACCAAGGTGATAACGATCACCTAAAAATGGATCAATATAAAAACCGTTTTTGAATACTTTATCATTCGGATGTTTTTCATGGTGAATGTCAGAACAGTTAATGCAATAGAACATAGTTTTCATCCCGATACGATAAACTTAACTAAATCTATATAATTCAATCAAATTTACACAAGTTAGTGCTTCATCGTGTTCTCGCAACCCCGAAGGGACGAGGGGTATAACACTCCACACGAGGCAGTATCCTTACCTCCTATTATCAAGCATTTATTTTACCCATCTTGATAAATTTATCGCAGCATTTACATCCCTATCATGATGGCTATTGCACCTAACACAACGCCACTCACGAATCTTTAAACTCCACTGTCCTTCTGATTGAACTGAATGGTCGTATTTAACTCCGCAACATGAGCAAATCTTGCTTGAAGCGACCCATTTATCAGCTTTTACATACTCAATGCCATACTTCTCGCACTTGTATGACAAACATTGAAAGAAGAGGTTTAATTTTTGAAAGGAAAGTGCCTTCGATAGTTTTTTGTTTTTTAACAGGTTTGAGATAGATAAGTCTTCCACAACAATCCTCATTGGTTTGGTTTTCACCAATGTAGCTGTTGCTTGATGGATATGGTTATTTCGGATATTCGTAATTTTCCTAGATAACCGCAGGTGCTCAGCTTTCGCTTTTTCATATCCGGCAGACTGAATTTTTACACCATTTTTAAATCTCCTAGACATATCTCTTTGTGCTGACTTTTTCCTTTTCAAAAGTTTTTTAACCTTAGCATCTTTGTTTATATTTCGTTCTTTCATACCATTAGAAGCTACAAAAAGCTCTTTTAAACCAACATCCACACTAATCGACTCATGGGTTAGTTCTTGGAATTCAAAGGATTCTTCAAACCCTACACAAATCCACCAGTGACGACCATCAAAGGTAACTCTTGGATTGGATGTTTTTTTTGTTCCTTGGTAGTTGTTGGCTTGTTTTCACTTCTCCAATAGACTGAATATGAACTACTTTTTTTCCTATAATCAGTCTTTCATAATTGGCATAAAATCCCTGGGTTAAATCTTTTTTAGATTTATAAGAAGTGTGAAAACCATTTTTGTACTTTTTGAACGAATTTTTTCTCGCCTTATCAAAATCTTTTGAAGCCTGTTTAGGAACTTGTGCGTTGATGTCATTTAACCACTCATATCTCTTTCGCTTCTTGATCTTTGTAAATCGTTTCTGTAAAGCTAACTGTGAAACAGATTTTCCAAATAGCTTATAGTATCTATCACTCATTCTTTTACAATAGTTATAAGCGAATCTTGCAGCGCCAGCATGGTTTCTAAGCACTTTTTCTTGTTCAGGCGTTGGAATTAGTCTGACTTTCTTCGCCAATATCATCAGAATTTAACTCCTTTAATGAAAGATTTGTTCTTCTGAATAGTAGCGTGTTCCACTAGCATTCTCCTGAGAGCACTCGGATGCAAACCTGTTAATTCTGATACTTGACTAACTCGTAAAAATTTCATTATTATCCTTACCTCATTGAATTTAACATAGCACATACGTTCGATAGATTCAATGAGGTTTGATAGATTTAATTAAATGTATCTCGTTCAACTAAGGGCGCAATTCCTTAGCCAGTTCTCTTATGAACTTCTCATGTTTTCACATGAGCGCAGACTATATGTTTATCTCTTTAGAGATAGAGGATTTTTCCACCACCATAGGCTTGTGGTGTACTCTCGTCAGTTATACGAGATAGTCGTTGAACGTTCATCTTATCCATTTTGACTTAGATGATTCGAGGCGGAAGACCCATTGTTCTAATGTTTAGGATTTAACCTTGCATCATCTGATTGATTTTTTCTGCTTTCGCGACATTCACGCTCGCTATTTCTAGCCACGTTGTAGTTCAATCAGCTTTAGGGATTGCCCGCAGTTAACCCTCACTACTAGCCAATCACTTGACTAGCAGGGCTTACTGATATATTTAATTAACTTTGGTTATAATTGGTTAAATAAATCGTAACAGTTAGTTACCCTTTTTATTTTGTTTGAAAAAAGTGAGTCGGTAGTCATTTCGCTCCTAAGGAAATGTTGAGGAGAAGAGAAATAACTACCTACTCAAATGGTGGGCATATTCCTTCTGATTTTTTATTTTTTATTGCCTTTGTGAGTATATTATGAGGGAATGCTGAGAGGGTGTTTGTCCTGTTGAAAAAATGTTGAGAATTTCTCAACGGTAAAAAGAATTAGTGTTGACATGAAACTAAAAGGTGTTATATTATTCAAATACAACTAAAAGGTGTTATGTTTTAATGCTGGATAAAGGGGCTAAAAAAATGACTCAACAAAATACATTAAACGATATTAAACAAACAATCGTTTTTAACGCGTCTATTCAAAAAGTATGGAATGTAGTGTCAACTGCAGAAGGAATTGAATCATGGTTTATGCCGAATGATTTTGAATTAGAGGTAGGACATGAGTTTCATGTTCAATCACCATTTGGACCGTCACCATGTAAAGTGTTAGAAATTGATGAACCAAACCATTTATCTTTCTCATGGGACACAGATGGCTGGGTTGTTTCATTCCATTTGAGAGACTTAGGAGAAAATAAAACAGAATTTACATTAATTCACGGCGGTTGGAAACATCCTGATGAAATTCTGCCGAAAGCGAATGCGAAGAGCTCTATTATTCGCGATAGAATGAATGGCGGCTGGGTAGCGATTGTAAATGAAAAACTGAAAAAGGTTGTTGAAGGATAAATGTCTTCGTCAGCAGCGAAATATGATGTATTTCAAGCAATTGCTGATCCGACCCGCCGAGAAGTGTTACGGTTATTAAGTGATAAAGAGTTACCGATTTCAAAAATAACGGATCATTTTCCGATGAGTCGTACGGCTGTTGTGAAGCATCTTCATATTCTTTCAGAAGCGAATTTAGTAAGTGGAAGAAAGAGTGGAAGAGAGAAGATATATTGTTTGCAGCCGGAGCCGTTAGAAGAATTAAAGCAGTGGCTCTCATATTATGAACGATTTTGGGATAATAAATTGTCCGTGCTTAAACATATTGTGGAGAATGAAGAATAAAAGAGGATGACCATTTGGGTCATCCTCTTTATTATTGCTCACTTGTTTGTGTAGCTGGTTTTAATAAGAGCCAAGCAATAATTAATGTAAATACTGCTAATACGAAAGTACTCATATAAATAACGTGTACACTTGCTGCTAATGCAGATTGTGATTCAGTTGCTACGTTTGCTGTAGTTCCGCCGTGTCCGCCAGATACAAGATCAAGGTTTTTAATACCACGTGCGTGAATCATCGTATTGAAGATTGTACCGAATATTGCAGCACCTAACGTTTGACTAAATGTATTAATAAATGTGTTTAAACCAACGGCTGTTCCGCGTGTATGAGCTGGTACGGCTGCTTGAATTGTTACCATGTAAATAGGTGTCACAAGCCCCATGCCTAAGCCGAATAATCCGACTGCAACATAAATAAGGAACGATGGTGAATTTGTTGACAATGTAAATAATAAGAAGGTAGCAACTGATAAAATGCTAGCTCCGAGTAAAATAATTTGTTTCGTTTGTAATTTGCCAACTAAGTTACCGGAGAACATAGCACCGAACGTCCACATAACAGGAATTGGCATTAAAATGAGTCCAGCTTCTGTCGCATTTTTTCCTAATACACCTTGGCTCCAAATTGGAAGGTACATTGTAATACTAATAATCATCGCACCGGCAATAAGAGTTAATATGTTTATCGTAGATAATGTACGGTTAGAGAAAAGTGCTAGCGGAATTAATGGTTCCGGAGATTTTTTCTCGATGTATAAGAAAATAATGAATGACACAGCCGAAAAGATTAATAGACCGATGATTGTAATGTCTCCCCAGTTTTGCTTACTGCTACCTGTTAATAATGCGTATAGTAAAGCAATTGTACTTAATGAGAAGACTGTCGCACCAAGATAGTCGATATGCTGCTTGGCGGCAGACTTAACAGATTCCTTATAAGAAGTGGCAAACATTAAGCAAGCGATAATTCCGAAAGGAACGTTTAAGAAGAAAATATAGCGCCAAGAAAGAGAATCAACTAAAAAACCACCTACTAACGGCCCGACAACACCAGATACACCCCAAACGGCACTCATCCAGCCCTGTGCTTTCGCGCGGTCTTTCGCTTCGCTATATAAGTCTCCAATAATCGTCATTGTGATTGGCATAACAGCGCCAGCACCTATACCTTGAAGAGCACGGAAGAAGATTAATTGTTCCATCGATGTAACGACACCGCAAAGTGCAGAGCCGATTAAAAAGATTGTAGCTCCGATAAGTAGAACTTTTTTACGACCGAATAAATCAGCCAATTTTCCGTATATTGGAGTCGAAACCGCTGTGGCAAGCATATAAATTGCGTAAACCCAGCTAACAAGTTCGACGCCTGACAAATCACTCGTTATACGAGGGATTGCTGTACTAACAATCGTTCCTTCTACGGCAGAAAGAAACGTCATTAGCATTAAAGACACCATGACTTTTTTTCTCATATGTTTTCCCCTTACCCTTTTTTAAATATTCAACAATATAAAATATAAAGGTACTAAGGTATATAAAGCAACAAATAAGTAATGGGAAGTTAGGGGAGGGGATGTTTTTGAAAAATAGCCGACATAATTTCATGTATCTATAAAAAAAGAAACAGGAATGCTGTTTCTTTTTTAATATTGCATTTTCGCATTTTCTCCAGCTGTAGTTCCAGCAATTCTACCAGTAACGAGAGCGGATGTAATGTTATAACCGCCCGTATAACCGTGAATATCAAGAACTTCTCCGCAGAAATATAAGCCATTCGTGAATTTAGAAGACATTTCTTTCGGATTAATTTCTTTAACAGATACGCCTCCGCCAGTAACGAATGCTTTTTCAATTGACTGCGTACCATTTACATTCACAGTAAATTCTTTAAAGTCTTTCACAAGTGCACGAATCTTTTCATGAGAAACTTGTCCAGCTTGTTCGCTACCGTCAATTTCATTTTTTTCTAATAAGAATAGGAAGTAACGCTCGGGAACGTATCCTTTTAACACGTTTTTAATTCCTTTTTTCGGATCTTCTTTCATTTGTTTCAGCATGCGCTGGAATAGTTGTTCACTATTTTCTTCTGGTAATGCATCAATACTCATTTGTATTGTATTCGTTTTAAACTTTTTCAGTGCTTTCACGACGAATTGACTACAGCGAAGAGCAGCAGGACCAGATAGGCCGAAATGAGTGAAGAGCATGTCCATTTTGTGAGAAATGATAGCTTTTCCTTTCGGGTTTAATACGCTTAAGTTTATATCACGTAAAGCAAGACCTTGTAATGAGCGATCACGTATAAATGGCTCGTTTGAAAGGATTGGTACTTCTGTTGGAAATAATTCTGTAATTGTATGACCACCTTTTTCAGCCCAAGCGTATCCGTCTCCAGTAGAACCAGTTTGAGGAACAGATTTTCCGCCAACAGCGATAACGACGTGATTCGTTTCTAACACTTCGCCTGTTTGTAATACAACTGCTTTCGTTTGACCATTTTCATATTCAATCGTTTCAACAGGTGTATTTGTACGGATTTTTACACCTAAATCTTTTAATCGTGTTAAAAGTGCGTCTACTACCGATTGCGCTTTGTTTGATACAGGGAACATACGGCCATGATCTTCCTCTTTCAATTTTACCCCGAGATTTTCGAAGAATTTAATAATATCTTCATTATTAAAAATAGAAAAAGCGCTGTATAAGAAGCGGCCATTTCCTGGTATATGTTTAACGATTTCATCAAGTGGTAGACGGTTCGTTACGTTACAACGACCACCACCAGAAATCGCAAGTTTGCGCCCTAGTTTATTTCCTTTATCAAGAAGTAAGACATTTGCGCCTTCTTCTGCAGCACCGATTGCAGCCATTAGCCCAGAAGGCCCGCCACCGATTACAATAACATCATAATGCATAATATATCGACCTCATTTTCTACATTTCCTGCCTAAAAGAATAGCATGTTTTCCCTTAAAAGAAAAATAGAGTGAAGTACTGCTTGAGGGGAGAATTGTGGTACAATACAAAAGTTAGAGTTCAGCGTTATATAGGAAGTAGGAGGATTTTCGTATGTCCGATTCAAAATTTCTGCGCGGAACGCTTATTGTGACGTTAGGGACATTTTTAGTAAAGTTCTTAGGCATGATTTACGTCTTTCCGTTTCATGCATTAGTAGGCACAGAAGGCGGAACGCTCTATACATATGGATATATTCCATATACGATATTTTTAAGTATTGCAACGGCAGGGGTGCCGCTTGCTGTTTCAAAGTTTGTTTCCAAATATAATGCACTTGGAGATTATAAAACGAGCCGAAGAATGTTCCGCTCGGGAATGGTTATGATGATAGTAACAGGAGTTCTTTCCTTTTTAGTACTGTACATGACCGCACCATTATTTGCAGAAGCAATGCTTGGTAAACAAAGTTTACAAAATAAGGTAGAAGAAGTTACGACGATTATTCGCCTCGTAAGTTTCGCACTTATTGTTGTACCGGCAGCAAGTTTGATTCGTGGTTATTTCCAAGGTCACCAATCGATGGGACCGACTACGGTGTCACAAATTATTGAACAAATTATTCGTATCGTCTTTTTACTAGCGGGTAGTTTCATCGTTATTAAAATACTTGGCGGTACAGTAGCAACAGCAGTCGGAGTTGCGACATTCGCTGCATTCGTTTCAGCAGTTGGAGCACTCGGCGTATTAATTTGGTACTGGTTAAAACGTAAAAAATATTTGGATCAATATTTAATTGAACAAACTGTACCAGAATCGACAGTAAGTACCGTTCAATTGTTTAAAGAGTTATTTGCGTATGCAATTCCTTACGTTGTAATTGGGTTAACAATTCCTTTATATCAACAAATTGATACATTGACATTTAACTCTATTATGCAGGCAATTGGTCAAGGTGATATCGCAGAGCGAGCGCTCGGTATTTTCACAATGTGGACGCATAAATTAATTATGATTCCAGTATCGCTTGCAACAGCGTTTAGTTTAACGCTTGTACCAGCGATTACAAAATCATTTACGGAAAAACAATATCGCTATTTAAAATTACAAATTACACAAACATTCCAGGCGAATATGTTTTTAACATTGCCAGCAGTTGTCGGTATTTCAACACTGGCTTATCCAATTTACACTGCGTTTTACGATTCAGATCCATTAGGTGGACAAGTGTTAATGTGGTATGCACCAGTTGCATTGTTATTTGCTTTATTTACGGTAACAGCCGCGATTCTGCAAGGGATTAATCAACAAAAACATGCGATTGTCGCACTTGTTATGGGTGTTATTTTGAAATTTGTATGTAACGTAATCTTTATTCGATATTTCGGTACAGTAGGAGCGATTTTAGCTACTGCAGTCGGTTTTTTAGCTTCCGTATGGTATACGAATAGACAAATCCAAAAACATGCACACTATTCATTTGGTGTTGTATATAAGAGAACATTCCAAATTGCAGTATTAACACTTGTAATGGTCGTGGCGGTAAAACTATCACAGTGGATTCTATCCTTCATGATTTCGCCAGATGGCCGTATTGGTGCTTTAATTACAGTTGCGATTTGTGCAGGTGTTGGTGGTCTTGTTTACGGTCTGTTAGCAATTCGCACAGGAGTACTTGAAAGAGTATTTGGCGGAGAAGCGTTAGAGAAAATTCAGCGTAAACTTGGCAGTAGATTCAAAATAAAGTTGAAATCAAAAGGGGCGTAAATACGTCCCCTTTTCTATGATAAATAAAGAAGGTGAAAAACGTGAGATTAGATAAATTATTAGCGAATATGGGATACGGAAGTAGAAAAGAAGTAAAGAAATTATTGAAAGACGGCGTTGTGAAGATTGATGGAACGCCGGTGAAAGATGCAAAGGTTCATGTAAATGTAGAAGAGCAAGAAGTTATGATTCACGGTGAAGTTGTAGAATATAAAGAGTTTGTTTATTTAATGCTGCATAAGCCACAAGGTGTAATTTCAGCTACAGAAGATGATAATCACGAAACAGTAATAGATTTATTAGAACTAGAAGATGCAATCTTTGATCCGTTCCCAGTTGGACGACTTGATATCGATACGGAAGGTTTCTTATTGATAACAAATGACGGGAAGTTATCACATCAATTATTATCTCCGAAAAAGCATGTGCCGAAAAAATACTATGCACACGTTGCAGGAGTTGTAACGGAAGAGGATGTAAAAGAGTTTGCTAAAGGTGTTATTTTAGACGATGGTTATGAAACGAAACCAGGTGCACTTACAATATTAAAAAGCGATGATGTTTCTGAAATTGAGCTTGTGATTACAGAAGGAAAATTCCATCAAGTGAAGCGCATGTTTGAAGCAGTAGGGAAAAAGGTTGTTTACCTAAAGAGAACAGAGATGGGTCCGTTAGTATTAGATGAAGAACTAGAACTTGGAGAATACCGAGAGCTAACAGATGAAGAAGTAGAAATGTTAAAAACATATCAAGTAGATACTGAGAAGTAGTCCTGTTTTTAGGCGCAGAAAAGACCCCTTTCTAATGAGTTAGAAAGGGGTATGTATTTATTTACATACAATTATTTTTTCGTTATGAGGTCATTCTCACTTTCTTTCCTGTTGTTGTCCACTTACCGCGGCAAGGGCTATACACGAGTTCATTAAACTGCAACACATTTAGATCACGTTGTATCGTTCGCGGTGTGATCCCGAACTCATCTACAAGGTCTTTCGTCGTTACCGTTCCGTTTTCATTGATGTACATATAAATTGATTTAATGCGTGTTAGCATACGAGTAGTTGTAGGTTTCAAGAGAAAACCACTCCTCTACTAGTTTTTTTGACCCCATTCAGGAAAGAAGGTCGTTACTACCATTGTACTCTACATGATAAAATTCATGCTTTAATCTACTTAAATTTTACAAAAGTTTAACAAAATTTCATATAGAAAAATATTGGTAGTTGACATTGTATATATGATCAGTCAACTAACACTTAAAATTCTACGTAAAACGCCAAATTCCTGCAAAATTTTTTGAAAAAATAAAAGAAAAACTAATGGGAAATATCTGAAATATTACAATTGTTCGGTATTTGACTTTCGTGTATGGCATAAGGGATTTCGGTTTGCTATGATGAAAGAGATAATATAGCGAAGGATGGATGCGTGATGTCAGCGATTAATTGGACAGAAGAAGTTGCAAAACGAAAAGATGATTTAATTCGTGATACACAACAATTTTTGCAAATTAAAAGTGTGTGGGAAGAAGAGTCGGCGAAAGAGGGCGCACCGTTCGGTGAAGGTGTAGAAAAAGCTTTATCTTTCATGTTACATAAAGGAGAATTAGAAGGTTTTTCTTCTAAAAATTTAGAAGGTTATGCAGGTCATCTTGAAATGGGACAAGGAGAAGAACTAGTAGGTATTCTTTGTCATGTTGATGTTGTACCAGAAGGAGATGGCTGGACGACTCCTGCATATAGTGCAGATATTCGCGAAGGAAAGATTTTTGCACGTGGTGCAATTGATGATAAAGGCCCAACGATGGCAGCTTATTATGCGATGAAAATTGTGAAAGAATTAGGGTTGCCTCTTTCAAAACGCGTTCGTATGATTTTAGGAACAGATGAAGAAAGTAACTGGAAATGTGTAGATCACTACTTTAAAAACGAAGAAATGCCAACAATCGGTTTTGCGCCAGACGCGGACTTTCCAATTATTAATGCAGAAAAAGGAATTTCTGATATACAAGTTGTGCAAAATGGTAGTGAAGAGAAAAAAGGTGTATATGAACTCGTTTCATTTGAGTCAGGCCGCCGTTTAAACATGGTTCCTGATTTTGCAAAAGCGGTTATTACAGGAGAAGATGTAAATGCACTTACAGTAGCATATGAAGAGTATTTAAAAACGGCTAAAAAAATAGGGAACTCAACTATAGAAGGAAATACAGTGACGTTGCAAATAGAAGGAATTTCAGCACACGGATCTACTCCAGAAAAAGGAGAAAATGCAGGTTTACTATTAGCAAACTTCTTAACTACAGTTTCACTTGATGGAAAAGCAAATGCATTTGCGACATTTGCAGCAAAAACATTTACTGGTGATATTTTTGGTGAAAAAGCTACTATTGCTTATAAAGACGAAGTTAGCGGTCCGTTAACAGTGAATGTCGGTCGCCTTTCTTATACGAAAGAAAACGGTGGCAACTTAGGGTTAAACGTACGTTACCCAGTTACGACTAACTTTGAAGAAATGATTGCGAAGTTAAAAGAATACGTTAGTATTCATGGATTTGAAGTAGCGGATTATTCTAACTCTCGTCCGCATCACGTCGATAAAGACCACGTATTAATTCGTACGCTGCAGCGCGTGTATGAAGAACAAACAGGAGAAAAAGCAGAGCTATTAGCAATCGGCGGTGGTACTTACGCCCGTTCATTGAAAGCTGGCGTTGCATTTGGCCCGCTATTCCCTGGAAAAGAAGAACTTGCGCATCAAAAAGATGAGTACATTGAAATTGAAGACTTATTAAAAGCAACAGCAATTTACGCGCAAGCAATTCATGAGTTAGCGAAATAAAGGATATATGAATAATGACCGCTCTCTACTTTAGAGGGCGGCTTCTTTTTAACTGAATGAGATAAGAAAGAAAAGCAACAATAAAAAAAAGGAGATGATATAAATGGAGCCGCATTATTTTGTCGCAATTACTTTACCAAATTATATAAAAGAAGTGCTCTCTAATTATAAAGAGGATATGGAGGAGGAATTACCATTTCGCTCGTGGGTACATAAGGAAGACTATCATATTACCCTTTCCTTTTTAGGAAGTGCGACAGAGGAACAATTAGAAGGAATAAAGAATGGATTACAAACACTTATAGAAAAAAAGGAACTACCTTTCACATTACAAGGATTTTCAACATTTGGCATGGAAGACAGGCCACGTATTTTTTGGGCGAAAGTAAGTGAGAATCATGAGTTGTTTCAGCTACAAAAGCAAGTGCATGCGATTTGTGAAGGGAATGGGTTTTCTTTAGAAACACGTCCGTATCATCCACATATTACTGTTGCTCGTAAATGGATGGGAGAAAAAAAGTTTCATTTGGAAAATATAAAAGAAGTGCCTGAAGTATCATTTCAAGCGGATACAATTACTTTATACGAATCTCACGTGAAGGAAACGCCGAAATATAAATCGATTGCTGAAATAAAACTACAAAAATAGAATGTATGAAAACGTTTTTTATACAGGTGAATATACTATAGAGAATAATGGAGTTACTGTATAGAGTCTTGCTAATAAGAAAAGTTTTATTATTTGCAGCTCGTATACTCACACAAAGGCCCGATTGGTGGGGGCTAATAATCAGCAGGGGATACTCCGAATTGATTAAAGATTCACTTTATTTTAATTTTGAGAATGATGGTGATTTTTTTATGTTGAAAGTAAAACGTCCATTTGATGCCTATTTAGATGAAATGAATAAAATTACAATTTTGCTCCCACATGCGTATGGAACAAGTCGGACATTTCGTTTGCAAGAAGGAAATAATGTGAAAGATTTACCGATTGCTCATACTATTGCGCTTCCGGATGCAACAAAGTATGAGTGCTTTATAGAAGAGTCACTAGATGTGGGGAAGTATTATACAGTACGAGATGAACGGAACGAAGAAACGGATTTACAAATAGGCGCTGTTATTCGAACGGCAATTTTTGATGAGAAGTATTATTACGAAGGCACAGATCTAGGTGCTGTATACAAAAAAGAAGCAACAACATTTAAAGTGTGGGCTCCAACTGCGAGGCTTGCAAAAGTAAGATTTTATAAAAGTGATAAAGAATATACCGATTATGACATGCATAGAGAAGAAAATGGTGTTTGGGTTCATGCATTACAAGGGGATCATGATGGGGCTCGATATACCTTCCTCGTCTGTATTAATTTAATATGGAATGAAGCGGTGGATCCATACACAAAGTCAACGACTGCAAATGGGAAATACGGTGTTGTTATCGATTTGGAAAAGACGAATGTAACGAGACGAGAGGAATTACCACCATTACAGTCAATGACAGATGCTATATTGTATGAACTGCATATTCGTGATGCGACTATTCACCCAAATAGTGGAGTGAATAAAAAAGGAACATATAGAGGGTTGATGGAAGAGGGAACGACGGGACGGAATGGGACGTTAACAGGATTGTCTCATATAAAAGATTTAGGTGTTACACATGTTGAATTATTACCGTTATCTTGTTTCGGTGGTGTAGATGAGGCAAATCCTTCCGGCGCATATAATTGGGGTTACAATCCATTATATTACAATACACCAACGGGGTTTTATGCTACAAACCTTGCTGATCCGTATAACAGGATAGTAGAGTGTAAGCAATTGATTGAAACATTTCATGAAAACGGTATCCGAGTAGTTATAGATGTTGTATATAATCACGTTTATGAAAGAGAACTATCATCATTTGAAAAGCTTGTTCCAGGTTATTATTTTCGCCATGGCGAAGATGGTATGCCTTCTAATGGGACGGGAGTTGGAAATGATATAGCGTCTGAACGGAAAATGATGAGGAAATTCATTATAGAGTCTATTTTATATTGGCTGACGGAATACAATGTTGATGGATTCCGATTCGACTTAATGGGGATTTTAGATGTTGATACAATGAACATAATAGAAAAAGAAGTGCGAAACATAAAGCGAGACGCATTGTTATTAGGAGAAGGATGGGATTTACAAACACCGCTTCCTCTTGAGGAAAAAGCAGCGTTAAATAATGCAAGAAAAATGCCACATATCGCGCAGTTTAATGATCAATTTCGTGATGGAATAAAAGGTAGCACATTTAATGTAAATAAACGTGGTTTTGCGTTTGGTGGGCATGTAGACTGTCAGCATTTACAGTATATAGCATCAGGTAGTCTTTTAAGTGTGAAAGAAACAGGATTATTTCTAGAACCGGTACAAAGTATTAACTATGTAGAATGTCATGACAACATGACGATGTGGGATAAACTAGTGCACAGTAATGAAGAACCGGAAGAGATTTTGAAAAAACGGCACCTTCTAGCAAGCGCAATAGTTATTCTTTCGCAAGGAATTCCTTTCTTACACGCAGGACAAGAGTTTTATCGTACGAAGAATGGAAATGAAAATAGTTATAATGCAAATGATGAAATAAATCGATTAGACTGGGATCAAAAAGAGAAAGAGATGGAGACAGTTAACTATATAAAAGGGTTAATTGCGATTCGCAAAGAGCACGGGGCATTCCGATTACAAAACGCAGATCTTATAAAAAAGCATATGACTTTTTTGCAAACATCTACAGAAGTACTTGCATACCACCTAGAGCATGTAGAATTGTTTGGGCCGTGGAAAGAAATTGTCGTTTTATTTAATAGCGGTTTGGAAGCTAAAACGGTGCAGCTTCCAAAAGAAGGAACGTGGCATGTGTTAGTAAACGAAAAGCAAGCGAAAATAGAGCCAATTTCTTCATTTAGAGGAAAGGAACTTCAATTGGCTCCCATTAGCACGTATATATTGACGATAATGTGACAAATCGCTACTTGACGATGAGAATGTAATAAATGTAGAATTGACAAAGGTGACGATTTTGATAAGTTGTCATTCTATGAGTGGTTTTGTAAAATAAAATAGAGAGTTTTTGGCTTATGCCAAGTTTTCTTTTCATTTACAGTAAAATATATATGAATCCACAACATGTGTAGAAATGTTGCGGTTTTTCTTTTCATAACTATAAAAGATAAGGATTTGTTAACGGGTAATGAATATGGAATGGTTGGAACAATTATTAGGAAAAGAGTGGAGTCTTGTACCGGCTGGTGGAGTAACGGGCGATGCATATATTGCGCAAAACGGACAACAGAAGTTATTTTTAAAGCGGAATACATCGCCCTTTTTAGCGGTATTGTCAGCAGAAGGAATTGTTCCAAAATTACTTTGGACAAGAAGGGTAACGAACGGTGATGTGATTTCTGCTCAAAAATGGCTTCCGGGACAGAAGCTAGAGCCAGAGGATATGAAACTAGAACGTGTTGCGAAACTTTTGAAGAAAATACACTCCTCTAAAGCGCTTGTGCAGATGATTCAAAGACTTGGGAAGCAGCCGCTTCACGCCCAAGAGTTATTACAACAATTGCAACTTGTTTTAAGGGGAGATATAAGGGTAGATGAAACAATTCAGCAAGGCCTTCAATATTTAACGGATTCATTAAAAAGTATTGAATACAATGAATTCGTTGTATGCCATTGTGATGTAAACCATAACAACTGGATATTGTCGGACGAAGATGAGTTGTTTTTAATTGATTGGGATGGAGCTGTCATTGCTGACCCAGCTCTAGACCTAGGTATGTTATTATACTGGTACATTCCGCGTCATGAATGGAGTGAGTGGCTCGGGTATTATGATATTGAAATGGATGAATCATTGCTTAGGCGTATGAGATGGTATGTAATAGCACAAACGATTTTATCTATTCAATGGCACACAACAAAAAAACAACAAGCAGAAGCTGAATATTGGCATCAATATTTACAGCAACTACTTGCTTCAGAATAATACTTAAGAAAAATTGTCCATTCCAGCAATCCACTGAGTAAGTTGTTCTTGATTATTGGAAATATGGTTGTCCAAATTAGAGGAAGATTTACCCGATTGACTATAAGAATATACATCGTTTAGCATTGTTTTAGCGTCATTACTTATATTATCGTTTGCGAGTAACGATTGAATGAGGCGCTCTAATTGCTCGCATTCAGAAACTGTCCCACAGCAATCGCTTTGGTGATTGACTAAAATATCTTTCAGCACTTCTAATTGATGTTGTTGACTAATTGGCATGAACGGATCATCCTTTCGATTGTTTTTCTCTTCTCGGAATGTAAGAGAAAAAGCTACGTCGTCATGGAATGTTTAATGCTGTATGTAGTTTTTATCAAAATGGTACATCTTATACTTGAAAGAAACGGACCGAGTGCTCGTACGTACTTGGTTTTTTGTTTGGTAGATTGATTAAAACAGAAAAAAGGAATCATTCCTTTAAAATAGCTTTGTAAAGAGAGGGAGACATCTATGCGTTTAAGACATAAACCATATGCATTAGATCGAATTAATGAGTATTCACATATCGTAATTGGAAACCCAGAAGAGCGCGCGGGTAATTGGAAAGAAGTATTTGGAAATGAACAACCCATTCACATTGAAGTAGGTACAGGTCGTGGCCGCTTTATGTACGATATGGCAAAAGCAAATCCACATATTAATTATATTGGAATTGAAAAATTTACGAGTGTTGTTGTAGATGCACTTGATAAATTAATTGAAGAAGAATTACCGAACTTAAAGTTAATAAATAAAGATGCTGAAGATTTAACAGTTTTCTTTGCAAAAGGTGAAATTGATCGTGTTTATTTAAACTTCTCAGATCCATGGCCGAAGAATCGTCACACGAAGCGTCGTTTAACGTATAAAACGTTTTTACGCAATTATGAAGAAGTGTTAGTAGAGGGCGGAGAAATTCATTTCAAAACAGATAACCAAGGGTTATTTGAATACTCTCTAATGAGTATGGCTGAGTATGGTATGTTACTAACTTACTTAAGCCTAGATCTTCATAACAGTGATTTTGAAGGTAATATTATGACTGAGTACGAAGAGAAGTTCTCTAGTAAAGGTCATCGTATTTATCGAGTTGAAGCGAAGTATCGCACAGAGCCTATGCAGTAATGCATAGGTTTTTTTATAACTAAAATAATCAGAATTTTATGTTAAAATTAATGTAAAAGGGGGATGTGTGATGGAAGAATTACGAATTGGAGATATAAAAGTGACGTGGTTAAAAGGTGGGAACACACATTTAGATGGCGGGGCAATGTTTGGCGTTGTGCCGAAAGTACTTTGGTCACGAAAATATAAACATAACGATACAAATCATATATATTTACGAACAGATCCGTTACTTTTGCAAACGAAAGATGGAAATATGCTTATTGATTCTGGAATAGGAAACGGTAAATTGAATGAGAAAATGAAGAGAAATCAAGGAGTAACGGAAGAGTCATCGGTTTATGAATCTTTAGAAAAACTGGGATTAAAGCCTGAAGATATTCACTACGTCTTAATGACGCACCTTCATTTTGATCATGCATCTGGTTTAACGAAATGGGAAGGGGATCACCTTGTACCGGCGTTTCCGAATGCGAAAGTTTATGTAAGTGAAACAGAGTGGAATGAAATGAGGAACCCAAATATTAGATCCCGTAATACGTATTGGAAGGAAAATTGGGAGCCGATTGTAGAGCAAGTTGTTACGTTTCAACAAGAAATCGAAATTACGGATGAAATAAAGATGGCGCATACAGGCGGACATAGTGATGGACATGCAGTCATTGCTTTAGAAAGCAAAGGAGAAACGATGCTGCATTTAGCAGACCTATTGCCGACACACGCACATCAAAATGTATTATGGGTCATGGCTTATGATGATTATCCGATGACATCGATTGAAAATAAGCAAAAGTGGATGAAATATGGTGCTGAAAACGATGCGTGGTTTTCATTTTATCATGACGCATATTATCGTGCAGTGAAGTGGAATGAGGAAGGACATATTGTAGAAAAAATTGAGAGAAAAACGAGTATAGAAGCTTAAAAAAAAAGGAGGTTGTTCCATCATATTTATTGGAGCAGCCTCTTTTTTATTGTCGGGTTTTGTCGGTAAGTCGATATATTTAAACAAACGCTGATATAATTTGAGTTGCGCCGATATAATTGGGAAATCGCTGATATAAATCGAGTTGCGCCGATATATTCGGAAAATCGCCGATATAATTTTAATCACTATCCGCAATTTTTCAAAAAAAAGAGGTTCACCTAATGGGAAACCTCTTTTTATGCTGCTATTACCTCTAAAACAGTACCTGTTTTAGCATCAACTAAAAATTCAAATCGTTCTTGTATATCATCTAACATTGTTGTAAGACCGCCGCGATAAACTTCATACGCAACATCATATTTTTCAAATGTCTCTGGAACCATATGTACCCAAGAGCCAGTAATTTCACCTTTATGATTTAATGCTTGTTTCACCATTTTCAATGCTTTTTCTGAAGAAATATGGGATTGTTCTTGTACTTTGTTTGCAACGAAATAACCAGCTGCAAATCCAACGCCAAGACCTGCTACTAAACCTTTCCAGCTCATATATTCACCTCAATTCTATAAAATAAAAATAGTGTACCGATAATAATTATAAAGCAAATGCAGCTAAAAAAGAAGAAACTAGAAACATTTCGAAAATTTCGTTACAATAAAAAAGGTATTCTACTAAGGTTTGAAAGAAGGGGACTTCGTGAATAAAGAGACATTACAATTATTTCGTACGTTAACAGAATTACAAGGTGCGTCAGGTTTTGAACATGATGTACGCCGTTTTATGAAGCAAGAATTAAGCAAATATGCTGATGAAATTGTGCAAGACGGTTTAGGTAGCGTATTTGGTCTGAAAAAAGGGGACGAAACTGGCCCACGTGTTCTTGTAGCAGGTCATATGGATGAAGTAGGTTTCATGGTTACGCAAATTACGAAAAACGGAATGCTTCGTTTTCAAACGTTAGGCGGCTGGTGGAGCCAAGTGCTATTAGCGCAGCGCGTACAAGTGATGACGAAGAATGGTCCTGTTATAGGGGTTGTTGGTTCTATCCCTCCTCATTTATTAAGTGATGCGCAACGTGCAAAAACGATGGATATAAAAAATATGCTAATCGATATAGGTGCAGATAGTTATGAAGATGCGATTGAAATTGGTGTAAAACCAGGACAACAAATCGTGCCAATCTGCCCGTTCACACCGATGGCAAATGAGAAGAAAATTATGGCGAAAGCTTGGGACAACCGTTATGGATGTGGCCTGGCAATCGAGTTATTAAAAGAATTAAAAGATGAAACATTACCGAATACATTATACTCTGGTGCTACTGTACAAGAAGAAGTAGGTCTTCGCGGAGCACAAACAGCTGCTAATATGATTCAACCAGACATTTTCTATGCGCTTGATGCAAGTCCAGCAAACGATGCTTCTGGTGATAAAACGCAGTTCGGTCAATTAGGAAAAGGTGCTCTTCTTCGTATTTACGATCGTACGATGGTAACTCATCGAGGAATGCGCGAATTCATTTTAGATACAGCAGAAACACATAATATTCCGTACCAATACTTTATTTCACAAGGTGGGACAGATGCGGGCCGTGTACATACAAGTAACTCAGGTATCCCATCAGCAGTAATTGGTGTTTGTGCTCGCTACATTCATACGCATGCTTCTATTTTACATGTTGATGATTATGCAGCAGCAAAAGAACTTATTACAAAGCTTGTAAGAACAACGGACAAAACGACGTTAGAAACAATTAAGAATAACGCGTAAAGAGGAAGGGCTGCAGAGCTCTTTCTTTTTTTAGGTAGGAGAGATGACCCAGCGATGTGTAGTAGCGGTCAGTGCTTAATTAGTGCTCGAATAATGCATGAAGACCGCGGAAGAATGTTTTTGTGTTCGGGACCAAAAATATTGTGGGAAGTCACCTTCTACTATAGGTAGAAGGGATTCCTTGGTGGTGTGTGGTAGTGGTTGGCACTTCATTTGTGCTGAAGTGGATATTAGAACAGAATAATGAATTCTTATAGAGGTGAACGAAATGAAGGTAGTAGTTGGATCGAAGAATAAAACGAAGGTTGGGGCTGTGGAGAAGGTATGGAAAGATGCTGAAATTACATCTCTTTCTGTCCCATCGGGAGTATCGGCACAGCCATTTTCAGATGAAGAGACGATGCAAGGAGCAATTAATAGAGCGAAGCGAGCATTGCAAGAAGGAGAAGCTCAAATTGGTATTGGGTTAGAAGGCGGCGTGATGAAAACGGATCACGGTTTATTTATGTGTAACTGGGGCGCACTCGCAACGAGTGACGATAAGATATTCGTTGCCGGAGGAGCACGTATTAAGTTACCAGACGATTTTTTAACGCCTCTTGAAGATGGTAAAGAGTTAAGTGAAGTGATGGAAGAGTTTGTAGAGCGGAAAGATATTCGTAGTCACGAAGGTGCTATCGGTATTTTTACAGACGATTATGTCGATCGAACGGAATTATTTGTACACGTTGTTAAGTTACTCGTTGGGCAATATAAGTATGATAAAAAGCAAGCATAAACCTTGCACCGTGTACGATGTATGGTAGTATAAAGAAAAGATTATAGTGTGAAAAAAGTGCACGCATTAGAGGAGGAAATATAGATGAAATCATTAGAAAGCATGGAACAATTCCAAGAATTAAAAAATGAAGAGAATGTAGTCTTCATGTTCTCAGCAGAATGGTGCCCAGATTGCCGTTTCGTTGATCCATTTATGCCAGAAGTAGAAGAGAAGTATAGTGATTTCTCATTTTACTATGTAGATCGTGATGAGTTTATTGATCTATGCGTAAAATTAGACGTATTTGGCATTCCGAGCTTTGTAGCGTACAATAAAGGTGAAGAAACTGGACGCTATGTAAACAAAGATCGTAAAACACAAGAGCAAATCGAAGAGTTTATTGAAGGTTTAAAATAAAACAATTAGCCAATTGAATTGTAAAAACAACCTCTACCTTCGCGGGGGAGGTTATTTTTTTGGAAGGGAGGAAAAAGAGATGAAAATGACAAGTAAAAAGATGAAAGACGAGTTAATGAAGAAATTATCTCGACCAGAATGGGATTTTCATTATGATAGCGAGAAAGAAGTTCTTCGTATTGAACAAACAAACTCGAAAAAAGGTATTAACGTATCACTTCCAGGAGTAGTAGCGAAATGGGAAGTGAACAAAGAAAAGGCGATTGAAGAGGTTGCTTATTATGTACAAGAAGCGTTAATTGCAATGCATAGAGAAGAAAATAGCACGGCGAAAATTTTACCTGTTATTCGCTCTACTTCTTTCCCAAAACAATCAGAAGAAGGAAATCCGTTTATTATGACGGATCATACGGCGGAAACACGTATTTATTACGCGCTAGATTCTAATAAAACGTATCGCCTAATTGATGAGCGCTTATTACAAAAATTAGAGCTTACAGAGCAGCAAGTGCGCGAGATGGCATTATTTAATGCTCGCTCATTAGGTTATGAATTTAAGCAGGACACAGTAGCGGATAATACATTCTACTTTTTAAACACAAATGATGGGTATGATGCGAGTCGTATTTTAAACGAAACGTTACTACAATCGATGCGTGAAAAGATCTCTGGTGACATGGTTGTTGCTGTTCCTCACCAAGACGTATTAATTATTGCTGATATCGTCAACGAAATCGGTTATGATATTATTGCACAAATGACAATGAAATTTTTTGCCGAAGGGCATGTTCCGATTACATCACTTTCATTCGTTTATGAAGATGGGGACTTTGAACCAATCTTTATTTTAGCGAAGAATCGGAAGAAGACAGATGGAAAAGAGAAAGGATGAACGAAGTGAACGTTTTTTATAACCTTGAAGGAATTGGTGACACTTTAATTGTTGCCTTACAAGATATTACTTTAGAGAACCGTACTTTTGATCGCAAAGGAGATGTTGCACGCGTATACGATCGTGAAAGCAATGTAACAGCAGGATTCAACATCTTTAATGCATCTTCTTACTTAGAAGTAAAAGAAACAGGTAACCTGACATTAACGAAAGAGCTTGTAGAAACAATCAACGAAATTTTAGCGAAGAACGGCTTTGAAGAAAAAGTAGAAGCGGATCTTTCTCCAAAATTTGTTGTAGGTTATGTAGCTGAAAAAGAAAAGCACCCAAATGCTGATAAATTAAACATTTGTACAGTAGAAATCGGTACAGAAACATTACAAATCGTATGTGGTGCACCAAACGTTGATGCAGGACAAAAAGTTGTCGTTGCAAAAATCGGCGCTGTTATGCCAAGTGGTATGTTAATTAAGCCAGCTGAGCTTCGCGGTGTTCCTTCTTCTGGAATGATCTGCTCTGCACGTGAATTAGAGCTTCCAGACGCTCCACAAGAAAAAGGTATTCTTGTATTAGAAGATAGCTTTGAAGTTGGACAAGAGTTTAAATTTTAATTGATATAAGAAAAGAGAGGTTGTCCTTTTGGACAGCCTCTCTTTTCTTTTTATCATTCTTTGTCGGTAAGTCGAAATTTCGTATTGAATCGTTGATATATTGAGAGTTGTGATAGATATATTTAAAAAATCGTTGATATATTGAGAGTTGTGATAGATATACTCAAAAAATCGTTAATATGATAAGGGTGTCACCTTTTTAAAAAAAATCTATATTGTATTTTATAAACAATCTAGTTAAAATTTAGAAAAATAGAAGGGGATAAACGTATGAAACAACAACCAAAAATCGCAGAACTTCTAAAACGAATTGAAACTTCAAAACAGCAAGATGTTGAGCTAGGTACTTATGAAATATATGTATTTAGTGAAGATGAACTGGAAAAAGGGCAGATCGGTTATCGATATGATAAACATAAAAATTCATTAATAAGCAATGAAAGTGGAAAATGGCAAGAAGAATGGATTGTTATTGGATATGAAACAGATATGGGTGATCCAGTTTTCGTGAATGTGGATGATGACGCTTATCCAGTCTATACGGCAGAGCGTGGTACAGAAACGTGGCAGCCTGTTTATATTGGAAATATGGATGAGGTTATAAAACAATTATAAGAAAAACTTTGAGTCCGGTGCAAAGTGATGGGAGAGAAGCATGAAGTATATAAAAATAATGGTCATGACTGCATTCATTGGAATATATATGGGAGGTTGTTCACAAGAACAGTCGAAAAAAGAAACATTATCTTCTACACAAGAAAATAGTAAAGATGATAAGAAAGAAGCACCGGTAGAAAAGCAGCAAGAAGAACAAGAAAAAAAAGAAGAATCGCAAACAATTCAAACGAATGAACAAGTAGAAACTAAGCGGGAGGAAGTATCGGCCGAGGAAAAGAAAGAGGAAAATACGCCGGTGAAGCCAACTGAGCAACTTATGCAAAATAATGAACAAAAAGTAGAGAGTAATGAAAAACAAGGAAAGTTTCTCGTCGTTATTGATCCAGGGCATCAACAAAAAGCAAATTTAAATTTAGAACCGATTGGACCAGGGGCAACGACGCAAAAATATAAAGTGACAGATGGTACAACGGGTATTGTGACGAAAAAGAGAGAGACTGTACTTGTATTAGAAATGTCTTTTTTATTAAAAGAAAAGCTTGAAGCAAAAGGGATACAAGTAGTAATGACGAGAACGTCACAAGATGTTGATATAAGCAATAAAGAACGTGCGACATTCGCAAACGATCATAAGGCAGATTTATTTTTACGCCTTCATGCAGATGGTTCTGAAAATCCAAATCAAAGTGGGTTTGCTGTATTGACGCCAGCAGAAGGAAGTCCCTATACGAAAGAGATTTATGCAGAAAGTCTTCAAATCTCGCAAAAGATAGTAAATAAAATGAGAGAAAACAATCAGGTGAAAGTAAATGGGATTAAATTTAGGGATGACCTTTCTGGATTTAATTGGGCGAAAGTTCCTGGCGTACTATTAGAGCTCGGGTTTATGTCCAATCAGGATGAAGATAAAAAATTATCTGACCCGCAGTATGTAAATTCTTTACTGCAAAGTGTAACAGATAGTGTAGATGAATATCGGAAGAGTAAAGCTTAAAAGCAGTCTTACATGGAAGGCTGCTTTTTTCTATATGAAAACAATCGTAAATTAGAATGTTATGGATAAATATGACATGCTTAATTTTACCTGCACTTTTTGCCGAATGCTGATACAATAAAGGATGTTACTATTTAGTAGAAAGAGTGGTAAGCATGTTAGATTGGATGAAAAAGCTGTTTAACAAAGAGGAAGAACAAACAGCGATGAATAAAGAAGCAATGAAACAAATTGAAAGTCAGCCGAAAATTCCTCGTGTAAACCACTACACTGAAGCAAGAGAAGCACAAATGGCAAGCAGAAATGCAGGTAAATGCCGTTTTCCATTAATACCAGATGATGGATTTGATGAGGATGACGTAAGAGAATTACCTCACTTTGAAGAACAACCTGTTCAAAGAGGTATATACGAAGAGCAGCCTACTCAAAGAGGAATAAAAGTGGAGAGAAGTAGACGGCAGTATGTGGAGAATGCAGTTTCTACATACGAAGAGCCGGAAGTGCAATATGAACCGGATCCAGAGCCAGTCGTAAAAAAAGTATCTGTATCGCCGCAAGAAAGTAGCCGTAGACCATTTCGTCCAACAGAAATGATTTCGCCGATTTATGGATATAATCGTCCTTCAGTAGAGAAAAAGGAAGAAAAGCAGGAGGAAGAAAAGGAAAGAGAAGATCTTGAAATATCTGTAGAGGGCAAATCAGTCGTTGATGCATGGTTAGAGAAAAAAGGGTATACATTATCTTATTTCTCAGAAGGAAAAGCACCGACTTCTTCTAGTCATCAAGACGTTGATCAGCAAGGTCAACAGAGTAAAAAGGAAGAAAAGTCAGTTGTTGATCAATGGCTCGAGAAAAACGGTTATGAAATTGAGCGCCAAGAGCCAGTAGTAGAAGAAAAAGAAGTAATTCAAGAAATAAATACACCGCAGGAAGTTTCAGCGGATGAATTACTTCATAAAACGGTAGCTGAGCGTATGGAAGATGCAGAGCAAGAAAAAGATGTAGTGGTGCTAAATGAAAACATTTTACAAGAGGAATTAGTAGATTCCAAAGTAGAGCACGAGGATACAATATTATCAGAAGAAATTAAATGTAATACAGAAATAGAACAACCTATTATGGAAGTAGAAAAGCAAGCTCCAGAAGAATCAGTGATTGTCAAAGCAGAAGAAAAACTTGAAGAAACAATCATTGTGGAAATACCAGAAGAGCTTGGAGAAGTTGCAGAAGTAATGGCGGAAGCAGAAGTAGTGGCGGAAGCAGAAGTAGTGGTGGAAGCAGAAGAAACTGAAGAAGCAGAAGTAATGGTGGAAGCAGAAGAAACTGAAGAAGCAGAAGTAATGGCGGAAATGGAAGAAACTGAAGAAGCAGAAGTAATTGCAGAAACAGAGGGGTCTGAAGTAGAAGCAATTGTAGAACTTGAGGAAACGCAGCAAGAAATGGTATTAGATGAAGCAATTGAACAAAAAAATAAATTCATACATGTTGCTGAGGCTGATGAACAAACGATGGAAGATGTCCAAAGTTTTGCGAATGTTTTAATTGCAGAAACAGAGGAAAGTAAACCAGTTGCAGAAGAAGGGCCAGCCGCTGAAGAACAACCAGTTGCAGAAGAAGGGCCAGCCGCTGAAGAACAACCAGTTGCAGAAGAAGGGCCAGTCGCTGAAGAACAACCAGTCGCTGAAGAACAACCAGTTGTAGAAGAAGGGCCAGTCGCTAAAGAACAACCAGTTGCAGAAGAAGGGCCAGCCGCTGAAGAACAACCAGTTGCAGAAGAAGGGCCAGCCGCTGAAGAACAACCAGTTGCAGAAGAAGGGCCAGTCGCTGAAGAACAACCAGTTGTAGAAGAAGGGCCAGTCGCTGAAGAACAACCAGTTGTAGAAGAAGGGCCAGTCGCTGAAGAACAACCAGTTGTAGAAGAAGGGCCAGTCGCTGAAGAACAACCAGTTGCAGAAGAAGGGCCAGTCGCTGAAGAACAACCAGTTGTAGAAGAAGGGCCAGTCGCTGAAGAACAACCAGTTGCAGAAGAAGGGCCAGCCGCTGAAGAACAACCAATTGTGCAAAAAGAAGAGCCAAAACGTGAGAAAAAGCGTCATGTACCATTTAATGTTGTTATGTTGAAACAAGACAGAACGCGATTAATGGAAAGACATGCGGCTAGAACGAGTGCAATGCAATCTTCTATGAGTGAGCGAGTAGAGAATAAGCCTGTACACCAATTAGAAGAACAACCAACGCAACAAATGGTAGTAGAACCACGAGTGGAAGAACAACCAACGCAACAAATGGTAGTAGAACCACGAGTGGAAGAACAACCAGTGCAACAAGTGGTAGTAGAACCACAAGTGGAAGAGAAACCAATGCAGCAAGTGGTAGTAGAACCACAAGTGGAAGAAAAGCCAATGCAGCAAGTGGTAGTAGAGCCACAAGTGGAAGAAAAGCCAATGCAGCAAGTGGTAGTAGAACCACAAGTGGAAGAACAACCAGCGCAACAAATGGTAGTAGAATCACGAATGGAAGAACAACCAGTGCAACAAATGGTAGTAGAATCACGAGTGGAAGAAAGACCAGTACAACAAATGGTTGCAGGGCAAGTACAAAAGCCAAGTTCAAGTACAGAACCACAAGAGAAAGCATATGTTGTAAATCAAAGAGAGAACGATATGCGAAATGTATTACAAACACCACCAACATATACCGTTCCGCCATTAGCATTATTGTCAATCCCGCAACAGTCAGCGTTAGATAATACGGAATGGTTGGAAGAGCAAAAAGAATTGTTAGATACAACGTTTAATAATTTCCATGTTGGAGCACATGTTATTAATGTATCGCAAGGGCCGGCAGTAACTCGTTTTGAAGTACAGCCAGATCCAGGTGTGAAAGTAAATAAAATTACAAACTTAAGTGATGATATTAAGCTGAGTTTAGCTGCGAAAGATATTCGTATTGAAGCACCAATTCCAGGGAAGAGTGCGATTGGAATTGAAGTTCCAAATAAAGAAAGTAAGCCAGTATTTCTTCGTGAAATTTTAAGAAGTCCTGTGTTTACAAAGAGTGAATCACCACTTACTGTTGCGCTTGGACTTGATATTTCTGGTGATCCAATTGTAACCGATATTCGAAAAATGCCACACGGACTTATTGCGGGTGCAACGGGTTCTGGTAAAAGTGTGTGTATTAACGCAATTTTAACGAGTATTTTATATAAAGCGAAGCCACATGAAGTGAAGTTAATACTAATTGATCCGAAGATGGTTGAGCTTGCACCATATAATTCTGTTCCGCATCTTGTAGCACCTGTTATTACGGATGTAAAAGCAGCTACCGCTGCATTAAAGTGGGCAGTTGAAGAGATGGAACGCCGTTATGAATTGTTCGCGCATGCTGGTGCTCGTGATTTAACGCGTTATAATACGATTGTAAGCGAGCGAGAAATTCCGGGTGAGACATTACCTTACATTGTTATCGTCATTGACGAGTTAGCTGATTTAATGATGGTGGCACCTGGTGATGTTGAGGAAGCGATTTGTCGTATTGCCCAAAAAGCTCGTGCTTGTGGTATTCACTTATTAGTTGCGACGCAGCGTCCATCGGTAGATGTTATTACAGGTTTAATTAAATCAAATATTCCAACGCGTATAGCGTTCACTGTATCATCTCAAGTTGATTCGCGTACGATTATCGATATTGGTGGCGCGGAAAAATTACTTGGCCGTGGTGATATGTTATTCTTAGGGAACGGTACATCTAAGCCAGTTCGTGTACAAGGTGTATATGTATCGGATGATGAGATTGAAAAAACAGTTGATCATGTGAAAAAGCAAATGAAGCCGAATTACTTATTTAAGCAAGAGGATTTATTAGCAAAATCAGAACAGAGTGAGTCGGAAGATGAACTATTTTTAGATGCATGTCAATTTGTTGTAGAACAAGGGGGAGCGTCCACATCTTCTGTACAGCGAAAATTCCGCATCGGTTATAATCGCGCGGCACGTCTCATTGAAGAGATGGAATCGCAAGGGATTATTTCTGAAGGAAGAGGAACGAAACCGAGAGATGTCCTTATTTCTGAGGATGAATTCGCTGCTATGCAGGAAACAAATATATAGTAAACGGTTTTGCTGTATACTAAGAGAAAATGTTGGATAGTAAAGTAGGGAGTAAAGCGACATGAAAGAAATTGAATTAAAATTAAAAGGTGAAATAAATAGACTAACAAATAGAACATTTAAATTTGACGAACGTGTTGGAGAAGGTTGGTTCTCTGCCGTTTACTTTTTAAAGACTAGAGAAATCATTGAAGAATTTCGCCCGAAAAGTATTGTAACGATGCAATTTTTCCAAAAGGAAAATGCAGTTCTTTGCGGAACAGATGAAGTAATTGCATTGCTGCAAACATTCGCTAAAAATCCTGAGGAACTTGAAATTAACTCTTTAAAAGATGGCGATAATATTAGTCCATTTGAAACAGTGTTAACAATTCATGGTCCTTATGAAAATTTCGGATTTTTAGAAGGTGTCATTGATGGGATTTTAGCTCGTCGTACATCGGTTGCGACAAACGTATATAACGTTGTCCAAGCTGCACGTAGTGTAGATAAAGAAAAACCAGTTATTTTCATGGGAGACCGTGACGATCATTATACACAACAAGCTGGTGACGGTTATGCAGCATACATCGGAGGTATGAGCGCACAAGCGACGCATGCGATGAATGAATGGTGGGGCAGAAGTGGTATGGGGACGATGCCTCACGCATTAATTCAAATGTTTAATGGTGATGTTGTGGAAGCCGCAAAAGCATATCATAAGAAATTCCCAGAAGATGAATTAGTTGTATTAATTGATTACAATAATGATGTCATTACAGATGCACTTCGCGTAGCGCGTGAATTTGGATCAACATTAAAAGGCGTGCGTGTCGATACGTCTCGTACAATGATTGATCAATACTTCATTCGTCACCCAGAAGTACTTGGAACATTCGATCCACGTGGTGTAAACCCATCGCTTGTATTTGCACTTCGTAAAGCACTTGATGAGGAAGGATTCCAGCATGTAGACATCGTTGTAACTGGTGGATTTGATGAGAAGCGTATTCGTGAATTTGAAGCTCAAAACGTGCCTGTGGATATATACGGGGTAGGAAGTAGCTTATTAAAAATGAATATTGGCTTTACTGGTGATAACGTAGAATTAAATGGAAAACCAGAAGCGAAAGCTGGCCGTAAATATCGTCCAAACCCACGTCTAGAGCGTGTTCAATTAGAAACAAGAGAAGATATGTAAAAGAGAGAAAAACTGATAGGTGATTGACCCTATCAGTTTTTCTGTTATCATAGTATAGCGGCTTCTTTTTTGCTATAATGGACTTGATATGGGCATACAAAGAAGTACGTACGAGTTTATCCTGATAAGTGAAGAGAAAGAATAACTTCACTACATCAAAATGTATGATGATTACCAAAATAAGAAAAGATTCATATACTGTCTTATAGATAGGCCGTTGTATTAGTTCGAAATGTTGGAGGTTCTTTAAGATGACAGTTTACCATTTTGTAGGAATTAAAGGAACAGGAATGAGTTCATTAGCACAAATTCTTCATGACATGAAGCATACTGTTCAAGGGTCTGATTATGAAAAGCGTTTCTTTACACAAACAGCGTTGGAAAAGCGTAATATCTCAATCCTTCCTTTTGATAAAAATAATGTTAAAGAAGGACAAGTGATTATTGCAGGAAATGCATTCCCTGATACGCATGAAGAAATCGTAGCAGCGAAAGAATTAAACATCCCAGTACATCGTTACCACCACTTTTTAGGTGACCTTATGAACCAATACACAAGTGTTGCTGTAACTGGTGCACATGGAAAAACATCAACAACAGGTTTGTTAGCCCATGTAATGCAAGGTGCACACCCGACATCTTACCTTATTGGAGATGGAACTGGGCATGGGGTAGAAAATAGTAAGTATTTTGTATTTGAAGCTTGTGAGTATCGTCGTCATTTCTTGTCTTACAATCCAGACTATGCAATTATGACAAATATTGATTTTGATCATCCAGATTATTTTGCAGACATCAATGATGTATTTGGTGCATTCCAAGAGATGGCATTGCAAGTGAAAAAGGGTATTATTGCATGTGGTGATGATGAAGAACTTCAAAAAATTCAAGCGAAAGTACCTGTTATTTTCTATGGATTTGGAGAAGATAATGATTTCCAAGCACGTAACATTCAAAAGAGAACAGATGGTACAATATTCGATGTATTCGTTCGTAATACGTACTATGACACGTTCAAAATTACAGGATACGGCAACCACAGCGTATTAAATGCATTAGCAGTAATTGCGCTTTGCCATTACGAAAATGTTGATGTAGAAGCAGTTAAACATCAATTAACAACTTTTGAAGGCGTAAAACGTCGCTTTAATGAAAAGCCGATGGGAGAGCAAGTTATCATCGATGACTACGCACACCATCCGACAGAAATTAACGCAACGATTGAAGCTGCTCGTCAAAAACACCCAGAGCGTGAAGTTGTCGCTGTATTCCAGCCACATACATTCTCACGTACAGAAAAGTTCTTAGATGAGTTCGCAGAAAGCCTAAGCAAAGCTGACCAAGTATACTTATGTGATATTTTCGGATCAGCACGTGAAAAAAAAGGTGACTTAACAATCGAAGATCTGCAAAAGCGTATTGATGGTGCAGAACTAATTACAGATACAACAACGGATGTATTAAAGAAACATAAAAACGGCGTTCTAATTTTCATGGGCGCAGGAGACATCCAAAAATTCGAAGCAGCTTACGTAAAAGAAGTTCAAGTTGCAGAGAAGTAATAGAAAAGACGCATAGCTTGGCTGTGCGTCTTTTTTGTTGTGTTCATATTTTATCCCGCTATTTGTGGGCAGTAAAACTCCCACTGATTAAAGTTTCATTTTATTTGCGTATTGACCTAGAGTTAACTCTAGGTTGTAAGATAAATATGTAAAAACAAGGGGGAGAGAACATGTATAAAATCGGTGAAGTAGCAGAGTTAACAGGGATGGGGATTCATACTTTGCGCTATTATGAGAAGTTAGGTTTATTACCACCACCAACGCGAAATAGCGGCATTCGTCAGTATACAGAAGGTGATGTGCGTCTATTAAAATTCTTATATTCATTAAAGCAAACTGGAATGTCATTAGAAGAAATCGCTGAGTTTGCAAGTGATGGATGTATTATAGAGGAAATCAAGCAGCGGAAAGAGGAAGTACCTACGAAAGTAAAAAAGAGAATTTTAATTTTAACAACTCACTTAGAGCGGTTAAAAGAACAACAGGAACAATTGCAAAAAGTAGTTCAACTAACAGAAGAGAAATTAGAAATTTATTACGGTTTTTTAGAAGAGAAAAACTCGGAGGCTGACAATGAAGAATAAAGTATATGCGCAGCTGTTAGGATTTGCGATATTTACTGGTGGGACATTTAACGCTTCGAAATATGCGGTGCAGTATTTCGAAGCGATTCATATAGCGGCATGGCGCTTTGGAATTGCTGCACTTGTGATGTTATGTCTATTAAAAATACGAAAAGATTTTGAGTGGGAAGTATGGAGACAGAATAGGGCTTATTACCTTTTGCTTGGTATAGTTGGTGTATTCGGCTTTAACTTCTTTTTCTTTTTAGGAATGAAATATACAGAAGCTATGAATGGTGCACTTATTATGTCGACAAATCCGCTCGTTACGACGTTATTAGCAAGTGTCATTTTACGAGAGAAAATAGTGAAGAGCCAAGTAATTGGAATGTTACTTGCGCTACTTGGTGTTGTTTTTGTGCTTACACAAGGCTCGTTTACCGCACTACAACATTTATCATTTTCTAAAGGGGATTTTTATATTATACTAGGGAATATTTGTTGGGCGTTATACGGTGTACTAGGCAGAAGATTTATTAAAGCTGGTAGCCCAATACAAACGACGACATATACGATGACGATTGGTGCGCTTGCCTTTATTATGATATCTTCCACGCAAAAAAGTATAGTACCCGTTTCGGAGGTTCCTTTATTAGCTTGGGGAGCGATTCTCTTCATGGCAATGGGAATGAGTGTGCTTGGTTACTTATGGTGGAATAATGGAATTGTTCAAATTGGTGCAGCGAGAACATCTTTATTTTTTAATTTAGTGCCTGTTGTTACAATGCTTATTTCTTTTATAGAAGGAGTAAATATAACACCCGCACAATGTATAGGGATGATATTAGTTGTTACGGGAGTATTGTATTCTTCCGGTTTTATACAAATAAAATCAAAAGAAAGTGTGAATATTTAACATTTTTTATTTTGAGATGTTAGAATAATAAGAAAAATAAAAAGGGGTTAAAAAACATGTTCACACTCAGAGTAGATGATGAAATTGAACTACAACTATTAGAAAAACATCATAAAGAGGAATTATATGAATTATTAGATCAAAATCGTAACCATTTAAGAAGATGGCTCCCTTGGGTAGATGGAACGAAATCTGCTGATGCTTATGATGAGATTTTTCCGATGTGGTTAAAGAAATTTGCAGAGGGAAACGGTTTTGAAAGTGGTATACGTTACAAAGGAAAGCTCGTTGGAATGGTAGGAATTCATCCGGTAAGCTGGGGGAAGAAAGCGACGAGTCTTGGATATTATCTTACAGAAGATGCTGGTGGGAAAGGCATTATGACGCGTAGCGTAAAGGCTGTACTTCATTATGCATTTGAAAATTTAAAGCTGAATAAAGTTGAAATCAGGTGCGGTGTTGAAAATGTGAAAAGCCGCGCGATTCCAGAACGTTTAGGGTTTACATTAGATGGTATTTTAAGAGATGATGAATGGATATATGATCATTTTCATGATATCGCTGTATATAGTTTACTAGCTTCAGAATGGAAGGATATTCGATGAACGAGAAGATTCGTATTATTCCGTATGAAAGTACGTTTCAAGAGGAAGTAGTAGATCTTATCGTTCATATTCAGCAAAAAGAGTATAATGTTCCCATTACGAAAGAAGAGCAACCTGATTTACTTGAAATAGAAACATTCTATCAAAAGGATCACGGAAACTTTTGGGTAGCAATTTATGATGGTAAAGTAGTTGGAACAGTAGCTTTATTAGATATTGAGAATCATCAAGTAGCGCTAAGAAAAATGTTCGTACAAAAAGAGTTTCGTGGAAAAGAATGGGGCGCCTCACATATGTTGCTTCAAAAAGCAATTTCATGGGCTGAGGATAAAAAATTGAAGGATATTTACTTAGGAACAACAGTGAAATTTTTAGCTGCACATCGTTTTTATGAAAAGAATGGTTTTCAAAGTGTGAGTATAGACAAGTTGCCGAAAAACTTTCCAGTGTTACAGGTAGATAAGAAATTTTATAGGTACATTGTGAAAAAGGTGATGTAGAAATGGCCTTTTTTTACGAACTAAAATGGAAAAAAATGTTATAATTTAAGTTAGGGGGTGCGTGTATGAACATTCCGATTCAAAGAAGTAAGTCGGTAGTAATTTTCGTTTGTCTCACGTTAGTTTTTATGTTCGTATATCCACTTGTCATGCTTTTCGCAAATAAAGAGCAGTGGATGTCAGCATTAATTGGGATGGGTTTATGCTTTATTGTAAATGTACCACTCGTTTGGGAAGTATTTATTAAAAAACATAAAGTAGAAAATGGCGTGCTAAAGTACGGTATTTTAAATGATGATATCGTATTGAAAGAGATAAGAATAATTCGTCAAGTTGGGAAGTCCCTTGAAATTACGACGAATGCATACAAAGTACATATGATTGCGATGCCGCAAGATATGACGCAGTTTGTATCACTTGTAGAAAAAGAAAATCCAAATGTGAAAATAGAAATGATAGGGAAGAAATGAAATATGTAAAACCTTTGTTTTGCTTGGAAATTTTGTTCGTGATTGTTGGCTGCACTAGAGTATATATGAAATGGGATCTGCCTTTATATGTTCCGATATTGATTGGTACTATTGCAGTGGCGCTTTTGTATTATTTTCACTTCCAGCAAACAAAAAGGGAGAAAAGTAGCTCAATATAGAGTGAAGATAAAAAAACGCTCGGAAAAAATCCCGAGCGTTTTTATTATTATTTTAAGTTCTCAGGATTTAAAGCTTCTAGTTCAGATACAACGAAGCGCCCGTCTTTACGGATTAGTACGTCGTCGAAGTAAATTTCGCCGCCGCCATATTCAGGGCGCTGGATGCATACTAAATCCCAGTGGATGTTAGAGTTGTTGCCGTTCCATGCATCGTCGTAAGCTTGTCCAGGAGTGAAATGGAAGCTACCATCGATTTTTTCATCGAATAGGATGTCTCCCATTGGATGTAAGATGTATGGGTTTACGCCAATTGCGAATTCACCAACGTAGCGTGCACCTTCGTCTGTATCAAAGATTTTGTTAATGCGCTCTGAATCGTTTGCAGTTGCTTCAACGATTTGGCCGTTCTCAAACTTAAGTTGTACATTTTCAAATGTATAACCGTTGTAAGGAGATGGTGTGTTGTAAGAAACTGTACCGTTAACAGAATCACGAACTGGTGCAGAGTATACTTCACCGTCTGGAATGTTTAAATGACCTGAGCATTTAATAGCTGGAATGTCTTTAATAGAGAATGTTAAGTCAGTTCCAGGACCAGTTAGGCGAACTTTATCTGTTTTATTCATTAATGTAACAAGGCTATCCATCGCCTTATCCATTTTACCGTAGTCTAAGTTACATACTTCGAAGTAGAAGTCTTCGAAAGCTTCTGTGCTCATTTTAGCAAGCTGTGCCATAGAAGCATTTGGGTAGCGAAGAACAACCCAGCGTGTTTTCGGAACACGGATGTCTCTATGAACTTTTTTACCAACTGTTTGACCGTGAACTTTCATGCGCTCACTTGGAACGTCAGCTTGTTCGTTAATGTTGTCGCCAGAGCGAAGCCCGATATAAGCGTCCATATCTTTCATTACGCTCGCTTCATATGCGGCGATTTGTTCAAAATGTTCTTCAGTAGCACCCATTAATAAAGAGCGATCTACTTGATGATCTTTTAAAGAAACGAATGGGAAACCACCAGCTGCATATGCTTCTTTTACAAGTGCAGTTACAAGTTCTTTTTGTAAGCCAAAGTTTTCAATTAATACTTTCTCGCCTTTTTGTAAGCGAATAGAGTAGTTAATTAAATTGTATGCTAACTTTTCAATGCGTGGATCTTTCATATGTAAAGCCTCCCTACTAATTATGTATCCTTTCTTATTGTAACCTACTTAGTGGAATTTGTTGAATCATTTATGTTAAAGTTAACGAATAAGTATGAAAATTCTAATGAAAAGATAGGGATTAGAATGAAACGGAAAATGATTGTATAATAGGATAAAGTATGAAAAAAGATAAAGGAAGTGATGAAATGCAAGTTCTTTTATATGTAAGTGCGGCTATTATCGCGGTTGCTTTTGCTGTGTTAGTAGTGTATGTATGTAGAACGTTGTTATCGGTTCAGAAGACGTTAGAAAACGTTGCGAGCACGTTAGAAGGTTTAGAAAAGCAAATGCAAGGAATTAGTGTAGAGACGGAGCAATTATTACATAAAACAAATGCGTTAGCTGATGATATTCAACAGAAGTCGCAATCATTAAATAAAGTGGTAGCAGGTGTAGATGGAATTGGAACAACAATCCATTCTTTAAATACGAAACTTCGTAATGTATCAGAGTCTGTTACGGACGAAATTGAAAATAATGCAGATAAAGTAGCGCAAGTTGTACAGTGGAGTAGTGCGGCGATTGAAGTATACAATCATTACCGTGCATCGAGACAAGAGAAGAAGGTTGAAAAAGAAGAGCGTAAATTAGAAAAAATTGAGAAAAAAGCTGAAAAGAACGAGAAGCGCTCTAGATTTCGTATGAGAGGTGAATCTTGATGAATATGACAAAACTTGAAACAATTGAAGAGCTTGAAGTCTTAGTAGAAAAGAACGAGCCTTATGTTCTTTTTAAACATAGTACGACATGTCCGATTAGTCATGGTGCATACACAGAGTTTCAAGCGTACTGCAATGAAGAAAGAGAAGTACCAGCGTATTACTTATACGTGCAAGATGCGAGAGATGTTTCGAATCGTGTTGCAGAACAGTACAGTATTAAGCACGAATCACCACAAGTGTTATACATAAAAGATGGGCTAGTAGTATGGAATACTTCTCATTGGAATATTAAAAAAGATGCTTTAGAAGAGAATATAAAGTAAAAAGAAGCAAGCTAAAGGTGCTTGCTTCTTTTTTTTGTTTTTGTTGAAATATATTTAATGGTACACTATGAATAGTTCAAACTAAATAATTAGATTGTTGAAAGTGGGTTTTAAGTAATGAAGAAAATGGCATTATCCTTCGCAGTCGTAAGCTTATTACTGGGAGCTTGTAGTAATAATACGATTAGCAAGAAGGATGAAGTTATACAAAAAGATACAAAAGAAAAAAGTATGATTCCGAGAACTGCTGTTTCTAAAGATTATTATAGAACTGTTATTCCTTTAAAAGAACAAAAGGTTATTAATACAGCTAATATAAAAACAAATTCTAAATTAGATTTAGCAGAGTATGAAAATGGTTTAATGAATATTGCAATGCAACAATTTGATACAGAAAATCACGTATTACAATTAAATCAGTATATTCCAGAGAAGTTAATTGATGAACTAGTCGCGAAAGTAGAAGCACCAGTTTTAACGAATATTATAGAACAAGACTATTTCGGGAAACAGAATTCAAATGAATTAAGTTTATCTGGTGTCATGATTGGTTTATCTATGTCTACAAGTGTATCAAATGAAGAAGCCATTTCTAAAGGTACTGAAGTTGCTAAACAACTTATAGAAGCTATTAATAAAAATGATAAATATAACAAATCTCCAATTACGTTTGCTATTTTTAAACAAGAAAGTACAAGTTCGTTAAAAAATGGTACGTATATTGCTAGTGCTACCGTTCAAAAAAATGATACGAACCTTGGAAGTTGGAATACAATCGATGAAAAAGCGTATTCATATCCTTCTGATGAATTTACACAAGCACATGGAGAAGATAATACAAAAATAAGTGAATTTGGTAAGGCAATAAAAGAGTTTTCTCCTGGAGATTTTATCCCAGTTAATGCTAAAGTTACTTATAAGAAAAATCAAATGGATACATTAAATATGAATATTGTTATTAAATATAATGGTAAAACAGAATTAATGGCTCTTACTCAAATGGCTGCTCAAGGTATGTTAGAGAAATTGCCTAAAGATGCGAAAGTACAATTACAAATAAAGTCCGAGAGTAAAATCGAGGCAGTTATTGTAAAAGAGAAAAACAGCGATAAACCGTTTGTTTCCTTCTTGTAAAAAAAGACAGTTTTAAACTGTCTTTTTTTATTGTGAGTGAAAATGTTCGATGTTTTTTTATAGTAATTCATTGCGGTATATCGTGTGATAATTGTATATGTACCAGCTATAATAAGTTGTCTTTATGTGAACAAGGTATTCGCACGTATGAAAGAGCGACGTGTAATACGCTTAATATCTCCGCTGTATCGATTTTAAAGAAAGAAACACATTTACCTATCGTTGTCGATGTTACGCATTCTACAGGGCAACGTGACCTTCTGCCACCAGCTGCAAAAGCAGCGATGGCAATTGGTGCAGATGCAGCGCAGTAAATGAATATCTCACAGTTCAATGACTTTATGAAAGAATTAAAAGTATTTGGAAGTAAATCACAAAAAAGAAATAAGCATTCCAAAAAACATTTTGGAACAGTTTCCTCTCTATTATATAGTGCCTGTTGTGTTCGATTTTTGTTGGTAAATCGATATGTTTAAAAAATTGTTCATATAATTTGAGTTGTAATCGATATATGCGAAAAATCGCTCATATAATTTGAGTTGTGGTCGAAATATGCGGATAATCGCCGATATAATTTGAGGTGTGGTCAATATATTTGAAAAATCGCTCATATCAATTTCATTTACTATCGTACGGTTTAAAATACGGTTTCTACTTATGAAACATCTATATTTTTACAAAAAATACCCTTTTTTTCATAAAAAATACGAAAATACGAGAAAAGAAGCGAATTTTTTCGAAACTTTTGCGGGAAAATATTGTATGAGCCTGCGTTTTTATCGTATCATTAGTAAAAGGAAGAACTCGGGACGATTGGTGGCATCTGCAAATAGAGTTGATGTCTTTTTTTCATTCAAGTAACCGATACATAAAAATAGATAACAAAAATAGAAGGAGTGTGCGATGAGATGAACGTAACAATCTATGATGTAGCGCGCGAAGCGAACGTTTCAATGGCTACCGTATCTCGCGTTGTGAACGGTAACCCAAATGTAAAGCCTACAACAAGAAAGAAAGTATTAGAAGCAATTGATCGTTTAGGATACCGCCCAAATGCGGTAGCACGTGGACTAGCAAGTAAGAAGACAACTACAGTGGGTGTTATTATTCCTGATATCTCAAATACGTTTTATGCAGAACTTGCTCGTGGAATTGAAGATATCGCAACAATGTACAAATATAACATCATTTTAAGTAACTCTGACCAAAACAAAGAGAAAGAGTTCCATTTATTAAATACGATGCTTGGAAAACAAGTAGACGGAATTGTTTTCATGGGTGAAGATATTACAGACATTCACATTGAAGAATTTAAAAAGTCTCCAGTACCGATTGTATTAGCAGCATCATTTGATGAGCAAAATGAAACGCCATCAGTAAATATTGATTATACACAAGCAGCTTACGATGCAATGAAGCACTTTATTGAGCAAGGACATAAACGTATCGGTTTCGTCTCTGGTCCTTTCATTGATAAAGCGGGAAGCGCTAAAAAGTTACAAGGTTATAAAAAAGCTTTAGAAGAAGCAAGTATTTCATATGATGAAAATCTTGTAATCGATGGAGATTACACATATGATTCAGGTATCGAAGCATTCGAAAAGCTTTGGAGTATGGATGAAAAGCCAACAGCTATCTTCGTATCTTCTGATGAAATGGCACTAGGTGTAATCCACGCAGCTCAAGATGCTGGATTAAACGTACCAACGGATATAGAAGTACTTGGTTTCGATAATACACGCCTTGCACTAATGGTACGCCCGCAGCTTTCAACAGTTGTACAGCCAATGTATGATATCGGTGCAGTAGCAATGCGTTTATTAACAAAGTATATGAACAAAGAAAAAGTGGAAGATCACACTGTTATCTTACCTCACCGTATCCAATTTAGAGATTCAACGAAGTAAGTATAAAAAAGCTCACAGCGATTGCTGTGAGCTTTTATTCATATTCAGGATAGTATTTTTTAACTACTGTATCTACAGTTTCATTTTTCTTAACGTGTAAAAATCTTGCGTACAATTCTTTTCCTGTTTCAAATGGCGTTTCATCTAACTCAAAAACATGAAGTACTTTTTGAAACTTCCATGTTACTTGTTGATCGTATACATTATCGTACGTATTTTCTGATTGTATAGCGATCTTTTTCCCTAGATCATGAGCTTCCTCTAAACTGTTCGCTTTAACGAGAATGATACTTTCTTCAAAAAGCGTATCGTGATTCTCTTCATAATGCTCATCTATCTTACTAGGATTAGGCTCACCTGAATGAACAGATTCAAACAATAATTTTACAGCGTACATTTGGGAAATCTCCTTATGCCGAATGTTTCACTTTATAAACAATACTTGCTACAAGTGAAGCTGGTATTGTAAATACGTTACTTTGATAATGGTAATGTACTTGGGATTCTTCATAAGACATTTTGTCGTATAGTTCATTTTGTGCGACATTCATTTTTTGCTGTTTTTCTTTGAACATCTTAATGTAGTTATACTGTATTGGGACGAGAATGATGAAATAGGCTAATACGATTAGTGAAATCCATATCATTATGAACACTCCCTTACAAAGAATATTTCTATATAACAATTATATCAACAAAAGGGAAAAACAACCATTTATTTGTAACGAAAATCGATTTTCTTCCTGCAATGTTATTCTAGGCTATAATATAGAATAGGATCCCTTGTTATATGTCACATAAGTGCAAATTCAACTATTATAGGGCAATGTCATGTATAATAGAAAGAAAAGGTTTGTGAGGGGGGAGAAAAGATGATCATTCTTTGGATAATTACGCTTTGCACGACTGCTTTTTTTGCATATATGACGTTAAAACAAAATGGCTTAAAGCGATTTGTTCCAGGAAGTATTCTTGCAGGAATTGCCCTTATCACGTATGTAATTTCTATTTTTACTGAAAGTGTATCAGTGGACATGAGCACAAGTTTAATGTTCATCGGTATTACACTATTTGCAGGTAGTATTATGGTACTTATGGTTGCTGGTATTATTTTATTTATTCATATGAATTCGGAAACGTTATAACATATAAAAAAGGCATGTCCCGAGAGGGGCATGCCTTTTTATCCGTTCAATTATGCTCTATCTTTAGAAGAATTTTGTTGTTTTAATAAGTCGCGAATTTCGCCAAGAAGTTCTTCTTCTTTTGTTGGTTCTGGAATTTCTTCTGTTTTTTCTTCTTCTCTTTTAGAAGTTAGTTTGTTGAATACTTTAACAAACATAAAGATAGCTGCTGCAATAATTAAGAAGTCAAAAATTGTTTGGATGAAGTTACCATACATAATAGATGACTTACCAAATGTGATTTTTAAATCTGTAAAGTCAACGCCACCTAATACCATACCAAGTAATGGTGTGATGATATCTTTTACTAAAGAACTAACGATTTTACCGAATGCAGCACCGATTACAACCCCGACAGCTAAATCAATTACATTCCCTTTGAAAGCGAACTTTTTAAACTCGTTCCACATGTGTTAATCCCATCCTTTCCACGTTTCATTATGAAATTTATAATTCCTATCAACATATTCTATAGAAATTTACGAGAGAAATAAAGGGGAAATGGGAATGAAAGTAAATTCTGAAAAATGTATCCGTTTTAATTTTTATTTACTTTGTCAAGTAGAGTTTGTAGCATTTGTTGCGTTTTTAATCCTTCTAATCCATCTACAACAGGCTTCGTATCTCCGTGTACACATTCAATAAAATGATGAACAGCATCTTCAAAACCACGCTGCTTTAACGTCGTTTCCCATGAGGGAGAACCGCTTTGTGAAACGGAATTTTCCTGTTCGATTTCAAATGTATTCATATTTTTTACGCGAATGATTTTTCCTGCTGTTACAAGTTCAATTTGTTCTAAATTTGTACCAGCATGGCGGTGCATTGCTGTTGAAAGTAATAGTCCGTTTGTTGTTGTATATGTATGATGGCCGTAAAGAAGTTCATTTTTCTCATTTATTTGCATCATATTATGAACGACGTTAAGGTCATCATTAGCTAACCAGCGAGCAGTATCTACAATATGTAAATAATCATCTAACATAGTAAAGTCGTACGTATTTGGCCCCACTTTATTTGTACGGTGTTTTTCAATTCGAATCCATGAAATAGCATTAGCCTGTTCTTTTGCAGCAACGTACATAGGAACGAAGCGGCGGTTAAATCCGACCATTAATTTTCGATTGTATTTTTCGCTCAATTCGACTAGTTTTTCAGCTTGTTCTACTGTAGCTGCTAACGGCTTATCTACATAAACATCGATTCCTTTTTTCAGAAGTTCAGAAACGATTTCATAATGTGTAGCAGTGGAACTATGAACGAAAACTGCATCACATTCTGAAGCTAACGTTTCAATAGAATGAAAGTCTTGAATACGGTATTGCTGACAAATTTGTTTTCTTTTTTCCGCGTTAGGTGTAAATGCCCCAACAAAATGCCAATCTAATTCTTTCGTAAGTGTTGGAAGATATGCCTTTTGTGCAATACTTCCAAGTCCAATCATCCCAATTTTAGGTTTATTCATTTGTATTCCCACCCTATCAATATTGATGTAACGGGTTAAATGTAGCATAGGGTGGGGGAGGAAGGCAAAAGTTAGCTTTTTACTTACGTCCTTCTACTAGAATCTTCTCTATCTCTTCAAAATTATGAGCACGAGCATGCTCTAGTGGGGTGACACCATCATTATCGGGAATGTTTACATCTGCGCCGTGTTCAATGAGCAGGCGAATGACTTGTTGTTGTGTTTCATCGCCGTTACTTAGTACGATAGCTTCCATTAAAGCTGTCCATCCGAGATTATTGACATGGTTTACATCGATATTTGTTCGCGTGAGGAGTTCTTTTATAACAGTAATATAGCCATGTTCTGAGGCTGGGATAAGAGCTGTTCCACCGTAACGATTCGTAAGTGCTGGATCCGCACCAGCATCAATTGTTAGTTTTAAAATGTCTAAGTAACCTTCCGCACCGGCGTATAGAAATGGATTGTTTTTTATATTATCTTGGATATTTACATCGGCGCCAGCATCGATAAGAGCTTTCGCGGTCTTTATATCATTTTTGTATGTGGCAATCATAAGCGGGGTGCGTCCTTGACTATCCGTTGCATTTATATTTGCTCCTTGTTTTAATAAAGATATAACAGTGTTCGTTTCGTTTTTTTTCAGTAGCTGCTAGTAGTGCAGTCTCCATGTTTGTCATCTCCTTTTTTACTTCTTGTTCTTGCGAGCATCCTTGTAAAAAAATTACACAACATATCATGCTTAATGTTTTTTTGAACATGGAATTTCAACCTCCTAATTTCAACTGTAAAATAAGAACATTAAATTTTTATAAACTGACGCTAAAATTACTATAAAATCGCTTGAGTAATTGAACATATATTTTTATGCTTATGAATATGAAAGTTGAATCAATCGGGCGTTTACGGGTAGCCCGACTTTCATCTAACTTTTTGTTTTAACCGAATTTTGAGGTGGAAGTCTTACTGCCCACAAATAGCGTGATAAAGTGAGGATGTAAATGATGTCTATTAAAACAAGATTTTTATTTTCTTATATCGCTGTTATTCTCGTCTCCATTACGCTTATTTTAGTTGCGGGATTTTTAATTGTATTTTCCATAACAGGTGACTTGGAAGCAGTGAAAAATTTTTATAAAAGTTCTTATATTCAAAAGCCGCTGACTCCAGAAGAAGAGAATGCGTATCTTGAATTGAAAGGAGCGGCAAAGCAACATCAATATCAACTATTAGATGAATCGTTCGTTGCATCACTTGAAAAAGAAGGTGTGAAAATAGTTGTAAGAAAGGGAGAAACCATTTCTTATGCTACAAAGGGTTTTGAAAGTTCGACTGTAACAGAAGCCCTTCCGAAATTTGAAGCAGCAAATATTAATAGTCGTGGTACAACGGAACTAGGCGATACATTTTATCGGTATGTAAAATTTGATTTTTCTTTTCAAAATAATGAAGAAGGGAGTATATTTGTACTAAAAAAGCAAAGTTCGTTTGTAGATCTTACACAAAAATTATTTCCGATTTTGTTCGTAGCACTTTTACTGTTAGCCATTTTGCTCATTGGGTTAGTAAGCTATTTCGTCTCAAAAAGTGTGATAAAACCAATCTTTGTATTGAAAGATGCGACGGAGAGAATTAAAGAAGGGAATTTAGAATTTCAAATTCCAGTTACATCACATGATGAAATAGGTCAATTGAATCAAGGGTTTGAGGAAATGAGGAAGAAGTTAAAAGAGTCGATTGAAGTACAAACGCAGTATGAAGAAAATCGAAAAGAGCTCATTTCAAACATCTCCCATGATTTGAAAACACCGATTACATCTATTATCGGATATGTGGAAGGAATAAAGGACGGGGTAGCAAATACCCCGGAAAAAATGGATAAGTATTTAACAACGATTCATACGAAAGCAAAACATATGGATACACTCATTGATGAACTATTTTTATTTTCGAAGCTCGATTTGAATCGAGTCCCATTCCAGTTTGAAACGGTTGAATTAAATATGTTTATGCAGGAATTAATAGAAGAGATGCAGATGGATTTAAGTGAAGAAGGTATAGAAGTGTACTTACAATTACATCCATCACCACTATATGTAACGGCTGATTGCGAAAAGATAAATAGAGTGATATCAAATTTAATTCATAATAGTGTGAAATACATGGATAAAGAAGAGAAAAAAATTGCTGTAACAGTATCGAGTGATAACGATAAAGTTATTGTGAAAGTGATGGACAATGGATCAGGTATAGAATCTGATACACTTCCTTATATTTTTGAACGGTTTTATCGTGCAGAGCAATCTCGAAACTCTAGCACAGGTGGAAGTGGACTTGGTTTAGCGATTGCGAAGCAAATTGTGGAAGAACATGGCGGAGAAATTTGGGCGGAAAGTGAGCCTAGAGAAGGCACAAGCATTTTCTTCTCATTGGAAAAAGTAGAGAAATGTGGTGAGTAAATTGAAAAGAATCTTACTAATAGAAGATGAAGTAAGTATTGCAGAATTACAGCGAGATTATTTAGAAATTAGTGATTTTCAAGTTGATGTAGAGCATTCTGGAGAAATAGGCTTACAAATGGCTCTGCAAGAAGACTATGATTTAATTATTTTAGATATTATGCTTCCGAAAATGAATGGATTCGAAATTTGTAAACAAATACGTGCTATAAAAGATATTCCGATTTTACTTGTTTCAGCCAAAAAAGAAGATATAGATAAAATTCGCGGACTCGGATTAGGAGCGGATGATTATATAACGAAACCGTTTAGCCCAAGTGAATTAGTCGCAAGGGTAAAGGCACATATTTCTCGTTATGAAAGATTATCAGGAAATGTAAGTAAGCAACGTGATACGTTATATATTCATGGAATCTCTATCGATCAACGAGCGAGGAAAGTTTTTATAAACAATGAAGAAATCGCGTTTACAACGAAGGAATTTGATTTATTAACATTTTTTGTAACGCACCCAAACCAAGTATTAAATAAAGAACAGTTATTTGAACGTATTTGGGGATTAGATTCTGCTGGCGATTTAGCTACTGTTGTCGTTCACATTAGAAAGTTACGTGAAAAAATTGAAAGAGATCCTGCCCACCCGCAATATATTGAAACGGTATGGGGAGCTGGTTATCGTTTTAATGTGTAGTAAACCTGTCAAAGTGTTGACAGGTTTTTTATATGCGTAATAGTGTATTACACTTATGATTTGAATTTTAAAGGGAATATTAGGTAATTCGTGTTAAAATATAAAGAGAAATAAAACGCAGGATGGTTTGAGAGGAAGTGTTAGGTTTTGGGGGATGTACGAAAGAATATTAAATCAAACAAGGCTTTAAAGATTGGGACTAATATCATACTTATTTTATTAATTATTGGTGCAATACAAATGTTTTATGATAAAGATTATACAAATGACCATTTAGGTGGATTATTTTTGGTGGCTTTTTGGATGGTTAGAAGTATGTTTGGTATTACGATCAGCGTAAAAGAAGGAGATAAAAAGTCAGTATTTATTGATTTAGGTTTAGTCCTTTTTTCTTTTTATCTTTTATTTTATTATAGTATGAAGTTTTTCTTCTAAAAAATAAAGCTCAAAGTCATATAGAGACTTTGAGCTTTTATTAGTACATTAGTCTGTGAATTCATATGTTATTTATTTAGATTTTTTTAATAGTAACTGAACTCAAAACTGGATTTTCCCTGTTATAACGTTTTGTAAAATTCTTGTGTGATAGAAATAAAGTGGGTAGCCTCTTCTAAAAAAGGATAATGGTTACTGTCCTCAAATGGAATAAAGATAGAATTACGTATACCCTCATGCATCTCGATAGAATATTGAATTGGGCACTGCACATCGTGTCGTCCGCACATAATAAGTGTCTTTGTTTTAATAGAAGGTAAAGACTCTCTTAAATCAAATGAAGAATATTCATGAGCGAAAGCGTTCATGCGGCTGGTGGACATTGTTTTTTTGATCGGTCTACAAAAATAAAAGTTATAGTTTTCTGGTTTATACAATGATAATTTTGTTCTCTTAGTAGATAGTTCCTTTCGCTCTTCATTTGTAAGATGAGGGTTTTTCAAGTTCTCGATTAGTTCTTGCATATAATGAAATTGTGGATGGTAGGAATGGTAAATACAGTTTGATGTTTTCGTATAATCACTTGCTGCAGCTCCGGTTACGACTAATGATTGTAAGGAATTCGGATATGTAATCGCATACAAAATTCCAAGCATACCACCTGTTGAATGACCGGCGAAATGCCATGTTGGAAGTTGTAATGCTTCTCGTATTGCTTCTAAGTCGTGGATTGTTTCAATCATGCTTAATTTGTTTTCTGACTGGGCGGTTACAGAGCTACCGGCATCTCGTAAATTAATGAGAAATACACGATGCGTAGCAGTAAAAACATCCGCAAAGTAATCACCAGTTTCATTAAATTGTGAATAATGGTGTGTAACACAAAGCGGTTCACCATTCCCTTTTGTAAAGAGTTCAAATGTACCACGTTTCGTGCGGAGCATTTGTCGTTTCCACATAATATCACGACCTTTTCTCGTAAAAGTTGGGCCAGGCTGTTATGAAATGAAAATATATCAGCGATTATTAGAATATATCGGCGCAACTCGAAATATATCAGCGATTATTAAAATATATCGACTTACTGACAGAAATCGACAATAAATAAAAGGAGGCTATTAAAAAACGAGCCTCCTTTTCGTTTAGTACAAAGATTTTGTCATATTATTCCGAATAATTTCAAGGGATTTCGCTACAGTTAATGCATTCTTTTCTTCAATTTCTGGTTTACGGGGGATAGGTTTATACATGTTGTCTGGATCTTCCCATGTGAGGGGAAGTTCTGTTTCTGCTTGTCCTTTCCAAGCGTCAATCCATTCTGGAGGGAGATAACCTGAGATGTTTTGGATGTTGTTCATTTCGAGCCAAATGAGCGCCCACGCTCTTGGGACGACGCGCCAGTGGTCATAGCCACCGCCGCCGACAGCGATCCAGCGACCGTCGCAATATTCATTAGCGATTTCGCGAGCAAGCTTCGGTATTTCACGGTAAATATTCATCGTTGCACAAAGGTGTGTAAGTGGATCGTAATAATGCGCATCTGCACCGTTTTGCGTTAAAATAATATCCGGTTTAAAGTATGCGGCAACTTCTTTTACGACAGTTCGATATGATTCTAGAAACGATTCATCTTCTGTAAAAGCATCGAGTGGAACGTTAAAAGAATAACTATAGCCATTACCTTGTCCACGTTCATTTACAGCGCCAGTTCCAGGGAATAAATAACGTCCGGTCTCGTGTAATGAAATGGTGCATACGTTAGGATCATCGTAAAATGACCATTGTACACCATCGCCGTGATGAGCATCAGTATCAATATATAAAACACGTAAACCGTATTTCTTTTGAATGTATTTCATTGCGATAGAACTATCGTTATAAATACAAAAACCAGATGCCTTGCCACGGAAGCCGTGATGTAAGCCGCCGCCTAAATTAAGTGCGTGTTTTACTTTTCCAGAAAGAACAGCATCGACAGCTGTTAACGTACCGCCAACGAGCAGTGCGCTTGCTTCGTGCATATTTGGGAACATCGGTGTATCTTCTGTTCCGAGTCCATATGTCATCGCAATTGATTTTTCTAACTTTCCTTCTCCAGCACATTTTACCGCATTTATGTACTCCTCTGTATGAACATAGGCAATCTCTTCATCTGTAGCCATCCGTGGTGAGATGATTTGAGAGGGAGAGATGAAACCGCCCTTTTGTAATAAATCATACGTAAGTGTGACGCGCAGTTGGTTAAAAGGATGATCAGGGCTAAATGAATAGCCCCGAAAGTCATCCGAATAAATAAACGCGCTACTCATGCTTGCATCCCCATGATGTTTGGCCATAATACGCGGTAGCCTTCTGCTTCAAGTGCATCAATCACTTTTAGAGGATTCATCGTTTGAATGCGGAAAACGAGTACTTTATCATTCTCATCTTTTGCTGGGTAGACGAGAACGCTCACGATATTGATTTGTAAATCACTAAAAATAGCAACGACTTTTCCAAGAATACCAGGTTCGTTTTTTACTTGAATTTCAATTTGCGAACTTGGTTGATGTGCTCCTGTTAATTTTACTAACGTGTGCAGTACAGTAGATTCAGAAATAATTCCAACTAACTTTCCAGCCTTTGTAACAGGGAGACAGCCAATTTTATTTTCAAAAAATAAAGTAGCAATTTCCTCAACGAAATCGAGAGGATGGCAAGTCATAACAGGATGTTTCATAATAAGTTCAAGTGGTTGCTTCAGCATATCGAGTGAAACTTGTTCATCTAAAATAGACGGACTTGCATCTCTTACATCCCGATCAGAAATAATGCCTACAACATGATTATTTTGATCGACAATTGGAATGTGCCGAATGCCTTTCGTGCGTATCGTTCGGATTGCTGTTTCGATTGTATCGTTTGGATGTAGTGTCACCACATCTTGATTCATAATTTCTTCTACAATCATTCCAGTTGCCCCCTTTATTAATACATAAAACGATTGTGAAAACGTAGACGGTCAAATGCTTGAATAGAATCCGTATCGACGCGTTTACCGATGCGGACCATTAAACAGTTGGCAGGATGTGAACAAATTTCAGGATCATCTGTAGCCATCCATTGTAAACCACCAGCATTCATCATCTTTTCCATTACTTTTCGGTACTCCCAAACATTTAAGCCTGTTTGTTTTAAATCCCAGTGCCAATAATATTCAGTCGTCAATATAATGTAATCTTCCATATAATTGTCCATCATAGAAACTTCTAATAAGTTCTTTCCGACAGAGCACCCACGGAAGGCTGGGACGACTTCAATTGCCCCGAGCTCAATTAAGTTTTCCATTTTTCCTTCTGACCATCGTTCGAGCGGATCAGGATACAAGTATGTAACATATCCAACAATCGTTTGGTCATGTCTAGCAATAATAAGACGTGCTTCTGGTAATTTAGAAATTTCGACAATTGCTTTATATTGCTGCTCGGCAGGACGAAACGCAACTAAATCTGGATGGAATTCATACATTTCAAGATTATGGGTAGAGACAGGACCTTCAATAATTAAAGTGCCTTTCGCTGTTTTTAAGTTTCTAGCATTATATATTTTTTTATGAATCAATGTATTGCTCACCACCTTGAGGGTTTGTGAATCTATTAATATCGTACTTTATAATATATGCGATGTGAATCGAATTTTGTCATTAAAAATTTGTCTAAAAATCAACAAATATACTGAAAATTTTAAATAATATCATTATAATAGATAATAGAATACATAGGAGGGGGATGTAAAGTATGAAAGTAGAAACGCTTCCTGTCATTAAAGGAGAAAATAATTTGCCGAATTATGAAGAGGCATACGCGAATTTTAACTGGGAAGAGGTTAATAAACATTTTACTTGGAATGAAACAGGCCGAGTAAATATGGCGTATGAAGCAATTGATAAGCATGCGAAATCTGATCGAAAAAATAAAGTAGCCCTTTATTATCAAGATGGATCGCGAAAAGAGAAATATACATTTAAGGAAATGAAGGATTTTTCTAATAAAGCAGGAAACGTCCTAAAAAATTATGGCGATGTTGAAAAAGGCGATCGCGTTTTTATTTTTATGCCACGTTCTCCAGAATTATATTTCGCGCTTTTAGGTGCAGTGAAATTAGGAGCAATTGTTGGACCGCTATTTGAAGCATTTATGGAAGGCGCAGTTCGTGATCGTTTAGAAGATAGCGAAGCAAAGGTGTTAATTACAACTCCTGAATTGTTAGAGCGTATACCATTAAATGATTTACCAGCTTTAAAAACAGTCTTTCTTGTTGGAGATAATGTAGAAGAAGGCGGTAAAACAGTAGCGTTCAATCCTTTATTTGAACAAGCTTCAAAAGAATTACATATCGAATGGTTAGGCCGCGAAGACGGTTTAATTCTTCACTATACGTCTGGTTCTACTGGTAAGCCAAAAGGTGTTCTCCATGCGCAAAATGCAATGGTTCAGCACTATCAAACGGCGAAATGGGTATTAGATTTAAAAGAAGATGACGTATATTGGTGTACTGCTGACCCGGGCTGGGTAACGGGAACTGCTTACGGCATTTTTGCACCGTGGTTAGTCGGAGCATCAAATGTTATTTTAGGTGGACGATTTAGTCCAGATGCATGGTATGAAGCACTGCAAGATTACGGTGTAACAGTTTGGTATAGTGCACCGACAGCGTTCCGTATGTTAATGGGAGCTGGACAAGATGCAATTAAAAAATACGACTTATCACAAGTACGCCACGTATTAAGCGTAGGTGAGCCTTTAAATCCAGAAGTAATTCGCTGGGGTATGAATGCATTTGGACTTCGTATTCATGATACGTGGTGGATGACAGAAACAGGTGGACAAGTTATTTGTAACTATCCTTGTATGGAAATCCGTCCAGGTTCAATGGGTAAACCAATTCCAGGTGTGAAAGCAGCGATTGTTGATAATGAAGGAAATGAAGTGCCTCCATACACAATGGGTAACTTAGCAATTGGTAAAGGTTGGCCAGCTATGATGCGTGGAATCTGGAATAACCAGCAAAAATATGAGTCATACTTTATGCCGGGAGACTGGTATGTATCAGGTGATTCAGCTTATATGGATGAAGACGGATACTTCTGGTTCCAAGGACGTATTGACGATGTAATTATGACGTCAGGTGAGCGAGTTGGACCGTTTGAAGTAGAAAGTAAACTAATCGAGCATGCTGCTGTTGCAGAAGCTGGTGTAATTGGTATTCCTGATCCGGTGCGCGGCGAAATTATTAAAGCGTTTATCGCACTTCGAGCAGGATACGAACCATCTGATGAATTAAAAGAAGAAATTCGTCAATTTGTAAAAAAAGGCCTAGCAGCTCATGCAGCGCCACGACAAATTGAATTTAGAGATAAATTACCGAAAACGAGAAGTGGTAAAATTATGCGCCGCGTATTAAAAGCGTGGGAGTTAAACTTACCAACAGGTGACTTATCAACGATGGAAGATTAAGAGAGAAAGGTCTGAACGAAAAATGTTCAGGCCTTTCTTTTTTAGGATATCATGAACTTATATATATAAGTTGAAGGGGATAGTATGATGAAAACAGAAAAAGAAAAGATGATACTAGGAGAAATGTACATACCGGCTGATCCAGTTTTAGTACAAGAAAGAGAGCAAGCACGTATATTAACGAGAAAATTAAATGATACGCCAGAAGAGCAATTGAAAGAGCGTAGCGAAATCGTAAAAGAATTATTCGGAACGACAGGAGATAATATTCATCTTGAATCTACTTTTAGATGTGATTACGGCTATAACATTCATGTCGGTGAAAATTTTTACGCGAACTTTGACTGTACGATTTTAGACGTATGCCCGGTAACAATCGGAGTGAACTGTATGTTAGCTCCAGGTGTTCACATTTATACAGCAACGCACCCACTCGATCCAATTGAGCGTATAAGCGGATCAGAATACGGAAAACCAGTTACAATTGGCGATAACGTATGGATTGGCGGAAGAACAATTATTAATCCAGGTGTAACAATTGGAGACAATGCGGTGATCGCATCTGGTGCTGTCGTAACGAAAGATGTGCCTAATAATGTAGTAGTTGGCGGGAATCCTGCAAAGATTATAAAAAAACTAAAATAATATTTGAACGAAGTGCCTTCCTCGTCTGTATACATTTATGAAAGAATAGATGAGGGAGGCTTTTTTATGTCTAATAAATTACTTCTTGCTTTTGCTTTAATTGGAATTATAGTTGTATTTTCTTGTGGTCTTTTCTTACCGATACCAATTGGATATAGAGTATCAATGCTTACAGCTGGAGTTATAATGGGTGTTCTGTTTTCAATCATTATTCCATTTGATAGAAAACATATAGTACGGAAAAATGGATATAAAATTGATTTTACAAAAACAAAAGTGTATTTTCGCTGGAATGTATTTGATACTATTTCTGTCTGCCTTGCGTTGTATGCATGCATATGTGTGCAAGCGTTAAATATTTTAGTTGCAATGGGATTTACGATTCAAAACCCATATGTGCAATTTTTTACAAATCAATCACAATTGTGGATTTTTATTGCGATTGCATATTTAATTTCCCGTATTTCATTAACGTTAAAAGGAATAAAGGAGATCAAAAATCATGGCGCAGATTGGGATTGAGGAGGAGCTCATGCTTGCGTATCAAAGTGGAGATAAACAAGCGGGAGAAAGACTATATGTTTTAATCAAACCAGCGCTATACACATTTTTATATCGATTTAACCGAGATGAACAATTAAGTATCGATCTTGTGCAAGATACGTTTTTGACGCTAGAGCGTAAGAAACATATGTATGAACTTGAAAAAGGTAAAATAAAAACGTATTTATTTCAAATTGGTTATCGTCTTATGATTAATAAATTAAATAGGAGAAAAAAGTGGCGTACGCTTTTGCCATTTTTAGTGCCGATTCCGGAAAAAGAATTTTCTCACGAAGATCGGCTCACAGTAAGAGAAGCAATTTTGAAAGTTCCAGAAGAGCAAAGAGCGGTCCTAATCCTTTATTATTATCATGACATGCAGCAAAAAGAAATTGCAGAGATATTAAACATTCCGATTGGAACGGTGAAATCGAGACTTCATAACGGGATAAAGAAATTGAAACAATTGCTGGAGGTGGACGAAATTGAGCGAAAATCCCTTTAAGAGTGAATATAAGTTAAAGCAACATTTAGATAGTGATCATGTAGAAATACCAGACTTTCCAAAAACGGTAAGTCGATTCGATCGATTAATCGGGTTTCTTGGTTCCCCAGCGAAAGATCCTGTGGAGGCGACCATTGGGAATGATTTATCGGTTGTGTTTCATGTATCGTTATTAGTTGGGGTTCCAATTCTTTCTCTTATTACGATACTCTTTATGACGTTGTAAAGGATTGGTAAGGAGAGAAACCAGGCCTCTATTTGACACGCCTATATAAATGATGGTATAAAGAAAAGTATATGAATAATTGAGCGTGGAAAGGGAGAAGTAGTGATCATTTCCCTGTTTTAGAGAGCTGATGGTCGGTGGAAATCAGCACATAGATGATCGCGAATTACGCCCCTAGAGCATCTTTTTTCGATTGAATTGTATTCAAAAGGGAAAAGACGGTGCTAAGCCGTTATGTAAATAAGGTGGTAGGCTTTTTTTGCCTGCAACTAGGGTGGTAACGCGATAATCAAAATCGTCCCTTATTTGAAGGGGCGATTTTTTTATGTTTTCAACTTTCACGCCAGTAATGAACTTAAAGGAGAGTATGTAGGATATGGGTATTTTACAAGATCTTGAATTTCGCGGTCTAATTAATCAGCAAACAGATGCTGAGGGCCTTGAGCAATTATTAGAAAAAGAAAGCGTTAAATTATACTGTGGTTTCGACCCGACAGCGGATAGCTTACACATCGGTCATATGTTACCAGTATTAATGTTACGTCGTTTCCAATTAGCTGGTCATCAACCAATCGCACTTGTTGGCGGTGGTACTGGTATGATCGGTGACCCAAGTGGTAAAAAAGCAGAGCGTACATTAAATACGAAAGATACAGTTGCTTACTACACAGAAAGCATTAAAAACCAACTTTCAAACTTCTTAGAGTTTGAAAACGTGGACAACCCAGCAACAATGGCTAACAACTATGACTGGCTTGGTAACTTAGATGTAATTTCATTCTTACGCGATATCGGTAAAAACTTCGGTTTAAACTATATGTTAGCAAAAGATACAGTAGCATCTCGTTTAGAGACGGGTATTTCATTCACTGAGTTTAGTTACATGATCTTACAATCATACGACTTCTTAAACTTATACCAACACCATAATTGCCGCCTACAAATCGGTGGTAGTGACCAATGGGGTAACATTACAGCTGGTCTTGAATTAATCCGTAAATCAGAAGAAGATGCGAAAGCATTCGGTTTAACAATTCCACTTGTTACAAAATCTGACGGTACGAAGTTTGGTAAAACAGAAGGCGGCGCAATTTGGTTAGATCCAGAGAAAACAACTCCTTACGAGTTCTACCAATTCTGGATTAACACAGATGACCGCGACGTTGTTAAATACTTAAAATACTTCACATTCTTATCTCATGAAGAAATTCTTGAGCTTGAAAAGCAAGTAGCTGAAGCGCCAGAAAAACGTGCAGCACAAAAAGCGTTAGGTTCTGAAATGACAAAACTTGTTCACGGTGAAGAAGCATTAGAGCAAGCGATTAAAATTTCAGCTGCACTATTCAGCGGTTCTGTAGCAGAACTGACTGCAAATGAAATCGAACAAGGATTCAAAGACGTACCATCTGTAGAACGTACTGCAGAAGATACAGTATTAATCGACTTACTTGTAGAAAGCAAAATCTCTCCATCAAAACGTCAAGCACGTGAAGATGTAACGAACGGTGCAATCTACGTAAACGGTGAGCGTACGCAAGCATTAGACTATGTTGTAACAGAAAACGACCGCATCGAAGGTAAATTCACAATCATTCGCCGCGGTAAGAAGAAATATTTCTTAATTCGTTACTAATCAGAAACGAATATAAAACAAATAGTACCCCGAATTGTAGGCTGAAAAGTTTATGATTCGGGGTTTTTATGTATGAATTTAGATTACCTTACGAGTTCTTGTAAATAGAATATGAAGAATTAATACGAGCATATAAAGTAAGCTAATGAGCATAACAATAAATGCTGTTGGATAAAATTTTGCTGCATATATAAAGAAATCGATTTGATAAATATCTTGGTAATTTGAAACGGTGCCTTTAAAATAATTCGTAAACTTAGCGCTATATTTCCATTCATCAGGGTAATCTATTAAATTACTCCCCTGATACCAACTCATAAGTGCTGAAGTAATAAAAAGCATACATGCACTGCCCAATTGAACCATTTGGTTTATTGTCAAAAGAAATCTACCTCCTATTTTATGGTTATTATAGCGTGCATTCGTATTCCTGTAACCTTTTTGTTGTAATCTCCTTTTCGAGTTCATACGGAAATCACATGTAAGCGGTATGATAAACGTATAACAAATAGAAAGGAGTGGTAAAACAAAATGTCACTAGAAGCGCTCATTATTTTTTCTTTGCTAAATGCGGGTCAGCTTGCAGAGAATTCGAAGGTGGATATACATAAAGAGCAAAAAGATGCTTATGTATATGTTCAAAAAGAGGAAAATAAATAACTTTATTTTATATATAAATGACAAAAAGCCAATCTAGAGGATTGGCTTTTTGTCATTACGTTGGAAAAAGAGGAGAAATCCCTCTTTTTAAACATTAGATAAAATTTGATCATAGCATGAAATAATAAGTGGTTCCAAATCTTTTAAATCATTAACATTATCAATGAAAATTCTACTTACTCCCTGTGATTTTGGGGCTTGCTCAACAACGAAATTAGGGCAGAGCTGTTTAGTAGCTTCTAAATCTAGTCTTACAACTAAGGATTTTGCATCTCCATCAAGGAAAAGACGTATAAACCATTTTGTGATTACACGATTCATGATGCAAAAATAACTAATAGTATCTTTATATTTAAGGTCACTGATGTCTCTTTGATTTTCAGTTAATATTTCTTTAACAATGTTAAAGGCAGTCAGTTCATCTTCGGTAGTGAAAACTCTATCTGTTTTGTCTTCTTTGCTAATGTCTTCCATTATTTCGGCAGAAGCGGCTGCAACTAGGCTTGTTTCTATTTTCTCCGATGTTTTTGTTTCTTTTGGTGTTAAACCATCACTGATTATTTCTAATAGTGTTCGATTAATTGCTTTTTTAACAATTGGTCGGAACCGCTCTAAAACGTTATTTGTAATTCTAGTTGAGCTAAAGTCTTTAATTAGAAAACGAAGGAAGTCATCTGAAGGATTTTTAAATAACTCTTTAATTGTGGAGTTTAAATTGGTCATATAAATAAGCTCTTCGGCATATTTTACAATCTCTTCAGCTTCAAAATTCTCTTTTGTAAAAGTTTCAATCGTTTCAATATCTAAATTACTTAAACTATCCATACTGAATGTGAAGAAAGGTTTTTCGTCCATTACATTGTCATTTGTTAAATCAGTATAAAATTTGTATTCTACACCATTAGTTAGTACTCCTACTTTGACATCAGGTAAGGCATTGAAATACCTAGATAGTTGCGCATCGTGTTTAAGGAGATTTTCTGTTACAGATTTTGCCTCAATTAAAATAATTGGAACTCCATTTTTGAAAACCGCATAATCGACTTTTTCTCCCTTTTTAGTTCCAAAGTCTGCAATATACTCAGGTCTAACTTCTAAAGGGCTAAAAACGTCATAACCTAGCTTTTGAAGAAAAGGAATAATTAATGATTGCTTGGTCATTTCTTCATTAGTTATATACTCTTTTCGTTCTAAAATTTGGTTAGCTATTTTGTTTATATCATTTCTGAATTCCATATCAACGTCTCCTCGTTATAAAGTTTAAACTTAATATTAATACTATTATTTAAAAATTCATAATATAACATAAGTTATGTGTGAAAATAGGAAGGTTATTTTTATATTTGAATTTGATTAGATTAGATAAAACATATTTGTTTTAGGTGGGAGTATAGAGTATTGGGATTTTTATGTTACGTGGGATATAAAAAATTATGGTGAGAATTGAAAAAAGCCAATCCAGAGGATTGGCTTTTTGTCATTAACGAGAGTAGAACTCTACGATTAATGCTTCGTTGATTTCAGCTGCTAACTCAGAACGCTCAGCGTGACGAGTGTAAGTAGCTTCTAATTTATCAGCATCGAAAGTTAAGTATTCTGGTACGAAGTTGTTAACTTCGATCGCTTCTTTAACAACAACAAGGCTGTTAGATTTTTCGCGAACGCTGATAGTTTGACCAGGTTTAACGCGGTAAGATGGGATATCTACGCGAGCGCCATCAACCATGATGTGACCGTGGTTTACTAATTGGCGAGCTGCACGACGAGTGCGAGCTAAGCCCATACGGTAAACTAAGTTGTCAAGACGAGCTTCAAGAAGGATCATGAAGTTTTCGCCGTGCTTACCAGGCATTTTACCTGCTTGGTCAAATGTGCGACGGAATTGACGCTCAGTCATGCCGTACATGTGACGAAGTTTTTGTTTCTCTTGTAATTGTAAACCGTATTCTGAAAGTTTCTTACGTTGGTTAGGACCGTGAGGACCTGGTGCGTAAGGGCGTTTTTCTAATTCTTTTCCTGTGCCGCTTAGAGAGATTCCAAGACGACGAGACAGTTTCCAAGCTGGACCTGTATAACGAGCCATAGTTGACTCCTCCTTTAAAAATGTTTTTATTTACGTAAAATAAAAACAGACGTAATCGATATTTACGGGCATTTTGTTTTCATGTACCTTCGCTCCAGCAGCAGGGAGTTACGAGATACACCTCCGTAGAGGAACAAAATACAAACGATAAACTCACATTACAAGGCTGCCTTTTTATTTTACACAAACGCTATTATATCTTTTACCCAGAGTTTCGTCAAGCGAGTACGTTTTTGTTTTATGCATATAAATTTTGGAAATTAATATAAGAAGGAATTTAAAACAATATAAAAGAAGAGATAGAAACACAAATAAAACGCTTACATAAAATGTAGTAAAAACATTCATCAGTTTTTTACTGGTGAATATGCGGGATAAAAACATAAAGGGGATGTTTTTATGAAAAAGAAGCATATGGAGACAGCGTTAATTCATCACGGTTATACATCTAAGGAACATAAAGGAAGTTTAACACCACCGTTATTTCAAACGTCTACATTTACATTTGAGACTGCGCAGCAAGGAGAGGCGAGTTTTGCGGGAGTAGATCCGTCTTATATTTACTCAAGACTTGGAAATCCAACTGTAAAATTATTTGAAGAACGTATGGCTGTGTTAGAAGGGGGAGAAGAAGCACTTGCTTTCGGATCCGGAATGGCAGCTATTTCAGCAACGTTAATTGGTTTTCTAAAAGCTGGAGATCATATTATTTGTTCAAACGGATTATATGGGTGCACGTACGGATTTTTAGAAGTGTTAGAAGAGAAATTTATGATTACACATTCGTTTTGTGATATGGAGACAGAGACTGATATTGAAAATAAGATTCGCCAAAATACAAAGCTTATTTTCGTTGAAACACCGATTAATCCAACGATGAAATTAATCGATTTAAAACAAGTGATTCGGGTTGCGAAGCGAAATGGCTTACTTGTCATTGTTGATAATACGTTTTGTTCACCTTATTTACAAAGACCGCTTGAGCTTGGTTGTGATGCTGTTGTGCATAGTGCGACAAAATATATTGGTGGCCATGGTGATGTTGTAGCGGGTGTAACAATTTGTAAAACGAAAGTGTTAGCTGAAAAAATTCGTCCGATGCGAAAAGATATCGGCGGTATTATGGCGCCGTTTGATGCGTGGTTATTATTACGCGGATTAAAGACATTAGCAGTAAGAATGGATCGTCATTGTGATAATGCAGAAAAAATTGTATCGTTCCTAAAAAATCATGATGTAGTAGAAGGGGTTTGGTACCCAGAAGGGGAGTTAGCATCTCGCCAAATGAAACGGGGCGGTGGCGTTATTTCTTTTTCTGTCAAAGGCGGGAAAGAGGAAACGCAAGCGTTTATCAATGACCTTCACTTTATTACGATCGCGGTAAGTTTAGGTGATACAGAAACGTTAATTCAGCATCCAGCAACGATGACGCATGCTGCGATTCCAGCGGAACTAAGAAAAGAAATGGGTATTTTCGATAATTTAATACGTTTATCTGTCGGTTTAGAATCGTGGGAGGATATCGTTTCTGATTTGGAGCAAGCGTTAAAGAAAATATCTATTGTTAGTAATCAATAAAAAAGAGTGAGCTATCGGTTTCGTACATTACGTACTTAATCGATAACTCACTCTTTTTCTTATATATGTTTTAACAGTGTTTCCACAAACTTTTCTAAATAGTGCTGATCTACTTCATCGAAACGATTTTTTTCAGGACTATCAATATCCAGTACACCAATGACATTTCCGTCTTTTATAATCGGTACAACGATTTCCGAATTAGAGGCACTATCGCAAGCGATATGTCCTGGGAATTGGTGAACGTCCGCTACAAGTTGCGTTGTTTTCGTTTCAGCTGCTACGCCGCAAACGCCGCGTCCGAATGGAATACGTACGCATGCTGGCATTCCTTGGAATGGCCCGAGAACGAGCTGATTTCCTTCTGTTACATAAAAGCCAACCCAATTAACGCGATCTAAAAATTGGTTTAATAATGCGGACGCATTTGATAAGTTTGCGACTACGTTTAATTCGCCAGTTAATAATGCATCCAGTTGTTTAATTACTGTCTCATACTGCTTTTCACGAGAACCTGCATAACTTTCTTTTGTAAACATGGAAACAACTCCCTTTTTATCGAGATGTGTAAAATATTAGCAAAATACGATGTATTTCACATGACTTTGTCGATAGAAAATTAAAGGAATTTGTCTTAAAAGTCAAGAAATTTAAACTATAGCTGTTCAGTGAGAGGAAGTGAGCGCATGAAGCAGACGAAACAAAAAGTAATTGATGCGGCAATATCGTTGTTTAATACGAAAGGTTATGACGGGACATCAGTGCGAGACATTGCAAAGCGAGCGGATGTGAATGTAGCGAATATTTCATACTATTTTGCTGGAAAGCAAGGCCTATTAGAGCAGCTTATTACTGATTTTTTAGAAGGATATATTCATGTGATTGAAACGTCCTTTGAACAGAGAGAGTATTTGTCGGCTAAAGATGTGATGGTGCAAATGGTACGCGGGATTTTACGATATCAATTTGAAAATAGGGAACTGACACGTTTTTTTTATAGAGAGCTTTCGCTTGATACGACATTAATTCGTGAAGTGATGACCGTTTATTTTTCTAAAGAAAGATATTATATCGAACAAATCATTAGAGAAGGACAAATGAAGAAAGAGTTTAGAAAGGTATCTTTTACAATGTTTATGACGCAATTAAAAGGCATGATAAATATGCCGTTTTTATATCCACAGTATATATCAGAAGTATTACATTCATTTCCATCCGAAACATTTTTCTTAGAAATGTATACGAAGGAAATTGAGCAATGGATGGAACAAGCATTATGTAAAACGAATATGTATCAGGAATGGCCAAGAGCTGTTCATATGTGAAAAATCCCCACCTAACGAACCGAGGTGGGGATTTTTGTAGTTTCTTTTCTTTGCCATAAATTGTTACATAATAGCGCAATAATTGTTAATGAGGCTCCGGCAAGTTCGATTTTGTCGACCGTATAACCTCGAAATATGGAACCGATAAGTGCAAGGACAGGAACTAAATTCATAAATAATATGCCGTTAATAGATGAAATATAGCGATTCCCCATATTCCAGCAAAACACAGCGATAACACCTGCAATAATCGACATATAAAAGAGTTCAAAACGAACGCTCACAATTGTGCGTAATGATGGTACAGTAATGACGTTTGTGTAAGTTAATAAAGTGACAATAACGATGAGTGACATTGAACCGAACAAACAAGTTAACGTTGTATATCGAAGTGGTGACCAAGATTGAAAACGAGCACCGCCATTTGTATAAATGACCCAGCAAGTAACGCCGCATAACATCAATATATTCGTAGATAAGTGACTTGCAGCTCCAAATAATAAGTGAATATTTCCTTTTGAAATGACAAGCATAACACCGAGTAATGCAACGAACATACAAAGAAAAGTGTAGTTTTGTGGACGCTTATTTTTTGTTATCCATTGTAATGTTAAGGCAATTAGTGGCATGAGAGACTGAATCATCGCTGCATGGATTGCTCCAGAAGGTCCGGCAAGTTGTTGTCCGTAGAAAACGAGAAAACCATATCCAGCGAAACCGACTGTTCCGTAAAAAAATAAAGAAAGTGTTCGTTTTTCTAAGCGGAGCGAATGTGTCCCTTCAGTGATTAATAGCAAAATAAGAAAAATAATAGCTGCAGATCCGTAGCGGATAGTTGTGAAAAAGAACGGATCGATAAATTGTAAGGCATTTGCCATTACAGGAAACATAAATCCCCAGGCAGTTACGGCAAGTAAGCATAGGAGGGATCCGAAGAGCATTTGTTTTTTGTTCAAGAGTACCATTCTCCTTTACATTTCGTTATAGTAAGTTGATGAAATAAGTATAAAGAGTAATGATTTATAGAAGGAAATATCGATTTTTTATAACAGTTATAACTTTTTGTTAGAGGTGTATATGATGGATTTAGAGGCAGTACGATCGTTTATGGAAGTAAAGCATACGCGCAGTTTATCAAAGGCAAGTAAGCTTTTACATATTTCACAACCAGCGCTTAGTAAACAAATCCAAAGATTAGAAGCGGATTTAGAGGTTACTTTACTCAAGCGTTCTGCTCAAGGAGTGGAGTTAACAGAGGCTGGTGAGATATTTATAGCAAGAATGTTACCGATTTTGGAACGAATACATGAAGTGAAAACGGAAATGAAGAAATATCAAGAAAAACGGAAAATCTCTATAGGTATATTGCCAAGTTTAGCGGCGCGTTACATATCGAAATGCAAAGATATATTAGGTGATGGATTCGAAATAGAATGGAAAATTGAGCATACGAAAGTATTAATGGAATTGTTTAAAGAGCGGAAGATTGAAGCGATGTTCATTGATTCAGTAGTAGAAGGCGCTACATATATAAAAGAAATGCGGGAGGAAAAAATTGTTTGTGTAGTTTCAAATGATCATCCTTATAAAGAGAAAACAATAATCCGAATGGAAGGTTTGGAACATGAGAAATTAATTGTGTACCCAGAAATATGTGATGTAAGGAAAATGATTATGAACATGTTTCAAGGTATAGGTGCGAAACCAATCATTGCGTTTGAAACTTCTTATGCAGAACCGATGCTTGCGATGGTCGGAGCTGGACTTGGTATCACTTTACTTCCAGAAATGTCAGTGGAGCAAGCGGTAAAGCAGGGGAATGTGCATGTGATTTCTGTTGAACCTCCACTCATGCGCAAAATCTATTTCGTATCTCATATGAAAGAGTGCCCGTTATGGCAATCATTTGAGGATAGGTAGTGAAGCGGGCGGAAGATTAAGAAAGATTACAATTGCATTTAAAGAAACATGAAATTTTAAAAAAAACTAGGTCAAAAACACGTCATTACATGGTATGATTAGTACATTGTTAGTTGTTAAATATAGGGGAATTCCCTTTTTATACATAATGCCTTCCATTTCATAAACGGAACGGACAAAAAAAGAGATATAACTAGGAGGCTTTTTTGCATGGATTCTATCCTGACGATCGTTATCATTGTAGTAAGCTCTATTCTAGTGCTGCTCATGATAGAGCTTGTGATAAGAAATCGTTCATATAAAGATATTGAAGCACTGGAGCAGTGGAAACAAGAAATAAAAGATAAACCTGTAGCAGATGAACTAAAGCGAGTAAAAGATTTGAACATGACAGGTCAAACAGAAGAACTGTTTGGTAAATGGCGTGAAGAGTGGGATGAAATCGTATCAACAACTCTTCCAAAAGCTGAAAAAGATTTAGGGCAAGCGCGAAAATTCGCCTCGCAATTCTCCTTCCGCAAAGCAAAGCATGCGATGAACGAATCCATAAGTGGTTTAGATGACGCTGATAATCGTATTACAGACATTTTAAATGAATTACAGCAACTGTTAGAAAGCCATGAAAAAAATAGCTCGGAAATTGAAGGGTTACGTGATACATATCGTAGTATGAAAAAGAGTGTTCTTGCTCATCGACACATGTATGGAGCAGCTGAGCAGAGAATTGAAGAGATGCTAGATGCCGAATCTAATAAATTTAATAGTTTTGAAGAAGCAACAAATAATGGCGACTATTTAAAAGCGAGAGAAATTGTTATTAGTTTGGAAGAAGGTTTAGCTAATTTAGAAATCATTATTCACCAAATTCCAGATTTATTGGTAGAGTGTCAAGCAACGTTACCAGTTCAACTGGAAGATTTATTACACGGACATAATGATATGGTAAGACAAGGTTATGTATTAGATTACCTGGAAATCCCTAAAGAAGTTCGCGATATGACGACACAACTACAAACATGTTTAATGGATATACAGGAGCTTCATATAACGGAAGCGGCTGAAAAAGTAGAAAAATTAAAAACTCGTTTAGACGGTTTTTATGATCAACTAGAACAAGAAGTGCATGCGAGACATTATGTAGAGCAAAAAACACTTTCTGTTTATGAAGATTTAGAAGAACTTCGTGAAGAAACAATTGAAACGAAAGCAGAAACGCAACTTGTGAAACAAAGCTATCAGTTACAAGATAAGGATATTGAGTCTCAAAAAGTAATTGAAAAGCAAATGCACATTTTAATGAAACGTTTTGAAGTGATGCAATTACGCGTTGCTGAACAAGATATTGCATTCTCTATAATTCGTGAGGAACTAGAAGAGGTTTATGAGCAATGTGAAACTTTAAAAGTACTTCATGCAGAATATAAAGAAATGCTACAAACGATGCGTAAAGAAGAATTTGAAGCGCGTGAGAAGTTGCAGGAAATGCGCAATACAATTTTTGAAACGAAACGCTTTATGCAAAAGTCGAATTTGCCAGGTCTTCCAGAGAGTATTATGGAAGATTTACAAAGAGGGCAAATGGCAATGCAAGCTGTATATGAGCAATTAGAAATAAAACCGCTAAATATGCATGCTGTAAATAGCAGTTTAGAAGAAGCATACACAACTGTTAACGGTGTAGCTGAAATGACAGAAGAGTTAATTGGACAAGCGTATTTAGTTGAAAAATTAATTCAATACGGAAACCGTTACCGCAGTCATGATGAAAATCTTGCAGAAAGCTTAAATTATGCAGAGAAATTATTCCGTGAATATCAATACGATGCAGCTTTAGAACAAGCGGCTTCTGTACTAGAGCAACTTGAACCTGGCGTTGTTCAAAAAATAGCTGAATATGTAGACAATGAACAAACCCTTTCATAAAGGGTTTGTTTTTTTGTGTAATTTTGAAGGCGATGTTGCTATAATGAATAGCGGAATACAGTAAGGTTATTCGTTTCAAAATAAAGTGAAACTGTAATCAGTGGGGGGATTCATCCCCACTGATTACTAGCCTTCACCAATCGGGATAAAACGGAACCTTTGTGTAGTCTTAGCGTAATTACACGTATTTATGATATGATTATATGATGTGATAGCGCTGAAAGGGGAAGAACGATGATCTATTTTGATAATAGTGCGACGACGAAGCCATATCCAGAAGCCCTTCAATCGTACGTAACGGTTGCTGGGAAATATTTTGGAAATCCTTCTTCTATTCATTCGCTTGGAGGAGAGGCAGAGCGTCTATTAACACAATCAAGAACGATTGCAGCGCAGCTTCTTCACGTAAAACCTTCCGAAATTATTTTCACATCGGGTGGAACGGAAGGGAATAACCTTGCGATTAAAGGGATAGCGATGAGGAATCGTTCGCGCGGCAAACATATCATTACAACAAATATTGAACACGCGTCTGTGTTTGAGGCATATAAGCAATTAGAAGAACTCGGGTTTGATGTAACATATTTACCGGTTAACGAGCATGGTGTTGTATCGGTAGAGGATGTGAAGCGAGTGCTTCGTGAAGATACAATTCTTGTTTCAATTATTCATGTGAACAACGAAACTGGAGCAATTCAGCCCGTTGCTGAAATTGGAACGTTATTATCGAATTATCCGAAAATAAGATTCCATGTGGACCATGTACAAGGGATAGGAAAAGTACCGCTTAATTTATATGCTTCGCATATTGACCTTTGCTCAATATCTGGACATAAATTCCACAGTGTAAAAGGAACAGGTCTTCTTTACGTGCGTGATGGCGTAAGATTAGATCCGATTTTATCAGGTGGTCAACAAGAGCTTAAGTATCGCTCTGGTACAGAGAACTTACCTGGCATTGTAGCGATGGTGAAAGCACTTCGCATGACAATGGAACAAGTGAAAGAAAAGATAGCTCATTTGCAAAGTTTACAAACAGAGCTTGTACGTTTCTTTAAAGAAATGGAACATGTAACAATTAATACGTCGCTTGCATATGCAGCACCACACATTTTAAATGTGTCGTTTGTCGGTTTAAAACCGGAAGTGGTCGTTCATGCTTTAGAAGAACACGGTGTATATGTATCAACGAAGTCTGCTTGTTCTTCAAAAGCAAATGAAGTGAGCAGAGTGTTAGTGTCAATGGGAGTACCGCATGCAGCTGCTGCAAGCGCTATTCGTATTAGTCTAGCACCAGACAACACGAGGGAAGAAGTAAAACAATTTGAAGGTATTGTAAAAGAGACAATGCCAAAATTATATGAAGTGATGAGGTAAAGAAATATGATGACATATGAATATATTTTAGTACGTTACGGAGAAATGACGACAAAAGGTAAGAACCGTTCTAAATTTGTAAGCACATTAAAAGATAACGTTAAGTTCAAACTGAAAAAATTCCCAAACATTAAAATCGATGCAACACATGACCGTATGTACATTCAGTTAAATGGCGAAGACCATGAAGCGATTGCTGAAAGATTGAAAGATGTATTTGGTATTCATAAGTTTAATTTAGCGATGAAAGTACCATCAGAATTAGAAGATATTAAAAAAGGTGCATTAGCAGCTTTCTTACAAGTAAAAGATGATGTGAAAACATTTAAAATTACAGTGCACCGTTCTGATAAACGTTTCCCAATGAAGACGATGGAGTTACTTCCAGAAATTGGCGGGCACATTTTAGAAAATACAGAGGATATCACAGTAGACGTCCATAATCCAGATGTGAATGTACGTGTAGAAATTCGCAGTGGTTACAGCTATATTATGTGTGGTGAGCACATGGGAGCTGGCGGTTTACCAGTTGGCGTTGGCGGAAAAGTAATGGTACTTCTTTCTGGTGGTATTGATAGCCCAGTAGCAGCGTACTTAACGATGAAACGCGGCGTATCTGTGGAGGCAGTTCACTTCCATAGTCCACCTTTCACAAGTGAGCGTGCGAAACAAAAAGTAATCGATTTAGCACAAGGGTTAACGAAATACTGTAAACGTGTAACACTTCACCTTGTTCCATTTACTGAAGTGCAAAAAACGATTAATAAAGAAATTCCATCTAGTTATTCTATGACAGTAATGCGTCGTATGATGATGCGTATTACAGAGCAGATTGCAGAGGAGCGTAATGCACTTGCAATTACGACTGGTGAAAGTCTTGGACAAGTAGCGAGCCAAACGTTAGATAGTATGCATACGATTAATGAAGTGACAAACTATCCTGTTATTCGTCCGCTTATTACGATGGATAAATTAGAAATTATTAAAATCGCTGAAGAAATCGGCACATATGATATCTCAATTCGTCCATACGAAGATTGCTGTACAGTATTCACACCAGCAAGCCCAGCGACGAAGCCGAAGCGTGAAAAAGCGAATCGTTTTGAAGCGAAATATGATTTCACACCATTAATCGAAGAAGCTGTAGCAAACAAAGAAACAATGGTATTACAAACGGTAGAAGTAGTAGCGGAAGAAGAAAAATTCGAAGAACTTTTCTAAAACCATAAATTACCATATCTAAAATGTGTATGAAGTCATGTTATTTATCACACTCTATACTCACAAGGAGGTGATATAACATGGCACGTAGCACAAATAAATTAGCGGTTCCTGGTGCTGAATCAGCATTAGACCAAATGAAATACGAAATCGCTCAAGAGTTTGGTGTTCAACTTGGAGCGGATGCAACATCTCGCGCTAACGGTTCTGTTGGTGGCGAAATTACGAAACGTCTAGTTTCACTAGCTGAGCAACAATTAGGCGGTTTCCAAAAATAATTCCATATACAATGGCTTAGAAAGAGCGGGTTCTCCCCGCTCTTTCTTTTTGTTGTTCGTATTAGTATAAATTCATTTCGACAAAAGCATAAAAAAATTGTCAAAAGAAGAGGGTTCAAAATTTACTGAAAATTCTTTATTATATAAGGGAGGCATAAAGAAAAAGGAGGATGTTTATGAAGAGAGAGGAATTGTTGGCACCACCATCTTATAATTTAGTTTCAGAAATAGAGAAATATACAGACGATAAAGAGAAGCTTGCTTTAATTTGGCAAGATGATAAAGGGAATAGACGAGAAGTTACATATTTTGAATTAATGCAAGGTGCAAATAAAATTGGAAACGCTTTTATAAAAAGTGGCTTACAAAAAGGGGACAAGCTCCTTATTATGATGCCGCGTTTAATTGAAGCTTACATGACGTATATCGCTGCGATTAAAGCAGGATTTGTCGTAATTCCGAGTTCGGAAATGTTGCGTAAAAAAGATATTGAATACCGCATTGGACACGGAGAAGTAAAAGCGATTGTAAGTTATGAACCATATATCGGACAGTTTGATAACATAGGGGCGATGGAACCTCTTCAAAAGTTCGTTCTGAGCGAGCAGTCAGTAGACGGATGGATCAATTTAAAAACAGCATTAGAAACAGAAAGTGACATGTTAGAAATGGCGAAAACAGATAAAGAAGATATGGTCTTTTTATCTTATACGTCAGGGACGACAGGAAACCCGAAAGGAGTTGTTCATACGCATGCGTGGGCATACGCTCATTTACGTACGAGCGCCCCAAATTGGCTCGGAATTGAAGAGAATGATGTTGTATGGGCAACGGCTAGCCCAGGGTGGCAAAAGTGGATTTGGAGCCCGTTTTTAGCCACTCTCGGTTCAGGGGCAACAGGATTTGTATACAACGGTAAGTTTGAACCGAAAACGTATTTAAATTTATTAGACGATAATAAGGTGAATGTGCTTTGTTGTACACCGACTGAGTATAGATTAATGGCAAAGGTAGAAGACTTGACTGAGTACAATTTAGAAGCGTTACATAGCGCTGTATCCGCAGGTGAGCCGTTAAATAGAGAAGTCATTGAAACGTTCCAAAAGCACTTTGATATTACAGTAAGAGATGGCTATGGGCAAACGGAAAATACATTACTTGTTGGCGTAATGAAAGGGATGGATATTAGACCGGGATCAATGGGGAAACCAACGCCAGGAAACCATGTTGATATCGTTAATGAAGAAGGAATCCCAGTGCAGGTAGGAGAAGTTGGCGATATTGCAGTTCATATTGAAACACCAGCCCTCTTTAAGCAATATTATAAAGATGATGAACGCACAGCGATGCAATTCCGTGGTGATTATTATATTACGGGTGATAAAGCGAAAAAAGATGAAGACGGCTATTTCTGGTTTGAAGGGCGCGGAGATGATATTATCATTAGCTCTGGTTACACAATCGGGCCGTTCGAAGTTGAAGATGCACTTGTAAAACATCCTTACGTAAGAGAATGTGCGGTTGTCGCAAGTCCGGATGAAATTCGAGGGAGTGTCGTGAAGGCATTTATCGTATTAAGAGAGAATATAGAAAAGAACGAAGAAACATTAATTCCAGTGCTCCAACAACACGTGAAAGAACTCACTGCACCATATAAATATCCTCGCAAAATTGAATTTGTAGATGAACTACCAAAAACGATTTCCGGAAAAATTCGTCGTATTGAACTTAGAAAACAAGAGATGGAGCTCCCTTCCAAATAATTTTGAAAATAGACAAGTAAATAGTTGAATGAAATGTAAAACGATGATATTATAAAAACGAACACAAGTTCGATTTTATAAACTAAAAAAAGAGGTGTCCGTATGATTTTAGGTATTAATCCGTACTTAGTTTTAGATGGTAGTGGGCAAGAAGCTGTACAGTTTTACAAAGAGGCATTAGACGCAAAAGTAGAAGTAATGCAAACTTTTGGTGACATGCCTGAAAATCCAGAATACCCGATTCCAGCTGAAGCGAAAGAGCGCGTTTTACATGCTACTTTAAAAGTTGGTAATACGGACCTTATGATTTCTGATACATTCCCAGGTCAAGGGCATGCAATCGGATCTCAAGTAACAATCGCAATTCAAATTAGTAATGCAGAAAAAGCAAAAGAAGTATTCGAAAAGTTACAAGAGGGTGGAGAAGTTATTATGCCACTTCAAGAAACGTTCTGGAGCCCAGCATACGGACAACTAAAAGATAAATTTAGCATTGAATGGCAAATTACAACGTCTACTACTGAACAAAAATAATTTTGGGAAAGCACCATTTTTAATTCAAATGGTGCTTTTTTTATACGGATTAATCTCGTAGACTAAAGGGAAAAAGGGGATGAGCATATGGGAGAAATTTGGTATGGCGGCACCATTTACACGATGCGAGAAGAGAATGAAAAAGTAGACGCTGTTTATGTTGAAAACGGTGTGATCGTTGATGTCGGGAGTAAAGAAGAGTTAGAAGACCGATATGCTACTACGGTTAAATTGCACGATTTAGAAGGCAAAACGATGATTCCAGGTCTCGTTGATAGTCATATGCATCTTATTGGGCATGGAGAGAGGTTACTCCGTCTAGATTTATCAAATTGTACATCTTATGGCGAAGTACTTACTCTTGTTCAGAAGCAAGTAGAAGACGCGCCAAAAGGTTGTTGGATTATCGGAGAAGGCTGGAATGAAAATAACTTTACAGATACGAAAGATGTTCACGCACGTGATTTAGATGCAATTTCGAAAGAACATCCCATTTTATTAAAACGAGTTTGTCGTCACGTTACATGGGTGAATTCATACATACTGCAAGAAGCGAACATAACAGAAGAGACGCAAGATCCGAAAGGCGGGAAAATTGGCCGGGATGCATCAAATAAGTTAACAGGGCTTTTATATGAACAAGGACAAGAATTAATGAAACACGTTCAGCCTGAAATTGATGAAGCTTATTTACAAAGAGCTTTGCAAACAGCGATTAAAGACTGCTGGCAATACGGAATCGTTGGTGGGCATACGGAAGATTTAAATTATTATGGTGGTTTTAGAAAAACGTATAATGCGTTTTCTTACGTTATAAAAGAAATGCCATTTAAAGCGCATTTACTCGTTCATCATGAAGTAGCAAATGAAAGAAAAGAATATGAAAATGAGCACTATATTGAATTTGGTGCGATGAAAATTTTCTCTGACGGTTCTTTTGGCGGAAGAACTGCTTTATTAAGTGAACCGTATGAAGATGCGAAGGAAACAAATGGAGTTGCGATTTTCTCACGTGAAGAGCTTGCATGTTTAGTGAAAAAAGCACGTGATTTACATATGTCAGTTGCCATTCATACTATAGGTGACTTATCGCTTGAATATGTCATTGATGCACTCGAATTATATCCACCAGCAGAAGGGGTGCGTGACCGTATTATTCATTGCCAGCTAGCTCGTGAAGAGTTGATTGAAAGAGTGAAACACTTGCCAGCTATTATTGATATTCAACCGGTCTTTGTTTCATCAGATTTTCCATCAGTCATTGAAAAACTAGGCGAGCGTCGTCTTCGTTACGCGTATGCTTGGAAGACGTTACTGGACGCAGGCTTACATTGCAACGGTGGTTCAGATGCTCCTATTGAACAAGTGAATCCGTTTTTAGGCATATATAGCGCTGTTACACGTAGAAGTTTTATTGACAGTGTATGCTATATGCCTGAGGAAAGATTAACGGCATATGAGGCTGTTTCTTTATTTACGACAGGAAGTGCTTATGCAATAGGAAAAGAAGCGAAGCGAGGACAAATTATAAAAGGATATGAAGCAGACTTTACGATATTAGATCGAAACATATTTGAAATAGAGGCAGAAGAAATAAAAGAAGTACAAGCGGAAATGACCGTCATTGATGGCCAGGTTGCCTATAGAAAAGATGCGTAAAAATATATCAGCGATTTTCGGAATATATCGACTTACCGACAAAAACTGACAAGAATAGCGACCGGATAGCGAGAGATTGTTGGCCGCGCCAATCGGGATAAATAAATAACCGCAAAATTATGGGATCCCCATAATTTTGCGGTTATTTTAATACTATAAAAATGTTCTCTGTACTTTTTCCCAGAAGGAATTGTTTTTTAATTTTACTGTTTTAATTTGTTTATCGCTTAAGCGTACAACAGCTTTTTCAACTTGTTTAATGCTAAGCGCTTCGTTATCCATGCCGATAACAGGATAATCGTTACCGTCTGGTTTAAGTTTTAAAGTTAGTGTACGTTCGTGGTTTAAGATGAACGGTGAACCGAGCGTACGGTATGTGTTGTTATTTAAAGATGCTAGTTCGCTTACTTGGAAACATGGGATAAGCGGATCGACAACGGCACCATGTAATGATTTATTGTAAGCTGTACTTCCTGTTGGGGTAGAAACAACTAAACCGTCACCTCTAAATGTTTCGAAATATAAATCATCAACGTGAACATCTACAACGAATGTTTTAATAATGCTAGAACGTAATGAGAATTCATTTAAACAATGGAAAGATGTACCGTGATCTACATCTACCTGAATTGTTGGATATTTTCGCACTTCAATTTCATTTTTTGTAATTTCTTGAAGGGCTGTATCAACGTGATCAATGTGGAAATCACAGTAGAAAGAAATTTCATCTTTCGTAGAAATCCCTGCGTATAAGCAATCTTCTCTAAAACCAGTTTTACGAACGGCTTGTAAGAAAGTTGCATCATCTCCAACACTGACGATAGCGTTTGCATTTTTTGGTTGATCTAATATGGTAAATCCATTCTCTTCTAAAATGCGATAGATTGGTTTCATCTTTTCAACGAACGTTGCTTTGTCATCACCATAAAAGAAAAATAAATTGCGACGATCTGCCATTATGTATCCCTCCACTGCAGTTAAATTTTCTGTTTTTCGTGCTACATATCATTAGAGTCCGTTCCCTGATGATATGTTCAAATAATATATTTCGATATAAATTGTCAAAACACCTTTTTATTTTTAGAAAAATTTTTATATTCAATCTTACGGAACTCTGTTTAATGATGAATAAACTTGTCGATAATGGGTACGGAGTGAAAGGATGATACGTATGAAGTGGCTCGTAATTGGAATAATAATTCTTCTCCTTTTTATTTTGCTTATACTATTGTCGAAAATAAAGCTTAAAGTGACATTTTTATATTCAGAAATGGAAAAGCAATGTTTGTTTCAAGTGAAAATATGGATGATTCGATATACATTTGATGTGTTGGAAAGAATTGAAAAACAGCAGAAAAAGACAGGGCAGAAAATCGAAAAAGCTGAAAAGGACGGTGGAATAGATAATAAAATTATGGCGCAACTTGACAGCATCGGGGAACTGATAAAAAGGCTTCAAAAAGTTCATACTATCGTTAAAGATTTTCTCAAACGAGTGAAAATCAATGGTTGGAAATGGCATACGCAAATTGGAGCAGGCGACGCAGCTAGTACTGGAATTGTCACTGGATATGCATGGGGGACAAAAGGAATGGCTGCTGGAGTTATAGGACAATATATGCATATTGTCGATGTACCAGAATTTGAAATTATCCCTGTTTTTCAAGGGAAGGGATTTGCATCAAGGTGCGAGTTAACAGCATCTTTTCGTATATTTCGTGCTATAAAAACAGGATTCAAATTACTCATGTTTATGAGAAAGCAAAAATCTGGTATGACAGAAAAATCTGTTCAAGCATAGGGGGGATATAGAGTGGACCATCCAATTCAAGGTTTAATGACAACCGCAATGCAGCATTTAAAACAAATGACTGATGTAAATACAATTGTTGGTGATCCAATTAAAGCAGCAGATGGAAGTGTAATTCTTACTGTTTCGAAAGTAAGCTTTGGTTTTGCTGCTGGTGGAAGTGAATTTGGTAAAGTAGAACATTCAGGTCGTCATCCATTTGGCGGGGGAAGTGGTGGAGGAGTTTCTATTAATCCTGTTGCCTTTCTTGTTATAAATGGAGATGGTGTGAAAGTATTACACTTAGATAAGCAGACACACGTCATTGATAAAATAATTGAATTAGCACCACAAGCTGTTGATAAAGTGAAAGAAATGATGGATAAACGAAAAGAAGATGATCCTGAATTTCAAATTTAACGAATAAAGAAGCTAATCAATGGATTAGCTTCTTTAATTTTTTTGTAAATAAAGCGATTTTATTTGCATTATCGATGGGGACAAACTATCATTTACATTGTACATATTTTGTTTAAATAAGGGAGGATTTTCAAGTGGCAAACGTAACTTTTAAAGGTAATCCAATGACTTTAGTTGGAACAGAAGTTAAAGTTGGCGATCAAGCGCCAAACTTCCAAGTATTAGCAAACGACTTATCTCCAGTAAGTTTAGAAACATACAAAGGCGAAGTAAAATTAATTAGTGTTGTACCTTCAATCGACACAGGTGTATGTGATGCACAAACACGTCGTTTTAACCAAGATGCAGCAGGTATTGAAAACGCGAAAGTATTAACAATTAGCGCTGACTTACCATTCGCTCAAAAACGCTGGTGTGCAGCAAACGGTTTAGAAAATGTTGTAACACTTTCTGATCACCGTGACCTTTCATTCGGTGAAGCTTACGGCTTAGTAATGAAAGAACTTCGTTTACTTGCTCGTGCAGTATTCGTAGTAGATAGCAATGACAAAGTAGTTTACGCAGAATACGTAAGCGAAGGTACAAGCCATCCAAACTATGAAGCAGCATTAGAAGCAGCTAAATCTGCAAAGTAATTAGGAAGGAAATGACCTCTTATAAAGAGGTCGTTTTTTCTCATCTATTGCTACGAATGGTAACGATAGATGAGAAAAAATGTTATATCATACATAACTTGAAAGGGAGCTCTTTACAGGAGGTCGCTTTTTCTTTTTGGAAAAAATCACTTTGTGGTATGATATAAGTTATGTGTAAAAGAGAGAAGGAGGAATGTACGTGAGTCAGACAGTGGAAACATTATTTTCTATTTTTGATTCTTCTACGGTAGTTTTACGTAAAGAATTAGATGTAACATATTTAGAGGCGCTTGTAGAAACAGGTGATAACTTGTTTGAAGGTGCGATTTTACAAGAGGAATTATCCGAATCAACAATTGAAAGGTTGAATCGTGAATATAGTACGTTTAATGAAGAAACATATAAAGGTGAAGAAATTCGTAAAGCATTTCAGCTAGCCATTTTAAAAGGAATGAAAGAGGGCGTACAAGCAAATCACGAAATGACGCCAGATGCAGTTGGAATGTTCATGAGCTACTTATTCCATAAATTTATGCAAGGCAAAACAGAAATTACTGTTTTAGATCCTGCAATTGGAACAGGTAATTTAATGACTACAGTATTTAATAGCGCTAAAGAAGAGCTAGCAATGAGTGGATTTGGTGTAGAAGTGGATGAAGTGCTAATTAAACTTGCTTTAGTAAATGCAAATTTACAAAAGCATGGAATCGAATTCTTCCATCAAGATGGACTAGCACCACTTTATATTGATCCAGTTGATGCAGTCGTTTCAGATTTACCAATTGGTTATTATCCAAACGAAATCAGTGCGAGTGAATATAAGTTAAAAGCAGATCAAGGAATGTCATATGCGCATCACTTATTTATTGAACAAAGTGTGAAACATACGAAAGAAGGCGGGTATTTATTCTTCTTAGTACCAAACTTTATTTTTGAAAGTGATCAAGCGCCGAAACTACATGCATTTATTAAAGAAACATGCTTTATTCAAGGTTTGTTACAGCTACCTGTTTCCATGTTTAAAAACGAGAAAAATGCAAAAAGTATATTTGTTCTCCAAAAGAAAGGCCAAGGTGTAACAATGCCGAAACAGGCACTACTAGTGGAATTACCTAAATTCTCTAATATGAAGGCTATGGAGAACATTATGGATCAATTAAATACTTGGTTTGCAACACAAAAGTAACACCATATATATGTAACAGGGTTAGTGATTAATGTAGTACAGTTGTATAGAATATGTCATATTTTTTAATATATACAAGATTTAACTGAATTTTTTTGAAATCTGTAATATATTTTTTTTCTTGGTGTTACAATTTTTTCACTTGAAATATATGTCGGACGATGTTTAAATTAAAATCGTGAGTATAAAATTTACTGATGATGAAACGTTTTCATAGTGAGTGAATTTAATTAGATAAAATCGAGCGGTTTGTGGAATGATCCACACAACTACCAAGAGAAAAAGGGGCGAAAGACTAGATGTCAAAAATCATCGCGATTAACGCAGGAAGCTCTTCCTTAAAATTCCAATTATTTGAAATGCCAAGTGAAACAGTATTAACAAAAGGTTTAGTAGAACGTATCGGTTTAGAAGATAGTATCTTCACTATTACTGTAGATGGCGAAAAACAAAAAGAAATTACAAACATCCCAGATCACGCAGTAGCAGTTAACATGCTTCTTAGCAAATTAACTGAAAATGGAATCGTAAAATCTCTTGATGAGATTGGCGGTATCGGTCACCGTGTTGTACACGGCGGCGAAAAATTTGCGGATTCTGTTTTAATTACTGATGAAGTATTAGCGGAAATCGAAGAATTAAGCGATTTAGCACCACTTCACAACCCAGCAAACCTTGTTGGTATTAAAGCATTCCAAGAAGTATTACCAAACGTACCAGCAGTAGCAGTATTCGATACAGCATTCCACCAAACAATGCCGGAATCTGCATTCCTATACAGCTTACCGTATGAGTACTATGAGAAATTTGGTATCCGTAAATACGGTTTCCACGGAACTTCTCATAAATACGTAACTGAGCGTGCGGCTGAATTATTAGGTCGTCCAATTGAAAGCTTAAGCCTACTTTCTTGTCACTTAGGTAACGGTGCAAGTATCGCAGCAGTAGAAGGCGGTAAGTCTATCGATACTTCTATGGGCTTCACTCCACTTGCTGGTGTAACAATGGGTACACGTTCTGGTAACATTGACCCTGCGTTAATTCCATACATCATGGAAAAAACAGGCCAAACTGTAGAAGAAGTAGTTAACGTATTAAACAAGAAGAGTGGTATGTTAGGTCTTACTGGTTACTCTAGTGACCTACGTGACATCATTGCGAAAGAAGAAGAAGGCGACCACCGTGCGAAAGTAGCACTTGACGTGTTCGTAAGCCGTATCCATAAATATATCGGTTCTTACACAGCTCGTATGAAAGGCGTTGACGCTATCATCTTTACAGCTGGTGTAGGTGAAAACAGTGCAATTATTCGTGAGCGCGTATTAGAAGGCCTTGAGTACATGGGCGTATACTTCGACGCAAAACGCAATAACGTATTCGGTGAAGAAGCATTCATCAGCTTCCCTCACTCTCCAGTAAAAATTATCGTAATTCCAACTGACGAAGAAGTTATGATTGCTCGTGACGTACTACGTCTTGGAGATATTGGTTAATATATGAAAAGAAAGACGAGATCCTATAGGATTTCGTCTTTTTTCTTTTTAATATATTTTAAAATTCCATCTGGATATAATAATTTTTCCTTCTGAATGAATGCAGTAATGGGAACCCATTTTGCATATGACGCCGTTTGCTCATCTTGTATATTCACTATTTCCATTTCATATAGTGATCTGTCTAATAAACGCAAAGAATATAGTTGAATAATCTCATGACCAATTTCCTCATCTAGATGAAAGATGTTTTCTAAGCAACCTAAATAATCGATAATTTCTATTTCTGTATGAAGCTCTTCATTAAACTCTCGAATAACTGTTTCATCTGATTTTTCTCCGAGTTCAATTGATCCACCAAGAGGACGGTAATAGGTTTCATTGTCTATATTATATTCTTGTAGTAGAAGTCGATTGTGATGTATAACAATACCAAAGGATTTTGCACGTGGGTACATGAATATGATCGCTCCTTATTCATTTATATGTGGATAATTATAAGTTGAAATATAGAGAAAATCACCTTTTTATTCACGTTGTTGAGCTAATTGTAATACCGTCTAATAGTTCTTTCCAAAATGCTTCATTGTACTGGTATATATCCATCACTGGGCATTTTATAACGCAAATGTTTTGTAATCCCCAATCTTCTTCAGTGATAGTTGGTACATCGGCAGGAAGTAATGAAAGGACGGAGAAGTTATGCTTGACCATTTGAGATAAAATTTGTTCAAGAAAAAGTGCTTCTTCATATGTTCCCCCGGTTCGAATAAACAATATGGATTCTTCCATTTCTACTGTAGTTAGAAAACGATTAATCCGATGCTCATAATTTAATTTAATATCTGTATAAGAAGGCCAAGAAGTTGGTGTATTTACATCTGTTTTAAAGTCATGGCAGGAGTCAATTTCATAAATGTTGTCTCGTAGTCTTAATTTCGCATCATCATCCCAAAATGAGATGAAGGACAAATTTTCTAATTCTAAAAAACGGTGAAAGCGATTTTGTAATAATAAATTTACTTTCTCTAATGAAGGACTTAGCATAAAATCAATAACGCCAAAAAATGGGGATAATCCTAGTTGATATAAAGCCCAAGCAGGCCAGCAGTTTTGTCCTAAGCTAAATACAGCATTATACTTTTGTTTTATATTGGATAGATTCATGTGATTCATCTCATCCTTTTTGCTAATATTTTATGTCATTAAAAAATGGTATGTGAATGGAGATAGACAAGCATATTTGCAAAGAATAAGCAGAAATATGTTACAATAGAAAAAAATCGAACGAGGTGGTTGTTACGATGCGATCGAAGCGAGAACAAGCCATTTTAGACAATATAAAGGAATGGGAAGCGCAATTAGTTGAGCAAGAAGCGACCGATTTTCAAAAAGTGTTTGATAAATGGTTACATACTACAGTTGCGAAATTACCTGAGAAAAAACGAAAAGAATTCTTTACGAAAGCAGATGGATGGCTTTTTCATTTGCATGCACTGATTCAAAGTTCACAATCACAATTAGATGCACGTAATCGTATTTTAGGAACATCAAGATTATTTAATGAATCAATTGAACAACTTGAAGATTTGAAAGCATTATCTATTGATCAGTTAACATACATAGCAGAGCAACAAACAGCACGTCATCGTCTATATTCATTCGTGCAAGGCGGAGCAACGGGTGCTGGAGGATTATTATTATTGACAGCTGATTTTCCGGTTATGATTGCGTTAAATGTGAAGGCTGTCCAACTTATTGCAACATCGTTTGGGCATGATGTGAACAAGCCTTATGAAATGATGCTGGCGTTAAAGGTGTTTCATGCGTCATTATTGCCAGGAAGACTTCAGCAATACGCTTGGTACAACTTGCTACGAGAGCTGGAGCAAGAAGATTCGTTCTTTTATGAAGGAGACGAAGCAGTGTTACAAACAGCCTCTACCGAAGTTTTGTTAAAGCAAATTTTGAAAACATTTTCAATTTATGCTCTTCGTCGTAAATTATTCCAAGGTATCCCAGTCATCGGAATGGCAATTGGATCTACAGTAAATTATCGTTTAACAAGAAATGTTACTGAATTTGCCAATCGATTTTATCAAGTGCGCCACATAATGGAGAAAGAAAAAAAATCATAAAAAAAGCGAGAGGCCGAAGCCTTTCGCTTTTTTAATTTGTTGCATGTTTTTTGGTCATTGGAATAGATACTGGTTGCTTTTCTGCTGCTTTTTCTGCTTTTGGATAATAAATTAAATCCAATGTTTTTGCCTGTACGGCAATTGAAAGAATAGTAAAAGCAATTTCTGTCCAATTTAAATAATATAATGAAAGCGCAAGAACAATCGCGTCAAAGACGAAGAAAATTTGCCCAATTGTAAAACGAGTTCGTTTACTTAATACAATTGTTAAAATATCGTCTCCACCGGTTGCACCGCCAAATCGCAATATAAAACCGAGTCCAATACCAGCTAAAGCACCGCCAACTATTGCAGCTATAAATAAATTGTTTGATAAATCTACCGTAAATGGAGAATAATTTTCCATAAGGGAATAAAATACTCCGAATGAAATTGAACCTAAAAATGAATAGCCAACCATTTTTTTACCTAAAAATGAAGCGCACAGTAAAATAATTGGGATATCCATTATTACAGTTGAAATAGATGGTGAAATATCATAAAAATTTTGGATGAATAGTGCAATACCTACAAATCCACCTTCTGTTAAGTGGTTTTGGAAGTGAATGTGATATAGCGCTGCCGCTAAAATAAATGAACCGATTAAAACCATAAAAACTTCTTTAATAATTTGTCGACTTTGGATGTTCCTCATCGTTATTCCTTCTTTCCGTAGTTAGTAGTCCTTTTTGTGTTGTAAACTAACTACGAGCTCACATGTAGCTTTCAGTTAGTTTACGAAAAAACTAACTACGCTATATGTCGCTGAAGAAATAACGAATAATCCTCTCGTCCATCAATTCTCCCTACCTTCGTTTTAGTTTAAGTCTTAAAACGACTAAACAAAACGTGGAGTAGGATTCGTCATTTAGCAATCCTGCTCTTCTTTGTTTTGTTTAGCTAATAACAATTAAGTCCTAAACAAAACGCTACGTGTAAGAAGAGTCTTTTTTTTGCCAAATTATCCTTCGGGCAATCATAATTTCCCCACTCTCGTATTTTTTTCGCTAGACTAAAGTATCTGAGCTGAAAAATACGCTACGTGTATGATTCGTCAATACGATGCCACATGCTCCTTCGAGCGATCATGATATCAAAATCCCTTCCTTCAAGATTTATATTATTATATCATACTTTCAAAAAATGTATGCGGATGGAAACCGACAATAAACGGAGGGAATCTACAAAAATTGTTATGTTTAAATATTTTTGTAGAAAAGCCTAAGTTATTTTGTAGGATTGGACAGTTTTTAGAAGTTTGTCCAATAAGTAAGCAAAGATGGTTTTTTATTCAGTTGTATTGTTTTCGTCACCTTTATCTTTAAAAAATGCATCCCAGCTAATCACACTTAAAAATGTTAAAGCGATAATAATGAAAGCTCGCATCATTTTGAGGCCTCCTTTTGTACATAGTATATGAATATCTTACTTTGTAATGTGTCATTTTTTTACATATTATATTAATATAGATAGATGAAAGGGAGAGTGGAGATATGCTAAAAGACATGTTTAAAAGAAGAGAATTAAAATGCGTTTCATGTCAGAAAAAGATTGAATATGAAGAAGAGCTAGTTGCTTTTGTGAAGTTGCCGAAAGAAAGAAGTATATTAGTAGGTCCGTTTGATGTATGTTTAGCAAAAACGGCGCAAGAAATATATTGCAAAGCTTGTTACGACAAAAAAGCATGACCCAAAGTGAATGAGGGGCATGCTTTTTTCATTGGTGTGCTTTTCCCTCAGATACATTTTGGGTGAGGCGATACCAAAGCCAAAGGTCGTTAATAATAGAGGCTAAATCAGCTATTTCAGAATTAAGCCTACAGGAAATTTCAAAATTATCTTCGTTATTTAAACGATGTTGTTTTTGATTAATGTAATGTTCAAGCTCTTTTATACGATCAGGTATTTTTCCGCGAATTTGCTCCCATTTTAATAAAATACCATGCTGTGTTTTTTCAGAGATGTCTTCCCATTCTTCTTGTATGTTTGGCACTGCAATTCCTAGATGTTCATTGTATATAAAATACTTTTCCATAGACACACCTCCAATTTCCTGCCTCTATTTTACATAAAAAAAGAAAGAAATTCGACGAAATTGTTTGAAAAAAAATTATGAATTCCCCTTGATTCATTTTATGAAAGGTGTTAAAGTTTGAATTATTATAAGAAATAATGAATATTTATTCTTTAGGGGGATGTAAAATGGAGAAGAAAAAAGTTGTATTAGCATATTCCGGAGGTCTTGATACTTCCGTTGCAATTAAATGGTTACAAGAGAAGAATTATGATATTATCGCGCTTTGTTTAGATTTAGGAGAAGGAAAAGACTTAGCGTTTGTAAAAGAAAAAGCACTTTCAGTAGGTGCAATTAAATCGTATATGATTGATGTTCAAGAAGAATTCGCGAATGAATATGCATTGATGGCGATGCAAGCACACACGTTATACGAAGGGAAATATCCTCTTGTCTCTGCATTATCTCGTCCACTTATTGCGAAAAAATTAGTAGAAATCGCAGTACAAGAAGGCGCAACTGCAGTTGCACACGGATGTACAGGGAAAGGGAATGACCAAGTTCGTTTTGAAGTTTCTATTCAAGCATTGAATCCATATTTAGAAGTGATTGCGCCTGTACGTGAATGGAAGTGGTCACGTGAAGAAGAAATTGCATATGCAAAAGAAAACGATGTACCAATTCCAATTAATTTAGATAGCCCATTCTCAATCGATCAAAACTTATGGGGACGCAGCAACGAATGTGGAATTTTAGAAGATCCATGGGCAGCGCCGCCAGAAGATGCATACGAAATGACATTAGCATTAGAAGATACACCGAATAAACCAGAGTTTGTAGAAATTGGATTTGAAGCAGGAGTACCGACGACTTTAAATGGCACTTCATATTTACTGTCAGAACTAATTAAAACGTTAAATGCCCTTGCTGGAAAACATGGCGTTGGACGTATCGATCACGTAGAAAATCGTCTTGTCGGTATTAAATCTCGTGAAGTATACGAATGCCCAGCAGCAATGACGTTAATTACAGCGCATAAAGAGTTGGAAGATTTAACACACGTGAAAGAAGTAGCACATTTTAAACCGGTGATTGAACAGAAAATAACGGAACTTATTTATAATGGCTTATGGTTCTCTCCTTTAAAACAAGCGCTTCATGCATTTTTACAAGAAACGCAAAAGCATGTAACAGGTACAGTGCGTGTGAAATTATTTAAAGGTCATGCGATTGTAGAAGGGCGTAAATCTGAATACTCGTTATATGATGAGAAATTAGCTACGTATACTGCCCAGGATGAATTTAATCATGATGCAGCAGTTGGATTCATTTCATTATTCGGTTTACCGACGAAAGTATACAGTCAAGTGAATCAAAAGAAGGTGGAAGCGTGAGCAAACTTTGGGGCGGACGTTTTACAGAAGAAGCGGAAGCGTGGGTTGAAGAGTTTGGAGCGTCCATCTCCTTCGATCAACAATTAGTCAATCAAGATATAAATGGGAGTATTGCACACGTAACGATGCTAGCAAAGCAAGGGATCGTTACGAAAGAAGAAGCCGAGAAAATAAAGCTAGGTCTTCAATATTTATTAGAAGAAGCGAAACAAAATAAGTTACATTTCTCAGTTGAAGCTGAGGACATTCATTTAAACATTGAAAAGATGTTAATTGAAAAAATCGGTGAAGTGGGAGGGAAACTTCATACAGGCCGAAGCCGTAACGACCAAGTGGCAACAGATATGCATTTGTATATAAAAGAAAAGGTAGAAGATATTATAAAAGCTACAAAACAATTGCAAACTGTTCTTGTTCATCAAGCAGAAAATAATATTGAAACAATTATGCCTGGCTATACGCACTTGCAACGTGCGCAGCCTATATCATTTGCACATCATATTCTTGCTTACTTTTGGATGTTAGAGCGTGATGTGAATCGTTATGAAGATTCGTTAAAGCGTATTAACATTTCGCCATTAGGAGCAGGAGCGTTAGCTGGGACAACATTCCCGATTGATCGTGAATATAGTGCGGAGCTTCTTGGATTTAATGGAATCTATGAAAATAGTTTAGATGCAGTAAGCGATCGTGATTTCATATTGGAGTTCCTAAGTAACTCATCTATGCTCATGATGCACTTATCACGCTTTTGCGAAGAACTTATTTTATGGAGTAGCCAAGAGTTTCAATTTATTGAAATGAGCGATCAATACGCAACGGGAAGCAGCATTATGCCGCAAAAGAAAAATCCAGATATGGCGGAACTAATCCGCGGTAAAACAGGCAGAGTATACGGTAATTTATTCAGTTTACTTACAGTAATGAAAGGATTACCGCTCGCGTACAATAAAGACTTACAAGAAGATAAAGAAGGAATGTTTGATACAGTAAAAACAGTAGAAGGATGCCTTCATATTATGGCAGGCATGCTGGAAACGATGACTGTAAACAAAGAAAAAATGGGGCAAGCTGTGACCCAAGATTTCTCTAACGCAACAGAAATTGCGGACTACTTAGCGAACAAAGGACTACCATTCCGTCAAGCTCATGAAATTGTTGGGAAGTTAGTTCTACATTGCACACAAAAAGGAATTTATTTATTAGATGTCCCACTTGAAACATATAAAGAAATGAGCTCTTTATTTGAAGAAGATTTGTATGAAGTTCTTTCACCATATGCGGCTGTAAAGCGCCGTAATAGTGCTGGTGGGACAGGGTTTGAGCAAATCAAAAACGCTTTGGAGAAGGCGAAGGGGTTAACGAAAGAAGTTATTAAGAATTGAGTTGGGAAGTACGCCAGTCTATTAAAGTCTGGCGTACTTTATTTTTTACTAGCATTTAAGTTACAATGTAGTAAAAAATAACAATTTAGGGGAAATCTATGAAGAAATAGTGTTTATCATTGTATTGTTAATTAGCTTAATTGCAAATGCTAAAGTGTTTCTTTTGGACAAATATATGTATGTTGGTGAAAAAGAAAAGCGAGAAGAAGCAATTATCGCAATGATGTGGCATTTGCAAGATAAAGGATATAAAGAAAGTGATATTTTATATATAAAACCGGCCTTTTATAGCAAAATGGATTCGTATGGTATGAATGTGCAGTTTAAAGATGAACCAAATGAATCATATACATATAGAGTTTTAAAAGATGCGAAAACAAATAAACTAACTGTACACCAAGATAGCAATGAGCCAGGTGGTATGGGCGGGAAGCATCAAGAGCTTAAATAAAGAAAGAAAACGACTGATGGCATTCGCCTGCAGTCGTTTTTCTTTTAATCATACTTATGTCGATCTTCTGTAATTCGAATATACTCAATATCCATCAAATCACGAAGTAATGCACCATTACTTAGTTCAACGCCGTGTTTCTCTTTAAAATGAGTGCGAATCGTATCTAGCATTTCAATTTCTTTGCCGTTCACGTCTAAAATAATGCGTTCAGAATCATCCATATAGCATCCTCCTTTTTTCAACATATATATTTTGTCCGTCTATTTCTAAAAAATGTATGTTAACGTAATGTTAGGAAATAAGAAAGGGATGGAAAATGAGACGTATTTATTTTATAGGGCTAATTTTGTACACATTAATTGTATTACATGTTGCATTCCCAAATATCTTTTCATTTGAGGATGTAGAAACAGTACACGTTGTGATATTTATTTTTGCTCTATTTGTAGTAGATTGCTTTATTTCTATATGGCTTTCGAAAAGAAAAGATATACAAGGCAAAAAAGAAATGGAACGGAAAAAGAGAAAACGTTCATTTTGGATGATGACGTACTGTTTGTCTTTAGTGCTTACTGCTGCTTTTTTTAGTGAACATATTCCATTAGAAAGATTAAATATTGGATTTGGAGCGTTCGTATTCGCATATTATTTTTTTATGCACTTTCTTCCTTATATGAAAGAAAAGCGAGGAGAAGAGGAAGTCCCGCTTGTAGAAGAAGTGAGAGAACAAGAGAGTAAGAAAATTGAAGGGGATATAAAGAAACTTGGAGAACAAAAGTGGTATTTAAAATCAAAAATCATATACGTTCTTTGCTTTATTACGCCGCCAATTGGCTATTTGTACGTTTTCTTACTTCGTAAAAAAATGACAGAAGATGCAAAGCAAGCGTACTTAACGATTGCGACAATCATGATGGCGTTATGGTCTTTGAAGTTTCTTCCGCCTTATGTGTTGGCAGTAGCTGTTGTAGTGGTTGTTTGTCTTGTATTTATAGTGAAGTATGTGAAATGAAGAAAAACAAGAGCCTATGTTATTAAACTAACAGATAGATTAAAGTAAGAAATGTTATACTATAATTTGCTTATTCAGTAATAATAGGAGGGATAATAATGGTTCAATCAATAGTTCATATCGCATTAGTAGTAAAAGACTACGATGAGGCAATAGAGTTCTATACAAAGAAACTAAATTTCACACTAGTCCAAGGTATATATCAGCCAGAGCAAAACAAGAGATGGGTAGTGGTATCACCTCCTGGTTCAGTCGGCACCACAATATTACTGGCTAGAGCATCTAAACCGGAGCAAGATTCTTTTATTGGTAACCAGTCAGGCGGCAGAGTTTTTCTTTTCTTAAATACTGACGATTTTTGGAGAGATTATAATGAAATGATTTCAAGAGGAATAGAATTTGTAAGAGAGCCGAAAGAGCAAGAATATGGAATAGTTGCAGTATTCAAGGATTTATACGGGAATTTATGGGATTTGTTGCAACTAAAAGACGACCATCCAATTGTTCAAAGAATTAAGTAGAATACAGTGTAAACTTGATTAAACAATCAATTGAAAAATGAGGATTTTAAAATCCATGCAAGAATAGAGAAAAAACAGAGCAGACTTATTCCTATGAATAAAGGCATGTCGTGAAAAAAAGGAGTGGATTACCCACTCCTTTTTCGTTTATTATCATTGTTTAACAACATGTATTTATTGTTCATTCGGGCCTCGAACTTAATTTTCCGTATCCTTCGGTAAAACATGTGGACTCGGTGTTTTATTTATGAATTAAAGATCACCTTGCTCCTCATCACCACGAACAACAAGGACATCGCATTTCGCATAGCGAATAATATGTTCAGAGACGCTACCGATTAAGAAACGCTCAACAGCATTTAAACCAGTCGCACCACACATAATTAAATCTACTTTATGGTTTGGAGCGATTTCTTTTGAAATTTTAGATTTAGGATTACCAAATTCTAATACAGTTTCAATTTTTTCAAGGCCAGCTTCAAGCGCAGTTTTTTTGTAGTCTTCTAATAAGTCTTCTGCAAATAGATTTGCACGTTCAGCAATTGCGCGGCTATAAGCTTCTACTGCTGAGTATGCTTTTACATCAACGATATGAGCAATTGTTAATTTTGCATTGTTTCGTTTTGCGACTTGAATTGCTTTTTTAAAGGCTTTTTCTGCTTCTTTAGAACCGTCCACCGCGATTAAAATATTTGTATATGTATTATTCATAGTAAATTCCTCCCAATCATTTTTATTACCTTTTACAACTTTATTATAAAACAAATTTTGGTAATGTGCTTGTCGGAAACGTTACAGAATTTTGAAAACTTTGTTTTAATTCATTTTAGTTGTAATTGGTGCGAGAACTTGTTACATATGAACTATAGCAATTTAAAAGGGGGCAGTTTTGTGAGACATGCGCTCATTACAGCCGGTACGAAAGGTTTAGGAAAGCAAGTAACAGAAAAATTATTGGCTAAAGGCTATTCAGTAACAGTAACATATCATAGCGATATAACGGCTATGGAAACGATGAAAGAAACATATAAAAATATGGAAGAGCGTCTACAATTCGTGCAAGCGGATGTCACGAAAAAGGAAGATTTACATAAAATAGTAGAAGAAGCGATGAGCCGTTTTGGCAAAATTGACTTTTTAATTAATAATGCTGGTCCATATGTATTTGAACGGAAAAAGTTAGTCGATTATGAAGAAGAAGAATGGAATGAAATGATTCAGGGCAATTTAACAGCGGTATTTCATTTATTAAAACTTGTCGTTCCGGTCATGAGAAAACAGAACTTTGGCCGTATTATTAATTACGGATTTCAAGGGGCAGATAGTGCACCGGGATGGATTTATCGCTCAGCTTTCGCGGCAGCAAAAGTAGGACTTGTTTCATTAACGAAAACAGTTGCTTACGAAGAAGCGGAATACGGTATTACTGCGAACATGGTATGTCCTGGTGATATTATTGGTGAAATGAAAGAGGCGACAATTCAAGAAGCACGCCAGCTGAAAAGTCATAACACACCAATTGGTAGATCTGGAACAGGTGAAGATATCGCAAGAACGATTTCGTTTTTATGTGAGGACGATTCCGATATGATTACCGGTACAATTATTGAAGTGACTGGTGCAGTGGATGTTATTCATAGACATCGATAGAACAAAATAAAATGGAGTTTTAAATAATTGGACAGTTTATCCTTCATACTGAGAGATGCGGATAATACTGTCCTTTCATGTAATATTAAATCTATCGGAAAACTTGTGTTATTTTTTTGTCAAATATTGAGATATTATGTTAGAATATAAGGGCGTAGAAAGCGCTTTAAAAAATGATTCAGGGGTCATTTCATAACTCAAGGGGGAACTAATAATGCGTATCGGTATTCCAACAGAAATTAAAAACAATGAAAACCGTGTGGCAATGACGCCAGCGGGAGCAGTACATTTAGTACAAAATGGTCATGAAGTTTTTGTTCAAAAAGGAGCAGGTTTAGGATCTGGCTTTACAGATGAAGAATATGTACAAGCTGGTGCGAAACTTGTTGAAACTGCTGAAGAAGCATGGAACCAAGATATGGTTATGAAGGTAAAAGAGCCAGTTGCAAGTGAATACGGTAATTTCCGCGAAGGTTTAATTTTATTCACATACTTACACTTAGCTCCAGAACCAGAATTAACGAAAGCATTAATTGATAACAAAGTGGTATCAATTGCATACGAAACAGTACAATTAGACAATCGTTCTTTACCATTACTTGCACCTATGAGTGAAGTAGCTGGTCGTATGTCTGCACAAATCGGTGCACAGTTCCTTGAGAAAAACAAAGGTGGTAAAGGTATTTTACTTGCAGGCGTTCCAGGGGTGAAACGCGGCAAAGTAACAGTTATCGGTGGTGGTCAAGCTGGTACAAACGCAGCGAAGATTGCAGTAGGTTTAGGTGCAGATGTAACAATCATCGACTTAAGTGCAGAACGTCTTCGTCAATTAGATGACATTTTCGGTAACCAAGTAAAAACGTTAATGTCTAATCCTTACAACATTGCAGAAGCAGTAAGAGAATCTGATCTTGTTATTGGTGCGGTATTAATTCCAGGTGCAAAAGCGCCAAAACTTGTAACAGAAGAAATGATTCAATCAATGGAACCAGGTTCTGTCGTTGTAGATATTGCGATTGACCAAGGTGGTATTTTCGAAACAACTGACCGTATTACAACTCATGACAACCCAACTTACGAAAAACATGGCGTTGTTCATTATGCAGTTGCAAATATGCCAGGTGCGGTTCCACGTACATCAACTCTTGCATTAACAAACGTAACAGTACCATATGCATTACAAATTGCTAACAAAGGCTATAAAGACGCTTGCTTAGGCAATTCTGCATTACTAAAAGGTATTAACACATTAGATGGATATGTAACATTCGAAGCAGTTGCAGAAGCACACGGCTTACAATACGCTGATGCAAAAGAGCTTCTTGAAAAAGCTCCTGCTTTATCATAATAGAAATATATGTAGAGCCTTCCTTTTATTAGGAGGGCTTTTATTTAAGGGGAAAACATTGTGCAATTAAAATAAAAAGAAATAAAGATGTAAATAGGAGGGGCAATATGGGGTATATTTATGATATTTTGTCAGTGGGTTTGCTTATAGCAGGAATTATTACAATGGTTGTAGGCAAAAAGAAAAATGATCTGAAATTAAGAGGGATTGGTATTGGGATTGTAACTGCAGTACTTATCATTGGATTACCAGATTTTGCAAAAGGTTACATGGAAGGTGTACTTTCTGCTGGAGATAGTGCATTTCCGATAAAATAGAAAGGATGATCTTTAATTTCTCTTATAGTTAGGAGAGATTGGAGGTCATTTTTTATTTGAATTTTCCATATGGAATTTTTTTCTTGTTAGTAAAATGCCTCTTATGCTAATTTAAAGATAAGTATATAAAGGGGTGTAAAGAGGGGGATTCTATGGAAAAGATAAATTTAATAGATTTAACAAAAGATATAAAAGATCAACATAAAAACTTCGTCGTTTCAAATGTAAATAGTCATTGCTTACGAATCGCTGTATTTACTGGTGAATATGATTGGCACTATCATTCTAATTCGGATGAGTTATTTATTGTATTAGAGGGAGAATTACTTATCGATTTTCAAGACGGAGAAACAGCGGTTTTAAAGCCGAATGATTCTATCTTAATTCCAGCATGTACGATTCATAGAACGAGAGCATTCAAGAGAACTGTAAATCTTTGTTTTGAAAATATAGAGGCTGATACGATTATAGTGGAGCAATTATGAGGGAATTATCTGTAGCCCAGTATAGAAAAATACTTTCGATTTTAGAAAGTAATACAAGAACCACAACTTTTGCTTATGCAGTATGTGATCAAACGATAGATGGTAGGGTTTTTGCAAACGAGGAGTTAACAGCAGGACTAATTATCACAGCTAATGGCATTCATTATTTATTTGGTAATACGCAAGATGAAAGTTATAACGAAGATGTATTTTCGTATATAAAAACGGCCATTGAAAAAACAGAGAAGAGATTTACATTGTTCACTTCGAGTGAAGAGTGGGAAATGATGTTAGAAGAGCGTTTTAGTAATGTGCTTCGGAAAATCCCGCGAATGAAATTTCAAAGAGTAACCTTTGAAGAGAGAAAGCGAGATTGTAACAAAAATACATATGAAGTGAAGCGTATTGATAGAAGAGATATAGAACGAAGTAATGAATTTACACAGGCGTATTATAAAGAATATTGGGGATCAAATGAAGCATTTTTGAATGATGGTTTTGGATTTTGTATAGAACAAAATGGGATGACTGTAGCGGAATGTGTTTCGATATTTAGTGGGAATGGATTTGCTGAAATTGATATCGTGACGCATGAAGCGTATCAAGGGAAAGGGTTAGCTCAAGCTGTCGCAACACGTTTCATTGAACATTGTATACAAAATGATATTACACCGTGTTGGGATTGTTATGTAGACAATATTCCTTCGCAAAAATTAGCTAGTAAATTAAATTTTCATCATCCAATAGAATATGGTTTGTTTGTACGTAAGAGAATGGGGGAATGAAAATGAATGTGGAGTTAACGAGATTTAAAGTGAAACAAGGTAAAAGTCATCGTGTAGATGAATGGATGCAGCTTCTTAATGACAATATGAAAGAAGTGCTGTTGACACTAAACGACGAGAAAATGTACGTAGAGACAATTTTCCGGGAAATAAGAGATGGAGAAGAATACTTATATTGGTATTCTGTGCAAGGAGAAGGCGGGGCTCTTGTCGAAAATTCTCATCATGAAATTGATAAAAAGCATGTAGCGTTTTGGTATGAGTGTATTGATGAAGAAGCACCGTCTGTTGATATGAAAACAGAAGTTGTTATGATTCAAGATGTTGTGAAGGGAGCGATTAAATAATAGAATAGTGTTTTTTGGAGAAGCACATTAAAATAGATGTGCTTTTTATTATGCAAAATTTTAAAAAAGAAAAGCTGTATTTAGATATTTTCAAGTGAAAATAAAGGGGGATTTCAAGAGCATTTTAGGACAAACTATAATGAAAAGACCTACCAATATACGGTGTAGTCGTAACAGGAAAAATAGAGGATTTACAAAGTTTACAAGGGTTACCGTATATTAAGGTTGCTGTTAGAGGTGTAACAGTTGAGAAATATTGATTACGAGTAATTAATGTGAATAATCAGAAAATTTATGTTATAATATGGGAAAAGGAGGTTTATATGAGGCAAATACATGGAGCAATTTATATTTACATAACAATGTTTTTCGTGGCGATATCCTATGGATTGGGGCACGTGTATTCGCATCCTATACTAACTTTTTTAAGCGGAGCATGTATGGCGTTTGCGCTTCTTGTCCACCTTTTCTCAGTTTGGATCGTAAAATTTCAATTAAATATTAGTGAAATAGAAGAAGGCACTTTTTAAAGGGCCTTCTTTTTTAGTAATATTGGCGAAGTCCTTGTAGTAATTTTTCAATTTCGTATTCAGTTTCCTTACATATAGATATTGTACGTAATCTGAAAAATAAGCTACGTAAGAAAGCTTTTATATTTCCGTATAGAAATTCGTATGATTCAATATGTAGTGTTGATTTTTGAACTTGTAATTGAGTTGCTAAATCACGAAGGGCTAATATGAGTACTTCTTCCTTTAGGCCATTTTGCAGCATTGCGACAATTGGATAAACGAGACGCTCATCTTCTTCGTATTTGTAATAGATGGAATGAACACAAACTTTGTTTAATAAAGTTTGTAATATTTCTTCGTAATATAAATTTTCCAGTTTAGGACTATTCACAAGCGCTTCAAATGTATCGGAAGCATGAGCGACACTATGCGCCCAGCCACGTTCTTGGACATAGCCTCGTAAGTCGTGCTCTTTGTTCATATATAAAATTAATTGATCTTTTACATTTAATATATCAGTCTGTGATAAGAAATTATGATTTGTATCCGCATCAATAATGAGCGCAATTAATAATGTCGTAAATGCACGGGTAAATACCGCATCTTCGTCATCCGAATGAATCTTATACAATAAATATTTATCACTGATGCTTTCTAATAATAGTTTCTGCAAGTGTGAGTGTGAAATATAGCCCTTCTTGATGAGATGATAAAAAGTAGAGTAAATAAGTTTATCCCTTAAATAACTATCAGTAACACCGATATGTTCAAGCATATTGGAACTTAAAGAATCAATATGAATTGTGTTGTCCAGTATGTAATTATTATTACGAATTTCTTCTAACTGTTGTTGTAACATATAAACCTCCTATTTTAGAAAATTCTGCATTTTAATAATATAATAAAAGGAAGAAATAGACAATAAAGTGAAGCTTTAATCAGTGGGGGGGTCATCCCCCAACTAACTTCTTTGCTTTCACCGAATTTTGAGGTTGGGGTCTTACTGCCCGTTACTGCGGGATAAATAAGTGCTTTTGAATGGAGGGCATTATGAAGAGAACATTATTCTTTTTTATAAGTATTTTCTTTTTAGGAAGTTGTTCGATTTCGTATGTTACTTTTTCTAGCGAGAGCAAAAGTTGGACGGGGCAATATAAAGGGCATATTAAGGATGACAGTGAAGATGGAAATACAGAATTTAAAAATTTGGAGATTTCTATTCATGGGACCTTTAGTACAATGACAGAAACGTCAGAAGTTCATAAAGGAGCAAGGATTGAAATGAAATCTTCTTGTGTAAGTTGTGCGCCTCTATCTAAAGATGAACCGATAGAGATTGTGATTAAATGGGATGATAAGTATGAAGAGAAGATGGTTTTAAAGCGGAAATAGCAAACATAGAGTGAGGGATAAAAATGAGTAGGAATATGAGAGTTTCTATGTATATATTTTTTAGTGTATTTCTAATCATATTATCAGCGTGTACTACAAAACAAGTAGAGGTAAAAAAAGTACCTGAAGAAGGGTATGTCATAGTAAGAAATGATGCGGTATTTTTTGTCGGTGATAAAACGTTTAATACAAAAGTAGAGTTGCAACATTATATAGAACAACAAATGAATAAAGAACATCCATCAGATATAGTGTTGAGCTTTAAGGAGAAAAACGCATCTAATCGATTAAAAACAGGAGATAAAATAAAAGTATGGTCTTCTCACATACTTGAAAGTTACCCAGGACAAATGATTGTAGAGAAATTTAAAGTAGTAGAAAAATAGAAAAAGGCAGCAATTAAGCTGCCTTTTTCTTATTTTACAAATTGTAATTCTTTCGGGAATTTCGTTAAAATTTCTGATCCGTCTTTTGTGATGTAAATATCATCTTCAATACGAACGCCACCTACGTTTGGTACGTAAATACCTGGTTCGATTGTGAAGACCATACCTTCTTTTAATAGAGAATCGTTGCCTTCTTTTACATCTGGATATTCGTGAACGCTAATTCCAAGTCCGTGACCAAGTCGGTGCGGGAAGAAGTCTCCGTAACCTGCATCCGCGATAACAGAACGAGCAGCATTATCAATTGCGCCAAGTGTAACGCCTGGTTTACATGCTTCAACTGCTTGTAGTTGTCCAGCAAGTACAGTGTTGTAAATGCGAGTTTGTTCTTCAGAAAGTTCACCGAATGCTACTGTACGTGTAATATCAGAGCAATAACCGTCAATAATTACGCCTAAATCAAATAGTACGAAATCGCCGCGCTTCATTTTGTTAGCACCTGGAATACCGTGTGGAAGAGCAGAGTTAGCACCTGCTAATACCATCGTATCAAATGACATTTTATGTATGCCTTTTGTTTTTAATTCGTGTTCAATAATTGCTAATACTTCTAGTTCGCTACGGTTTTCTTTAATTGCATTTACCCCAACTTCAACAGCATAGTCTGCCATTTTAGCTGCTTCACGTAAAATAGAAAGTTCTTTTTCATCCTTAATTAAACGAAGCTCGCGAACTTTTTCCTCTGCTGATTTGAAAGCTGCATTTGGGAATAATTTTGTTAATTCTTCGTAACGTTCTACGTTTAAATGTTCTTTTTCAATTGCAACTGCATTTGCATTGATGCCACGGTCTTTAATTGCTTTTGCAATCATATCCCATGGTCTGTCAGTATCAGTGAATCCGATAATTTCATGTGCCCATCCAGCGTTACGTGCTTGGCCTTCTTCCATTTTAGGGCAAATTAAAATAGGCTCTTTTTCTTGGAATACAAACATACCAAGTAGTCTTTCGTGTGGTTCACAGTGGAAGTTTGTCATGTAGAAAACGTTTGGTGTAGAAGTTAAGAACGCGGCTTCTACGTTTTTTTCTTTTAGCCATTGCATTAAATTTTCTAATCTAGCATTCATCGATTGGCACCCCCGAGATATTTAATTACAAATATAACTTTACCTCGGAAGAAAGCGTTATGACAAGTAAATAGATGTTAGAAAAGACAGGGAATTGAAAAATCATGTAGAATAAAAAGTGAGAATGTGAATAGGGGAGGAATGTAATAATGAAAGTATCTTATCATGGGCATTCAGTTGTAAAGATTGAAACGAATGGAAAAGTGATTTTAATTGATCCATTTTTAACGGGAAATCCGAAAACAGATTTAAAGGCTGAAGATGTAAAAGTAGATGCAATTCTTTTATCGCACGGTCATGGTGATCATGTTGGAGATACAGTAGAGCTTGCGAAGAAAAATAATGCAGTTGTTGTGGCGCCATTTGAACTAGCGACATTTTTAAGTTGGCAAGGTGTAGAAACACATCCGATGCATATTGGTGGTTCACATGAATTTGACTTCGGAAAAGTGAAGTTTACACAAGCATTCCACGGCTCTAGTTATATTGATGAAGAAAATAAGACGATTACATATACAGGTATGCCAGCGGGTATTTTATTTACAGCAGAAGAGAAAACGGTTTACCATGCAGGGGATACGGCTCTATTCTCTGATATGAAGTTAATTGGGGAACTGAATGATATAGATATAGCGTTTTTACCAATTGGTGATAATTTCACAATGGGACCAGAAGATGCTGTTTTAGCAGCAAAATGGATTCATGCGAAAACTGTTGTACCGATGCATTACAATACGTTCCCAGTTATTGAACAGGATCCATATCAATTTGTAGAAAAACTACAAAATTGTACAGGGAAAGTATTAGAAGTTGGAGAAAGTATTACGCTATAAAACAGATACCCTTCATTTGAAAAGACAAGTGAAGGGCTTTTTATGCGTGTAGTACAGCTTTTAAAGTCTGTATTTGTTTAGTTGACTCTTCTCTTTTTGAACGCGGCTGTTCAGGAGTTTCATTCAAATCCATTGCAACTTTTTTCCCATCTACACAAGCTAAAAATACTGCGCCTATAACCTCTAAAATTTTTTTCATCATGTATTCGCTCCTTTGTTTCATTTCTTGTCTTAATTGTATATGGAAGTGTGTGGACGAACTATCGAACGAGATGACAATAGCATTACATTGTTGTAATGGAATGACTAGTGGAATGTAAGGGGCATTTTGTTATAAAAAAAATAGTACAGATATACAAAGAGAGAGTGTAACAGTTTTGAAAATATAGTATACTGGGAATACAACACATGAAGAATTTAGGGAAAAGAAAGTATGGTGAAACCATTTGGCTACCAAACATAATCAAATTTTAGAACATATTAATAGCCTACCGGTAGGGCATAAAATTTCTGTAAGGCAAATTGCGAAAGATTTGAGTGTAAGTGAAGGGACAGCTTACCGTGCGATTAAAGATGCAGAAAATAAAGGATATGTTAGTACAATTGAACGTGTCGGAACAATTCGAATTGAACAAAAGAAGAAAGAGAATATCGAAAAACTAACATATGCAGAAGTCGTTAACATTGTCGATGGTCAAGTACTTGGAGGCAGAGAAGGACTACATAAAACATTAAATAAATTCGTAATCGGGGCTATGAAATTAGAAGCGATGATGCGCTATACAGAAGCGGGGAACTTGCTTATCATCGGGAACCGTACGAATGCACATCAATTAGCATTAGAAACAGGGGCCGCTGTATTAATTACAGGTGGATTTGATACAGAAGAGCATGTGAAAAAGTTAGCAGATGAATTGAAGTTGCCGATTATTTCCAGTAGCTATGATACATTTACGGTCGCAACGTTAATTAACCGCGCGATTTATGATCAACTTATTAAGAAAGAAATTGTACTCGTTGAAGATATTTTAACACCGATTGAAGAAACACTATATTTAAAGCCTAGTGATATCGTGCAGAAATGGCATGAGTACAATGAAGAGACGATGCATGGACGTTATCCAATTGTGGATGAAAATAAAAAGGTGTTAGGTATCGTAACTTCGAAAGATATGATTGGTGTTGCGAAAGATACACCAATTGATAAAGTGATGACGAAACACCCTATTACGGTAAATGGAAAGATGTCTGTCGCAGCTGCAGCGCGTATGATGGTATGGGAAGGTATTGAATTACTTCCTGTTGTGGAAGATGGAAATAAATTGCAAGGTATCATTAGTCGTCAAGATGTACTTCAGGCATTACAGATGATTCAGCGTCAACCACAAGTTGGTGAAACGATTGATGATATTGTAACGAATCAATTTATGACGCCGAAAGAAGCAAAAAATGAGCATTTGTATCAATTTTCAGTGACACCACAAATGACGAATTCAATCGGAACATTATCTTACGGTGTATTTACAACAATTGTGACAGAAGCAACAAACCGTGTCATTCGTGCTCAGAAGAAGAGTGATTCAATTGTTGAGAACTTAACAATTTATTTTGTAAAGCCGGTTCAGATTGATAATGTTGTATCCGTTCATCCGAAAGTATTAGAAATTGGCCGTAAATTTGGTAAGGTTGATGTAGAAGTACACCATGAAGGTAATGTTGTTGGAAAAGCATTACTTATGGTGCAATTGATTGATAAATAAAAAGATGGAACAAATCGTTTTGATTTGTTCCATCTTTTTTTATGTAGAGAGTGATTTATATAATATTAAATGACAGAATATTAATTTATTTAGATGGTAGACTATGTTACAATTATATTGTAAGAAAATGGATTTTGAGGAGGCGGTATGCAATATGTCATTAGAAATAATCTTCTTTGGTGGTATCGCACTATTTTACTTTCTTGTAATGATACCGATCCAATATTTATATTTACAAGGTTTACATGAAAAAAGGAAACGTACAGGATTATCTCAGCGAGAACTATATGAAAAAATGTCTTTTGAAGAGGAACAATTACATTTTCATGTGCAAGGCAACCTATTTAATATACCTTCTGCGTTTGTTGCATATATGATTTTAAAAAGTAGAGGACGTAAAAAAGCATCACAATGGTGATGCTTTTTTACGTTGCTTCATAAGCTTCTGCTTCTTTAACTGCTAATGGAAAGAAATGTTTATATTGGCGAAATCCATTAAATGCACTCGCACTACCAAATAGAACGAATAAAACACCGACGATCATACGAGCGGTTGAAAGTTCTAAAAAGAATTGGTTTATCCCGAAGAATAAGACGAATGAACCGAGTGCCATTGCGGATTTTCCTGAGAGCCAACCTTTTTCCATTGGGCGGTTTGTACGAAAGTATTTTGTTTTGTAGAAGAGGTACAACATAAATGAGACGATAATACAGAAGACTAATACTGGCATAATGCACACTCCCATCGCTTTGTGAAAAATTATAGTGAAGAAAAAAGAAATATCTAAACTTTCTAATTTTTATTATAAAGCAATTGTTCGCATGTATGAAATACTTTCCGTTATAATGGAGGATAAAGTGAAGAAGTTGAATAAAAAGGAGATTATACATATGCATGAGCAAATTTTAGGAGTAATTAAAGAATTTGAGACAATTATTATTCATCGTCATGTGCGTCCGGATCCAGATGCGTTAGGTTCACAAGGCGGTCTTGGTACGATTTTGCAAGAATCGTTTCCAGAGAAAAATATTTATACGGTTGGGTACAATGAACCGTCACTAGCATACTTACGAGTAATGGATAATATTGAAGATAGCGTATACGAAAATGCACTTGTTATCGTTTGTGATACTGCGAACCAAGAACGTGTTGACGATCAACGCTATACAAAAGGGAAGATGTTAATCAAAATTGATCATCATCCAAATGAAGATCCGTACGGAGATATTACGTGGGTAGATACGACAGCAAGTTCTACAAGTGAAATGATTTATGAGTTTTATAACTATGGAAAAGATAAAGGATTAAAAATAACAAAAGAAGCAGCTCGCCTTATTTTAGCAGGGATTGTTGGAGATACAGGTCGTTTCTTATTCCCGAATACAACAGCAAAAACACTCCTTTACGTAAGTGAGCTTGTTGATATGGGTGTGAAATTCACAGATTTATACAATGAAATGTATAAGACAAAAGAAAAAATCGCTCGTTTAAACGGTTATATTTTACAAAACTTTACGATGGTAGAAGAAGGAGCAGCTTACATTAAATTAACGAAAGAAGTATTAGAAGAATTTGATGTACTTCCTTCTGAAGCATCTGGTGTTGTTGGAGCGCTTGGTAATATTGACGGATTAAAGGCATGGGTTCTATTTTTAGAGGAAGACGATGTAATTCGTGTTCGCCTTCGTTCAAAAGGGCCAGTTATAAATAAATTAGCAATGCAATATAACGGCGGAGGACATCCGATGGCTTCTGGTGCAAAAGCATCTTCTTGGGAAGAAGCGGATCGTCTGTTTGCTGATTTACGTGATATTTGTAAATAAGAGAGTATATGTTAAAACGAAAAGAAGGAGCGGCACTTAAGCCCTCCTTCTTTATTTTTCTTTCTCTATATCAATACTAATTTCAAGTACAGTATCAAAAGAAATTGTATCGACTTTAAAGCGGTATATACGATCGTAATGTTTGTACGTTTTGTTTTCGATTGCTTTTTTGAGTAGGTCTTTATTTTTTGCGATACTTTGAATGTTTTTCGTTAAAAGATGTTGGAGGTCATTATGGATAGAAGTGGTCATATTTTCGAGTGTTAGATTGTCTAAATCATATTTTTCTCGATTTATTATTTTTATTTTAATCTCTTGAATTGTTAAGAGACGTTTATTTTCTGTGTTCAACTTTTCTTGATCTTCGAGAAGGACGTGGAGCTTTGCTTCTTGTTTTTCTATAATTTCTCGTTGCTCTGCTATTTTACTAGATTGTTCTTCTTGAAAAACACCGTATATGTACAAAAAAATAAACCAGCTCAACACGCCTCCAACAGCAGCGCCAGCTAAAACTAAGTACCATCTTTTTGCTGTATTGGCACTTGGCACTCTCATACATGTTCCTGCGTTAGCCATTTAATAATAATAAGACCTGTTTGCATGCCGCCAGTTGCGAAAAAAATAAGGAGAATTTGTTTTACGATATCTTTCATATCTCCGCCAAAGAAGCTTCTTTCAAAGCTATAAAAGGTATCAAATGTTCCGCCGATTGCTGCAACGAGTGCCCAAATTCTTAAATTTTGGGCGAATTGATTAATGTAAGTTAGAGCTGGTTTTCCGATAAGAAACGCACCAAATCCACCAATTAATGAACCGCCAAGTATAACCCCAAAGGCAATAAAATAACTAATAATAAGCAGAGAGAAAAAAGTATGTTCTCTTACATCCATCGTCATTCCCCTTTCTTCTTCATATATATGGACAAAGTATGAGAAGTATGTTTTGATTTCCGCTTTCCTCATCACCTATAATGAAAGTAGTCAAATAGGTAAAGAGAGGGTACAACAGTGAAGTTTGTGCATTTACAATGTCAAACCGTTTTTAGTTTATTAAAGAGTGCTTGTAAAATTGATGAGCTTGTAGTCAGGGCGAAAGAGCTTGGTTTTTCATCGTTGGCTATTACGGATGAAAATGTTATGTATGGCGTTATTCCGTTTTATAAAGCATGTAAGAAACATGGTATACAGCCTATTATCGGCTTAACAGCTTCTATTTTTAGTGAAGAAGAAGAGAAGTCTTATCCGCTCGTCTTACTTGCTGAAGATGAAATAGGCTATCAAAATTTATTAAAGATTTCTAGTAGCATTATGACGAAGTCAAAAGAGGGTATTCCGAAGAAGTGGCTTGCGCATTATGCGAAAGGATTAATTGCTATTTCACCAGGTAAAGATGGGGAAATTGAACAATTATTATTAGAAGACAAAGAGGATCAGGCGGAAGAAGTAGCTTGTACATATCAAAATATGTTCGATAATTTTTATATGTGTTTGCAGCATCATGCGATTCAAGATGAACTGCTCCTGCAAGAAAAATTACCTGAATTTATTAGTAAGGTAAATGTCCCAGTCGTTGCAACAAATGATGTGCGCTATATCAATCAAAGTGACGCGCTCGTTCACGAATGTTTACTATCAGTTGAAAGTGGAACGAAAATGACTGATCCAGACAGGCCGAGGCTCAAAACGGATCAATATTATTTAAAGTCATCGGATGAAATGGAAGCACTATTTTCTCACACGGAAGAGGCGATTTACAACACTGTAAAAATTGCAGAACGTTGTAAAGTAGAAATACCGTTTCATGTAAATCAATTACCGAAATTTCCTGTTCCATCTAACGAGACGAATGATACTTACTTACGCCGTGCTTGTGAAGAAGGCTTGCATAAACGTTATGGTACGCCAAAAGAAGTGCATATAAAGCGTTTGAATCATGAACTAAACGTCATTTCTAGTATGGGATTTAGTGATTATTTTCTCATCGTATGGGACTTTATGAAGTATGCACATGAAAATCATATTTTAACAGGACCAGGCCGTGGATCGGCAGCTGGCTCACTCGTTTCGTACGTATTAGAAATTACAGATATTGATCCGATTGAATACGATTTGTTATTTGAAAGATTTTTAAATCCCGAACGTGTGACCCTTCCGGACATTGATATCGATTTTCCAGATATAAGACGTGATGAGATGATCCGATATGTGAAAGATAAGTATGGTCAGCTCCGCGTGGCGCAAATTGTAACGTTTGGGACGCTTGCAGCGAAAGCAGCAATTAGAGATATTGCTCGTGTAATGGGACTTCCGCCGCGAGACATTGACATATTTTCAAAACTTATTCCATCAAAGCTTGGTATAACGTTAAAAGATGCATATGAAGAATCACAATCACTCCGTGAGTTTATACAAGGGAATCTTCTTCATGAGCGTGTGTTTGAAATTGCAAAACGTGTAGAAGGCTTACCTCGTCATACGTCTATTCATGCCGCTGGCGTTATTATGAGTCAAGAACCGTTAACGGGTAGTGTAGCAATTCAAGAAGGACATAACGATGTTTATGTTACGCAATATCCTGCTGATGCATTAGAAGAACTCGGGTTGCTCAAGATGGACTTTTTAGGCTTACGTAATTTAACGTTACTTGAAAATATTATAAAGTTTATTGTGAAAAAAACGGGGAAAGAAATTGATATAAGGAATTTACCTCTCCAAGATGAAAAGACGTTCCAATTGCTAGGGAGAGGGGATACAACGGGGGTATTCCAGCTTGAATCAGGTGGTATGCGAAATGTACTTCGCGGATTAAAACCGAATGAGTTTGAAGACATTGTCGCTGTTAACTCGTTATACAGACCAGGACCGATGGAGCAAATCCCAACCTTTATTGAATCGAAGCACGGAAAAAGAAAAATTGAATATTTACATCCGGATTTAAAGCCGATTTTAGAAAGAACATACGGTGTAATTGTATACCAAGAACAAATTATGCAAATTGCATCGAAGTTAGCAGGATTTTCGCTCGGAGAAGCGGATTTATTACGCCGAGCAGTGAGTAAAAAAAATCGTGATATTTTAGATCAGGAACGTCAGCATTTCGTGCAAGGTTGTTTGCGAAACGGATACGATGAGACATCAGCAGATAAAATTTACGATTTGATTGTAAGATTTGCGAATTACGGTTTTAACCGAAGTCACGCTGTGGCTTACAGTATGATCGGATATCAGCTTGCCTACTTAAAAGCGAATTATACGTTGGAATTTATGACAGCATTATTATCAAGTGCAATTGGAAATGAAGATAAGATTGTGCAGTATATACGAGAAACGAAGCGGAAAGGTTTCCACGTTTTGCCACCGTCACTTCAGAAGAGTGGTTACAACTTCCAAATAGAAGGGAATGCGATACGTTACAGCTTACTTTCAATTCGAAATATCGGAATGGCTACAGTGACGGCATTGTTAGAAGAACGAGAGAGCAAAATGTTTGAGGATTTATTTGAATTTTGTCTTCGTATGCCAGCGAAGTTTGTAACAGAACGAAATTTAGAGGCGTTCGTCTGGTCGGGATGTTTTGACGATTTTGGTATTTCGAGAACGAATTTATGGAAAAGCCTTAAAGGAGCGTTAGAGTACGCAAATCTTGCCCGTGATTTAGGGGATGCTGTTCCAAAATCAAAATATGTACAAGGAGAAGAGCTCTCTTTTATTGAACAGTTAAATAAAGAAAAGGAAGCACTTGGCTTTTATTTATCAAGCTATCCGACAGCGCAGTATGTGAAGTTAGCAAAAGAATTAGAAATTCCATCTCTCGCTCAGGCGATGCGAAATAAGAAAAAAGTACAAAGGGCTATCGTGTATATAACAAGTGTGAGAGTCATTCGTACGAAAAAATTGCAAAAGATGGCGTTTATTACATTCTGTGATCAAAATGATGAAATGGAAGCGGTTGTTTTCCCGGACACGTATATACATTTCTCAGACAAGTTACAAGAAGGGGCAATTGTTTTAGTTGACGGTACGATTGAGCTAAGAAATCATAAGCTGCAATGGATTGTAAACGGACTATATCCGTTAGAAGAAATGGATGTTTATGAAGAAAAGAAAGATGCATCTGTTTACGTGAAATTGCCGTCTCAGTATGAAAAAAAGCTTTTGAATCAGGTTACAAAAATATTGTTTGACTATTCGGGTTTTGCGAAAGTACTAATTTATTATGAAAAGGAACATAAAATGGTACAATTATCTCGAAGTTTATCGATTCATCCAAGTGAAAAATGCTTAGGAACACTTCGTGAAATTGTCGGGGAAGAGAATGTAGTTGTGAAAATATAATGGACAATTTCCCTACACTTCGATTATTATAGTAGTAGTGTTCGTGGTCAGACCACTTGGAGAAATTGATACCAGCTAGAATAATTTGAGGAGAGTGGATAGTTTGTCAACACTTCGTGAAGAAGCACTTCACATGCATAAAGTGCATCAAGGAAAATTAGAAACTGTATCAAAAGTAAAAGTAGAAAATGCAAAAGATTTAAGTCTTGCATATTCTCCAGGGGTTGCAGAGCCTTGTAAAGAAATTTATGACGATAAAAGTAAGGTATATGAATATACGATGAAGGGAAATATGGTAGCAGTTGTGACGGATGGAACGGCTGTACTTGGTCTTGGTAACATTGGACCTGAAGCATCTCTTCCAGTAATGGAAGGTAAAGCTGTATTATTCAAGAGCTTTGCTGGTGTAGATGCATTCCCAATCGCCTTAAATACAAACGATGTAGATAAAATTGTTGAAACTGTAAAATTAATGGAGCCAACTTTTGGCGGCGTTAACTTAGAAGATATCGCAGCACCAAACTGCTTCATTATTGAAGAACGTTTGAAGAAAGAAACAAATATTCCTATCTTCCATGATGATCAACACGGAACAGCTATCGTAACAGTAGCGGGCCTTGTGAATGCGCTGAAATTAGTTGGAAAGAAAATGTCTGACATTAAAGTTGTCGCAAATGGCGCAGGTGCAGCAGGTATTGCAATTATTAAACTTTTATATCGCTATGGAGTACGCGACATTATTATGTGTGACCGTAAAGGTGCAATCTATGATGGTCGTCCTACTGGTATGAATCCAGTGAAAGATGAAGTTGCAAAATATACAAATAAGAATCGTATAGAAGGTTCTTTAGCTGATGTTGTACAAGGTGCGGACGTATTCATTGGTGTATCTGCAGAAGGTGCATTAACAGAAGAGATGGTTCGTACAATGAATGACAATGCGATTATTTTTGCAATGGCGAATCCGGTTCCGGAAATTATGCCAGAATTGGCAAAAGCAGCGGGCGCAGCTGTTGTTGGAACAGGTCGTTCTGACTTCCCGAACCAAGTAAATAATGTACTAGCGTTCCCTGGTATTTTCCGCGGTGCACTTGACGTACATGCGACACAAATTAACGAAGAAATGAAGATGGCAGCTGTACAGGCTATTGCTGAGCTTGTAGCAGAAGATGAGTTGAATGCAGACTATATCATTCCGGCACCGTTTGACGCGCGTGTAGCGCCTCGAGTGGCAGCTTACGTTGCGAAAGCAGCAATGGAGACAGGAGTAGCTCGTCGTCAAGTAGATCCAAATGAAGTTGCTGAGAAAACAAAACAATTAGCGCTGATTGGTAAAGAATAAGCGAGGAATTTCCATTGACATCATCAAATACAAAAGTATATCTCGAAATTGTAAAAAAAATCCGTTCCATTATGGAAGAGGATGGATTGGTAGCAGGGGATCGTTTGCCGTCTGAGCGGGAGCTAAGTTCACGCTTAAACGTAGGACGCTCATCTGTAAGAGAAGCATTGCGTGCTTTAGAACTGGTAGGGTTAATTGAAACGAGACGGGGTGAAGGGACGTTTATTCGAAACTTTTACGATAACGGTCTTGTACAACTAATTGCTCCGTTTCTATTGCAAGATGAGAAAACAATTCGTGATTTATTACAAACAAAACGATTGCTTGAGAAAGATATGATTCGAATTGTATGTAATTTACCGAAAGAAACATTTTCTAAAGTGCTAAGTAGATTACAGAAAGTGCTTGAAGAAAATGAAAGTTCGATTCCAATGCTTCACCAAACGTTCTTTAAAACACTAATTGAACAAGTCGATAATTATTTACTATATCGCATTTGGATGATCGTAAATGATTACGTAGCAACTCTTTCTTGTAAAGTTTCAGGAGATTCTATCGATATGTATAGAAAGCTTTATGCTACTTTGGAAGAAAAACAAGAAAATGATGCACTAAAAATTTACGATGAATTAGTAGAGAATATACAGTTTCACTCGTAATGTATAAAATTTGTCGAAATGACCATGACACGTTATGACAAACATTCTACCGCATAGCGGTTAAAGTTAAACGTAAAGAGAGAGGTTATTAGACAGATTGAGAAGATAAGGCTAACATCAAACATTGGTGTTAGCCCCATTTTCTTCTTACGCTAACCTTAGCTCTCAACGAAGGGGGTCAAATTGTGCTAAGAGATTTATTCGTGAAAAAGAAAAAGTATGCTGCAATACCTTCAGAACAAGTACGAAAAGATGTACCAGATGGCGTTATGACAAAATGTCCGAAATGTAAAAAAATCATGTATACGAAAGAACTTCTGAAAAATTTAAAAGTATGTGTGAACTGTGGATATCATCATCCTATGAATGCATGGGAGCGCCTTGATAGTATATTGGATGAAGGGTCATTCCGTGAGTATGACAAAGAAATGGTTTCATTAAATCCACTCGAGTTTCCAGGATATGAAGAGAAATTAGAGAACGATCGTAAGAAGACTGAATTGAATGAAGCGGTTGTAACTGGTGAAGGAACAATTGATGACATGCTTGTTGTTGTTGCAGTAATGGATTCTCGTTTTCGAATGGGGAGCATGGGCTCTGTTGTAGGAGAAAAAATTGCCCGTGCGGTTGAAAAGGCATACGACTTACAAGTTCCATTTATTATCTTTACTGCTTCGGGTGGTGCCCGTATGCAAGAAGGTATATTAAGTTTAATGCAAATGGCAAAAACAAGCGTAGCTTTGAAAAAGCATAGTAATGCAGGAGGGTTATTTATTTCTGTTATGACTCACCCAACGACGGGCGGGGTTTCAGCGAGTTTTGCTTCACTTGGTGATTATAATCTTGCAGAGCCAGGTGCACTTATCGGATTTGCTGGTAGACGTGTAATTGAACAAACAGTGCGTGAGAAACTACCGGAAGATTTCCAAACGGCAGAATTTTTACTAGACCATGGTCAATTAGATGCGGTTGTGCATCGTGATGATATGAAAGAATCACTTCGTAAGATTTTAGAAGTTCATCAAGGAGGGGAAATGGCTGTATGGCAGAGCTAGAATTTGAAAAACCAGTTGTTGAGCTAAGAAATAAGATCCGTGAACTGAAAGACTATACGAAAAACAGCCAGATGGACTTCAGTGAGGAGATTCGTATTTTGGAAGACAAGCTAGAAAATTTAGAGGAAGATATATACGGCAATATGAAAGTATGGGACCGTGTGCAAATTGCTCGTCATGCAGAACGACCGACAACGCTCGATTATATTGAGCACTTATTTACTGATTTTTTTGAATGTCATGGAGATCGCCTATTTGGCGATGATGCAGCGATTGTCGGCGGCATTGCGAAATATAAGGGGATGCCTGTAACTGTAATTGGGCATCAGCGCGGAAAAGATACGAAAGAAAATATTCGTCGTAATTTTGGGATGCCTCATCCAGAAGGATATCGAAAAGCACTGCGTCTCATGAAACAAGCGGAAAAGTTTAATCGTCCTATTATTTGTTTCATCGATACGAAGGGAGCTTATCCTGGTAAAGCAGCTGAAGAACGTGGACAAAGTGAAGCTATTGCCCGCAATCTATTTGAGATGGCAGGTTTAACGGTACCAGTTATTTGTATCGTTATCGGTGAAGGCGGTAGTGGTGGTGCGCTAGGTCTTGGAGTAGGAGATTACATTCATATGCTAGAAAATTCCACTTATTCTGTTATTACACCAGAGGGTGCAGCGGCAATTCTTTGGAAAGATGCAGGAAAAGCGAAGGAAGCTGCAGAAGCAATGAAAATTACAGCAGCAGATTTGAAAGAATTAGGTGTAATTGATGAAATTATTCCAGAGGCAAAAGGTGGAGCTCACCGTAATCTTTTAAAACAGTCAGAAAATATAGACTTAATGATTAGAAAAACTTTTGAACAATTAAACGGAATTTCGAAAGATGAATTAATCGAAAAACGTTATGAAAAATATATGAAAATTGGGCAAGTTTCGTTTTCAAACGCTTCCATTGGGATAAAATAAGAAAAGCGTGCGTTCCTCTTCGCGAATGCACGTTTTTATTATGAAAAGACACATCTTCTCCATTGTGTTTTTATATTTTTTCGTGTTATTTTATTATAAGGCAAATAATCTTTATGAGGTGAGTACAAATGAAACGTATTGGTGTATTAACAAGTGGTGGAGATTCACCTGGTATGAATGCTGCCATTCGTGCAGTTGTTCGTAAAGCGATTTTCCATGATATTGAAGTATATGGTATTTACCATGGATACGCTGGATTAATTTCTGGTCACATTGAAAAATTAGAACTTGGTTCTGTTGGCGATATTATCCACCGCGGTGGTACGAAATTATATACAGCAAGATGTCCTGAGTTTAAAGACCCAGAAGTACGACTAAAAGGTATCGAGCAATTAAAGAAACACGGTATCGAAGGACTTGTTGTTATTGGTGGAGATGGCTCTTACCAAGGTGCTAAAAAATTAACTGAACAAGGATTCCCATGTGTTGGTGTACCAGGTACAATCGACAATGATATTCCTGGAACAGACTTCACAATTGGTTTCGATACAGCTTTAAATACTGTTATTGATGCAATTGATAAAATCCGTGACACAGCTACATCTCATGAACGTACATATGTTATCGAAGTAATGGGACGTCATGCTGGAGACATCGCATTATGGGCTGGTTTAGCTGATGGTGCAGAAACGATCTTAATTCCAGAAGAAGAGTATGACATGGATGATGTAATCGCTCGTCTAAAACGCGGTAGCGAACGTGGGAAAAAACACAGTATTATCATTGTAGCTGAAGGTGTTGGAAGTGCAATTGACATCGGTAAGCATATTGAAGAAGCAACAAACTTTGATACTCGTGTAACTGTATTAGGTCACGTACAACGTGGTGGATCACCAAGTGCACAAGACCGTGTATTAGCAAGTCGTCTTGGCGCAAGAGCAGTTGAGTTGTTAATTGCTGGTAAAGGTGGACGCTGTGTAGGTATTCAAGATAATAAACTTGTTGATCATGACATTATCGAAGCGTTAGCTCAAAAGCATACAATCGATAAAGATATGTATCAATTATCTAAAGAATTATCCATCTAATCGGCGTAATGTCGGATATTTGGGAACGGTTTCATAATTTTCGGAGGTGCAATATGCGTAAAACTAAAATTGTATGTACAATAGGTCCTGCTAGTGAAAGTATTGAGAAATTAGAACAATTAATGGAAGCGGGTATGAACGTTGCTCGTTTAAACTTCTCTCATGGTAGCCATGAAGAGCACGGCGCTCGTATTAAAAACATTCGTGAAGCTTCAAAGAAAACTGGTAAAACAGTTGGTATCTTACTTGATACAAAAGGTCCAGAAATCCGTACTCACGACTTCGTAGACGGACAAGCTGAACTTGTAACAGGTGCAGAAGTAGTTCTTTCTACTGAACAAGTATTAGGTACTGCAGAGAAGTTCTCTGTATCTTATGCTGGTCTTTATGATGATGTAGACCCAGGTTCTCGCATTCTAATCGATGACGGTCTTATCGAGCTAGAAGTAATCGAAAAAGCTGACGGGAATATCCGTACAAAAGTTTTAAACAGTGGAACTGTAAAAAATAAAAAAGGTGTTAACGTACCAAACGTAAGCATTAAGCTTCCTGGTATCACTGAAAAAGACGTAAAAGATATCATCTTTGGTATCGAGCAAAAAGTTGATTTCATCGCAGCATCTTTCGTTCGTAAAGCATCTGACGTATTAGAAATCCGTGAATTACTAGAAGAGCATAATGCTCAATACATCCAAATCGTACCGAAAATCGAAAACCAAGAAGGTATCGACAATATCGATTCAATCTTAGAAGTTTCTGACGGTTTAATGGTAGCTCGTGGTGATATGGGTGTGGAAATTCCACCAGAAGAAGTACCTTTAGTGCAAAAACGTTTAATCAAAAAATGTAACGTATTAGGTAAACCAGTTATTACTGCAACGCAAATGTTAGATTCTATGCAACGTAACCCACGTCCAACTCGTGCGGAAGCAAGTGACGTAGCTAACGCAATCTTCGATGGTACGGATGCAATCATGCTTTCAGGTGAAACTGCTGCTGGTCAATATCCAGTAGAAGCGGTAACAATGATGGCTAACATTGCAGTACGTGTTGAAAAATCATTACAATACGAAGATATGTTCAAAAAACGTATTAAAGAGTTCACTCCAACAATTACAGATGCAATTAGCCAATCTGTTGCGCATACAGCACTTGCTCTTGATGTAGCTGCGATCGTAGCTCCAACAGAAAGTGGACATACTGCGAAAATGATCTCTAAATATCGTCCGAAATCTCCAATCGTAGCTGTAACATCTGACGAGCAAGTAGGACGTCGTCTTGCACTTGTTTGGGGTGTACAAGCATTTATGGCTGGGAAACGTGCAGCGTCTACTGACGAAATGTTAGATACTGCGATTCAAACAGGTATGGATGCAGGTCTAATCGGACTTGGAGACACTGTAGTAATCACTGCGGGTGTTCCAGTTGCTGAAACTGGTACAACAAACTTAATGAAAATCCATGTTGTTGGTGAAGAAGTTGCTAAAGGACAAGGAATCGGTCGTAAAGCTGCAAAAGGTAAAGTAGTTGTAGCGAAAACAGCTGCTGAAGCTGTAGCGAACGTAAACGAAGGTGATATCCTTGTTACAACAAGCACTGATAAAGATATGATTTCTGCAATCGAAAAAGCTGCTGCTTTAGTTGTAGAAGAAGGTGGCTTAACTAGCCATGCAGCTGTTGTAGGCGTATCAATCGGTATTCCTGTTATCGTTGGTGTAAACGGCGTAACAGCAACTTTAAAAAATGGCCAAGAAGTAACAGTTGATGCGGCACGCGGAATTGTTTATAATGGACATGCGGAAGTGCTATAAGAAGTAATACGGAGAGAAGGAGCGGAGTCCTTCTCTTTTTTTTACACAAAAACATGATAGAACTATTTTAAAACGTCTAAATTTGCTTTTACAAGCTGCTTGTTATGAAGTTTAATGTGAATGGATGTCTTACTTCTGTTTAGTCTATATGAGCGTTTTAGGGGTCTTTAAAGCGATTTGTGAAAGGGGTGCAGAACTGTGAAATGGTTGTTATTCTTGTTGATTTTAATACCGGCGGTTGAGATTACGGTATTAATTGGGTCGAGTCATGTAATAGGGTTATGGTCTACGTTCGCTATGATTGTATTTACTGGTGTTGTAGGTGTATATTTGGCGAAAAGGCAAGGGTTTAAAGTGCTTAGAGAGATTCAATCTAAGTTGAATAGAGGAGAAATGCCAGGCGAGGCAGTACTAGATGGTATTTTTGTATTTGTAGGAGGTATTCTTTTAGTGCTTCCTGGATATGTGACGGATGTAATGGGGTTTATTTTTGTTGTCCCTTTTACTAGGGCTTTATTGAAGCCGCTTGTTATGAAGTGGATGGAATGGAAGTTTAGAAAGAGATCTACTATTATTATTCAGAAGTAGTGCTTAGATTATAGCGATCTAAGCACTACTTTTTTTATTCTGCAAAAAGCCTGATTGGTACGGGTTAATAATTAGTGGGGGATGAACAAAACCTGATTGATTAAAGTTTCACTTTATTGTGTAGGATATATATTTCTGATTGAACATGTAAATTGGATACTATTTGTTCTTAATGAATAGGATGTAGAAAAAATCCGCTATATTGAAGTTTTATTTTTGTGTATGAAGGATCGAGGAACGTAATGAAATCTGATAAAAGCAGGGGAATCGTTAGTTGAAGCCTTATCTTATACTGATTTGTATATTTATTCATTTACATAAAAAGTAATAAATGTAAGTAATAATTATAAAATAAATAGAATAAAAATGTATTTTAGGTTGAAAAATCCGTTTTTATATGCAAAAAAACAAGAGAATTATCCTTTTTTGGGCAATTCTCTTTTTGCATGTAGTTAGTATGAAAAAGAAGTACAAGGAATAATGAGTGGGAAATTGCACTCATTATTCCTTAAGTTTTTTGTGTGAATTAGAAATTATTGTTTTGAAGAGGGTGAACCTTTAATGTATTTCCACAAGTCATGGAAGACATGAGCTTTGTGTAATGTATTAAGTAGTACTAATGTGACTGGACCGATGATTAATCCTAAGAAACCGAAGAGCTTAAAGCCGATAAATAGAGCGACTAGTGTCGCTAATGGATCAAGACCAATATTAGATGAAAGTACTTTAGGTTCCATAATTTGTCTTTGGACAATCACGACGATGTATAGAATGAGAAGACCGATGGCGAATGCGGTGTCGCCAGTGAAAAATACGTATATAACCCAAGGGACGAAGACGGCTCCTGTCCCTAAGTATGGGAGTAAATCTACAACACCTGTAATAATCGCGATAGTAATGGCGTATGGTACGCGTAATATTAAAAGTCCGATTAGTACAATAACGGTTGTCATAGATACGAGTGTAAGTTGCGCTTTAACAAAACCGAACAAAGCTTTTCTTAAATCGACAAAAATAGTTTTTCCGTAGCCATGTACACGATTCGGTAGAAGTTTTCTTGCTTTTTGAGCAAGACGGTGCCAATCGTAACTAATGAAGAAAGTGGCTAATAAAATGAATACAAGAACAGTTAGAGTTGTTGGTAATGCACTAATGAAATTTGTTAATCCACTTATAATAGCTGTTAAAAGTTCTTTCATTTGTGTTGTTGCTTCAGTTCCTAAGTTTTGGATGTTTTGTGTAATTGTATAACGCTGCGGTTCTCCAAGATGATTAAATTTAGAAATTAAATCGTCATAGAGAGGCATAATATGATTAAGTGCAAATTGCTCTGCGAATTTAACGATATCCGGAAACTTTACTGTAACAAGTTGTAGTAAGTATGTTGTGGCAGATATTGCTTCTGTTACAAGGTATGTAACAAGCCCGACGATAGCTCCGAATACGAGAATTAAGCTAACGAGTACTGCTAGTGCGCGAGGGAATTGTAGTTTTTGATTAAGGAAATTGACGACAGGATTAATCAAATAAGCAAATGCAAAAGCGATAATAAAAGGATAGATAAGTCCTGACATGTATAGTAATACATAGAACCCAGCTACCGTTGCTACAATGACAAATATGAGTCGCAATATCATATATAGTAAGTTTCGGTTCAAAGATGTATACCTCCCATTCCAATTTGTATTAGCCTAATTCGTTCAACTTATAACGAGTAGCATTCACTGATTAAAGTTTCACTTTTATGTTATAGTGGAATGATGGATTTTCCCTGCTTTTTCAGTACATGAACGACTGTAAAAGCTTGTTGATGATGCTTCTACTATATGGTAAAAACTTCATTTTCTCTTCTTTTTATTTTACCTGTTTCTTGTTAGAAAAGAAAGGAGAGACCATCGTTTTCAAAAATGTATATATGCTTTGATTTTTTTGGGTTACAGTCTCGTTTTGTAAGTTAAAAATGCATACAAAAATGAAATTGTTGGCTTATTCTCATTGGCAAATAGACATCGATATGACATGTATAACGATAGGTTTAAAGGTATTTTTGTTTGGAAGCGAGTTCATTATTTTCAGAAAGGAAGTGCAAACATGATTAGTCAGTCAACGTTATTTTTATTCATACTACTTATTATAGGACTTATTGCTAAAAACCAATCGCTTACTGTAGCCATTGGAGTGTTATTCTTATTGAAGTTTACGTTTTTAGGAGATAAAGTCTTTCCTTATTTACAAACGAAAGGGATTAACCTTGGTGTAACAGTCATTACAATAGCAGTGCTCGTACCGATTGCGACAGGGGAAATAGGCTTTAAACAACTCGGAGAAGCAGCGAAATCATATTATGCATGGATTGCTTTAGCCTCAGGTGTGGCGGTCGCTTTGTTAGCGAAAGGCGGCGTACAATTATTGACGACGGACCCTCATATTACAACTGCGCTTGTTTTTGGGACGATTATAGCGGTTGCCTTATTTAATGGGGTGGCTGTAGGCCCATTAATTGGGGCTGGAATTGCCTATGCAGTTATGAGTATTATACAAATGTTTAAATAAGGAATTTTATAGTAATATAAAATTTTTGAATTCTTTCTGTTCACAAAAGTCAGATAATTGTTTATAATAGAATTAGAAACTTTGAAAAGTTACATAACAGCAGAGACTTTACACCAGATAAAATAAAAACAACATAAAACAATTTTATAATGATATTGTTTTATGTTGTTTTTATCATAAAACTCTTCGGAATTCATTTTCCTCACTAACTTGTTGTTCTGAGCGTGAGGATTCGGGGAGACATTCACGCTCATGCTTTCCATGTAAGCAATGGACATTAAGAGGGGAACATCGCAACAAATGTGCATGATCGTGCATTTTGCTTGCCTAAAGAGTGAACGGGCGTTCATAATTCATAAGGGGAGCAAATAGATATAAGGAGCAAGGTTGGGAGAATTTTTCAGGAAAAGGAGAGAATGTCATGACTGTTATTCGAGGTTTAGAAGGGGTAGTAGCAACAACATCATCTGTGAGCTCTATTATTGATGATACATTAACTTATGTTGGGTATAATATTGATGATTTAGCTGAGAATGCTACATTTGAAGAAGTAGTGTACTTATTATGGCACCGTAAGCTTCCTAACGAACAAGAACTAGCGGAATTTAATGAAACTGTATCAGAATACTATAAAGTGCCAGGTGAAATTTTAACATATTTGAAACAAGTAGATTTAAAGATCGCACATCCTATGTCTGTTTTACGAACTGCAATTTCCATGCTATCATTATACGATGAGAGCGCTGAAATTATGGATGAAAAGTCCAATTATTTGAAAGCGGTTAAATTACAAGCTCAAGTGGGAACTTTAATTGCCGCTTATGCAAGAATCCGTAAAGGTTTAGATATTGTTGAACCGAGAAAAGATTTATCATTAGCTGCAAACTTCTTGTACATGTTAAATGATCGTGAGCCAAATGAAGTTGAAATTGAAGCTTTTGATAAGGCGCTTGTACTTCATGCAGATCATGAGTTAAACGCTTCTACATTTACTGCACGTGTTTGCGTAGCTACACTTTCAGATGTATATTCTGGTATTACTGCAGCAATCGGTGCGTTAAAAGGTCCTCTTCACGGCGGGGCAAATGAAAATGTAATGAAGATGTTAACTGAAATTGGCGAAGAAGAAAATGTAGAATCATATATTCATAATGCTCTTCAAAATAAAGTGAAAATCATGGGCTTTGGTCATCGTGTGTATGAGCAAGGTGATCCACGTGCAAAACATTTACGTGAAATGTCTAAGAGATTATGCGTGCTTTTAGGAGAAGAGAAATGGTATAATATGTCTATCAAAATTGAAGACATTGTAACAAAAGAAAAAGGTCTTCCACCAAATGTTGATTTCTATTCAGCTTCTGTATACCATTGTTTAGGAATTGACCATGACTTATTTACACCTATCTTTGCAATTAGCCGTATGTCAGGCTGGTTAGCTCATATTCTAGAACAATATGAAAACAACCGTTTAATCCGTCCGCGTGCTGATTATAATGGACCAACACATCAAGTATATGTTCCAATTGCACAACGATAAGCGAAAAACACTATTTCGATAGTAAAAATACGCTTTCAAAAGTCTGATTTTTTTGGGAAGATGTAATGATTAGAATATTTTAATTTGACTAACGGTTTGAACTGAGGGGTTATTCCCTCAGTTTCATACATATGAAATTTCAAACATGGGGGTTATCACATTGACGACAGGTGAAAAAATTACTGTAACTAATGGTGTTATGAATGTACCAAACAATCCGATTATTCCATTTATCGAAGGAGATGGAATTGGTCCTGATATTTGGGAAGCTGCATCTCGCGTACTAGAAGCAGCAGTAGAAAAAGCTTATGATGGTGAGAAGAAAATCGTTTGGAAAGAAGTGCTTGCAGGGGAAAAAGCATTCAACCAAACAGGCGAGTGGTTACCAGAAGAGACTTTAAATTTAATCCGTGAATATTTAATCGCAATTAAAGGTCCACTTACAACTCCAGTTGGCGGTGGTATTCGTTCTCTAAACGTAGCGCTTCGTCAAGAATTAGATTTATACGTATGTCTACGTCCAGTTCGTTATTTTGAAGGTGTTCCTTCACCTGTAAAACGTCCGGAAGATACTGATATGGTTATTTTCCGTGAAAATACAGAAGACATCTATGCTGGAATTGAATATGCACAAGGATCTCCAGAAGCAGAAAAAGTTCTTGCTTTCTTAAAAGAAGCAATGGGTGTTAATAAAATCCGCTTCCCAGAAACATCTGGTATTGGTATTAAACCAATTTCAGAAGAAGGGACAAAGCGTCTTGTTCGTGCTGCAATTCAATATGCAATTAACGAAAAACGCTCTTCTGTTACATTAGTTCATAAAGGAAACATTATGAAATTTACAGAAGGTGCTTTCAAAAACTGGGGTTATGAAGTTGCGGAACAAGAATTTGGCGATAAAGTATTTACTTGGGCTGAATATGATCGCATCGTTGAAAAAGATGGCAAAGATGCAGCGAATAAAGCGATGGCAGACGCAGAAGTGGCTGGAAAAATCATCGTAAAAGATTCTATTGCAGATATCTTCTTACAACAAATTTTAACTCGTCCACGTGAGTTCGATGTTGTTGCAACAATGAACTTAAATGGTGACTATATCTCTGATGCACTTGCTGCACAAGTAGGTGGAATTGGTATTGCACCTGGTGCAAACATTAACTATGTGACTGGACATGCTATCTTTGAAGCTACACATGGTACAGCTCCAAAATATGCAGGTTTAGACAAAGTAAACCCATCTTCTGTTCTTCTTTCTGGTGTATTATTACTAGAACATTTAGGATGGAATGAAGCTGCGAAATTAGTAACTGATTCAGTTGAGAAAACAATTGCATCAAAAGTAGTAACATACGACTTCGCTCGTCTAATGGAAGGCGCAACAGAAGTGAAATGTTCTGAATTTGCTAATGAGCTTATTAAAAACATGGATGTAGCGATAATCAAAAACGCATAATTAAAGTGGGGGGTAAATTATGACAATCAAACGCAAGAAAGTTTCAGTCATCGGTGCAGGATTTACAGGAGCAACAACAGCATTCTTATTAGCACAAAAAGAACTTGCAGATGTTGTATTAGTGGACATTCCACAACTGGAAAATCCAACAAAAGGGAAAGCGTTAGATATGTTAGAAGCGAGCCCAGTACAAGGTTTTGATGCTAACATTATTGGAACATCTGATTACGCAGATACTGCTGATTCTGACGTTGTCGTTATTACAGCAGGTATTGCACGTAAGCCTGGTATGAGCCGTGATGACTTAGTAGCAACAAACTCTAAAATTATGAAAAGTATTACGCGCGACATTGCAAAACATTCACCAAATGCGATTATTGTTGTATTAACAAATCCAGTTGATGCAATGACATATTCTGTATTTAAAGAAGCAGGATTCCCGAAAGAGCGTGTTATCGGGCAATCGGGCGTATTAGATACAGCTCGTTTCCGTACATTCATTGCACAAGAATTAAATTTTTCTGTGAAAGACATTACAGGATTTGTTCTTGGTGGACACGGTGACGACATGGTACCTCTTGTACGTTATTCCTATGCGGGTGGCATTCCGTTAGAAACGTTAATTCCGAAAGAGCGTTTAGAGGCAATTGTAGAACGTACACGTAAGGGTGGCGGAGAGATTGTAGGCTTATTAGGAAACGGTAGTGCATATTACGCACCAGCGGCTTCTTTAGTTGAAATGACAGAAGCAATCTTAAAAGATCAACGCCGTGTATTACCGGCTATTGCGTATCTTGAAGGTGAATATGGTTATAGTGACCTTTACTTAGGGGTACCAGTAATTCTAGGTGGTAACGGAATTGAAAAAATTATTGAATTAGAACTTCTTGCAGAGGAAAAAGAAGCGTTAGATCGCTCTGTAGAATCTGTACGTAACGTTATGAAAGTTCTTGTTTAATAATTAAATATAAGCGGAAAAAGATTCGGGGCCCCGAATCTTTTTCTACTATTTAATGAAATGTTTTTTTGGAATAATATGAAAACGCTATCATTTGTAGTATCCTATAATGAAACTGTAGATTTATACTATACATTGCCCTCATCATAGTAAATTTCGGATAAGGTATCGCTTTTAGTAGGATAATAAGGTGAAAAAATCGGAGGGGGTTGTAACATGTTAAAGAAAAAAGTTCAAATTGGTCGTAAAATGGATGAAATTACAGTAGGAGAGAAACTATCTATCACTGAAAAAATTGAGGATAAAGATTTGTTATTGTATTTAGGGCTAACGAATGATGCCAATCCATTATATATTCAGCATGATTACGCATCCCAAACTCCGTATGAAAAGCCGATTGTACCAAGCATTATGCTAACGGGAATGATTACAACGGCGGTTACGAAATATTTACCAGGTCCAGGTAGTCATATTATTAGGAAGGACCTTACGTTCGTGAAGCATGTTCACCATTATGAAACGTTACAAATCCACTTTGAAGTTGTGGCTGTTTCTGAGGAGGCACATACAATTGATATGCTTGTATCTGCTCATGATGAAAAAGGAGAAACGGTTGTTAAAGGTTCATTAACGGTAACGCCACCTTTTAAATCTGTTTCCATTATGGAAAAAGCATTAGATAATTTTTAAAACATGAAAATATGAATAGCGCTAGCATACCTTTAATAAGGGAGCTAGCGCTATTTTTAGTTGAAGAATCCTTCAGCGAACCCTGCAGCAAAATCTGAACAACCCGTTTTAATCGTATCCCAGCTTGGAGCGTTAAAAGTAAGAATACATGTTACTACTAAAGTTAGAATAGGTAGTACTAGTCGCATAATAGAACCTCCGTACATATAACATTCATATATATTAATTATTATATGAAATTATCACATACTTTAATAACTGAAGTCAATTGAAGGAGGGATTTTTTAAGTGAGATGGAAAAGGGAAGACGTTATTTTTGAAACGATAAGAGAAGCTGAAGTGTGGGCAGACGGGATCGCGAATGAAATATACGGAAGGGTATTTGATGGATATGAAACACCGGACTATAAAATAGCGTATGTTCTATCTTTTTTCTTAGCGCAAAATCGAGAATTCAATGTTCATACGGAAGTAGAATGTAATGAGAATATAGAATTGTATAAAGTGTGGATAGTAACACGTTAATTGAGCCGAGTGTAATTGTTTTTAGAGATAACGAGGGCATAATCTGAATCCATGAATAGACAATTATATTGAGGGGGGACCTGTTTTCTAGTATGATGAGAATAACGGGGAAAATACTAGGATGAAGAAGGTTTCAAGTCTATAACTTGGAGGAAAAGAATGAACAATCGTATTTTAGTAGTTGATGATGAGGAATTTATCTTAACTTTAATTGAATTTAATTTACAACAAGCTGGTTTTGAAGTTATAACAGCGATGGATGGAGAAATGGCGCTTCAAAAAGCGACAACAGAACGTCCGGATTTAATTATATTAGATTTAATGCTTCCAAAAATGGATGGTATGGAAGTTTGTAAAGAATTACGATTGCAGCGTGTTATGACGCCGATTTTAATGTTAACAGCAAAAGATGATGAATTTGATAAGGTGCTAGGTCTTGAACTTGGGGCGGATGATTATATGACGAAGCCATTTAGTCCAAGGGAAGTTGTTGCTCGTGTGAAGGCGATTTTACGTCGTACGAAATTACAGCAAGAAGAGCAAGTTGCAGAAGCGCCAGATGAAGATAGCATCCTAATTGCAGACCTTAAAATTTTACCGGAGTTTTATGAGGCTTATTTCCAAGGAAGAAAGCTTGAATTAACCCCAAAAGAATTTGAACTACTTGTTTATCTTGCGAAAAATAAAAGTCGCGTGTTGACGCGTGATCAATTATTAAGTGCTGTATGGAATTATGATTTTGCTGGTGATACACGAATTGTTGATGTTCATATTAGCCACTTGCGCGATAAAATTGAAAAAAATACGAAAAAACCGACGTACATTAAAACGATACGTGGTTTAGGATATAAATTAGAGGAGCCAAAAGGGGATGAATAAATTTCGTTCCAGGCTTCTTTTTACATTTGTTTCTCTTATTGTGTTTATTTTAGTTGGACTAGGTTTACTGTTAGAAACCGTGTTTGAAAACTATTATATAGATCATGCGAAAGAGAGAATGGTAAAAGAAACAGGATATGTTGCGGTATTAGCAGAAGAACAAGGTTTTGAGGATGTTTTAAAAAGGCCGTATGTATTTGAAAAGTTAGAAGAAAAAATACCAGCTTCTATTATATTTGTAGATGAAAAAAAGAAAGTTCAATATGGCAAAGGGCAACAATCTGCATTTAGTCAAGAGATGATTAAAGAACTTTCTGCCGAAACAGCGAAACAACGAAATAAAGTCATTACGAAAGAAACGGATCAGAAGAATGAATTTTATCATGCGGTGTTCGTTCAAGATGTAACAGGGAAACAAGGATACATTTTGGTGAAAAGTACAATTGAGCCTTTGAAAGATGTTCATCAAAAAACGTGGGGATTATTAATTATCGGATTTGTTATCGCTTGTCTTGTAGTCGTGTTTTTAGGTATGAAAATTACAGGGCAATATATTAGGCCAATTGAATCAGTTACGAAAGTTGCGATTGAATTAGCGAAGGGAAATTATAAAGCACGTGCTTATGAAAGTCATTCGGATGAAACAGGAATGCTGAGTAAAGCGATTAATATTTTAGCTCGTAATTTACAAGAGATGACACTCGAACAAGAAATGCAACAAGATCGTCTGCATACGTTAATCGAAAATATGGGAAGTGGAATGATTTTAATTGATAGCCGCGGTTATATAAACCTTGTAAACCGTTCTTATAAAGAGACTTTCCACGTAACAGATGAAGAGTATTTAGATCGCTTATATTATGAATCGTTCCATCATACAGAAATTATTGAGCTTGTGGAAGAAATCTTTATGACAGAAGTGAAAGTGCGTAAACAAATGCTATTGCCACTTGGAATTGAGCGAAAGCATTTCGAAGTATATGGAGCGCCGATTATCGGGACGAACCATGAATGGAAAGGGATTGTTCTCGTATTCCATGACATAACAGAGTTAAAGAGATTAGAACAAATGAGAAAAGACTTTTTAGCCAATGTTTCTCATGAACTAAAGACGCCAATTACTTCTATTAAAGGTTTTTCAGAAACGCTCTTGGATGGAGCGATGGATAATAAGAAATTCTGCGAACATTTCTTACACATTATTTTAAAAGAAAGTGAACGCATGCAAGGGTTAATTGAAGATTTATTAGATTTGTCAAAGATCGAGCAACAAGGGTTTAAATTAAATATGGAAACCGTTGATATGAAGGGAATTCTTGAAGATATTCATATGGTGCTTGACAATAAAGCAGGCGAAAAAGAAATCTCTTTACAAGTGAATGTATTAAAACGTGTCTCTGTCATTGGAGATCCTGGTCGTTTGAAACAAATCTTTATTAATTTAATTAATAATGCAATCGTATATACACCGGCTGGAGGCGTTGTTTCTGTTGAATTAGCAGAAGATAAATACAATGCTTATATAAAAGTATCTGATACTGGAATTGGCATTAGTAAAGATGAAATCCCACGTATTTTTGAACGTTTTTACCGAGTGGATAAAGCGAGAAGTAGAAATACTGGTGGTACAGGTCTTGGATTATCGATTGTAAAGCATTTAGTTGAGGCACATCACGGTACAATTACTGTGGATAGTGAAGTTGGGGAAGGGACAACATTTACAGTTGTTTTACCGAAATCGGCAACTGAAAAATAGGATGAAGGATATTTACAATATATTAACAATGGCTTAATTAAATATTAATAAAGCTCTGTTAATATAATACATGAAAACCCCTTCATCCAAGGAGTAATTTTGGACGAGAATAGTTATGCTGTTCTCGTCACTTCCCTTTATGCCAATATAAGTTTGATATATATGAAAGAAAAAACCGTTATTTTTCTTCTCTCTATTAGTCATGTTAATATAGAGAGAGGAAAGGAACGGTTTTTTTCTATGTGAAAATCGTTTCAAATTTGTATGGGGAGGTTTCTATTGTGGAAAAAAAAGTCGTATTAGTAGATGGTAATAATATCGCGTATCGTGCTTTCTTTGCACTACCGCTTTTAAATAACGACAAAGGTATACATACGAACGCAATTTACGGTTTTACAATGATGTTAATGAGAATATTAGAGGAAGAAAAGCCAACGCATATGCTTGTTGCGTTTGATGCAGGAAAAACGACATTCCGTCATAAAACGTATAGCGAGTATAAAGGAGGACGTCAAAAGACTCCACCTGAGTTATCAGAACAATTCCCGTTTATTCGTGAGATGCTTGATGCATTTAATGTACCGCGTTATGAACTAGAAAATTATGAAGCGGATGACATTATGGGGACGTTAGCGAAAGAAGCGAGTGAGCAAGGGTTTCATGTTAAGGTTATTTCAGGAGATAAAGATTTACTTCAACTTGTTTCTGATAATACGCTTGTATGTATACCTCGAAAAGGGATTACAGAAGTAGATGAATATACGAAAGAAGCTTTATTTGAGAAATACAGTTTATCACCAAAGCAAATTATCGATATGAAAGGTTTAATGGGGGACCAGTCAGATAATATTCCGGGTGTACCAGGAGTTGGTGAAAAAACTGCAATTAAATTGTTAACGCAATTTGAAACGGTTGAAGCAGTGTATGAAAATATCGATCAAGTAAGCGGGAAGAAATTAAAAGAAAAACTAGAAGCGAATAAAGAACAAGCTCTTATGAGTAAAGATCTTGCAACTATTATTACAGATGCGCCGATTACAGTGCATGTGGATGATATGGAGTATAAAGGATATGAAGCAAGTGATGTGATTCCAATGTTCGAGAATTTAGGATTTACATCTCTTTTGAATAAATTAGGTGTTACGCCAGAAGAAACAGCTCCAGCTGAATTAGATGATATTACATTTGATATTGTGGAAGAAGTTACAGAAGAAATACTTCAGCAAGATAGTGCACTTATTATAGAAGTACAAGAAGATAACTATCATAAAGCGGACATTCAAGGTTTTGGTATTCAAAATGAAAATGGTTGCTACTTTATTCAGACAGACATAGCTCTTGCATCCGAGGCTTTCAAAGCATGGCTTGCAAATGGAGAAATGAGAAAGCATACATTTGATGCGAAGCGAGCTATCGTTGCACTCAAATGGAAGGGTATAGATATTCAAGGAATCGACTTTGATTTATTAATTGCTGCTTATTTACTTGATCCAGCTGATACGGATAAAGATTTCCGTACTGTAGCGAAAATGAAAGAAACGCATGCCGTGAAATCGGATGAAGAAGTTTATGGAAAAGGTGCGAAGCGTGCTGTTCCAGAGCTAGAAGTAGTAGCGGAGCATGTAGCTCGAAAAGTGCATGTATTATATGATGTAAAGCAAACGTTCTTGGAAGAATTAAAAAAGAACGAGCAATATGAATTGTTTACAGAGTTAGAATTACCACTTGCACGTGTACTAGCTGATATGGAAGTAAAAGGTGTAAAAGTTGATACGGAGCGCCTTCGTAATATGGGAGAAGAACTTGCGGGTAGATTAAAGGAAATGGAACAGGAAATTTATAAGCTTGCGGGAACAGAATTTAATATTAATTCACCGAAGCAACTTGGGGTTATTCTGTTTGAGAATTTAAACTTACCAGTTATTAAAAAGACGAAAACAGGTTATTCTACGTCAGCTGATGTACTGGATAAACTTATGAATCATCATGAAATTATTCCAAACATTTTACATTATCGTCAGTTAGGGAAATTAAATTCAACTTACATTGAAGGTTTACTAAAAGTTGTACATGAAGATTCATCGAAAATTCATACTCGCTTTAATCAAGTTTTAACACAAACAGGTCGATTAAGTTCAACAGATCCGAACTTGCAAAATATACCGATTCGATTAGAAGAAGGAAGAAAGATTCGTCAGGCATTTGTTCCATCAGAAGAAGGATGGATTATGTATGCGGCCGATTATTCACAAATTGAACTTCGTGTATTAGCTCATATTGCAAATGATAAAGGGCTAGTTGAAGCGTTCCAACATGATATGGATATTCATACGAAAACAGCTATGGACGTATTCGGTGTTGGAAAAGATGAAGTAACTTCGAATATGAGACGACAAGCGAAAGCTGTTAACTTCGGAATTGTGTATGGTATTAGTGATTACGGTCTTTCACAAAACTTAGGAATTACAAGAAAAGCAGCAGCGGAATTTATTGAAAAGTATTTAGAAAGTTTCCCTGGTGTACAAGAATATATGGATGACATCGTAAAAGATGCGAAACAAAAAGGGTATGTGGCTACCTTATTAAATCGTCGCCGTTACATTCCGGAAATTACGAGTCGTAATTTCAATTTACGTAGCTTTGCTGAGCGTACAGCTATGAATACACCAATTCAAGGTAGTGCTGCAGATATTATAAAGATAGCTATGATTATTATGGCAGATCGTTTAGAAGAAGAAGGATTACAAGCGCGTCTTCTTCTGCAAGTACACGATGAATTAATCTTTGAAGCACCAAAAGAAGAAATTGAAAAATTAGAGAAGCTTGTACCAGAAGTAATGGAGCATGCAATTGAACTCGCAGTTCCACTGAAAGTTGATTATTCTTACGGTCCAACTTGGTACGACGCAAAATAAGGAAGTGATGAAATGCCTGAATTACCAGAGGTTGAAAATGTCAGACGGACACTCGAAAATCTTGTAACAGGAAAAACGATTGAAGATGTTATTGTTACGTATCCAAAAATAGTAAAACGACCAGATGATGCGGAAATCTTTAAAGAAATGCTCAGAGGCGAGAAAATTGAAACGATAAAGCGAAGAGGTAAGTTTTTGCTTTTATATGTAACGAATTATGTTATCGTTTCACATTTGCGTATGGAAGGAAAGTTTTTACTGCATCAAGAGGATGAGCCAATTGATAAGCATACGCACGTCCGTTTCTTATTTACAGATGGAACTGAATTACATTATAAAGATGTGAGAAAGTTTGGTACGATGCATCTCTTTAAAAAAGGTGAAGAGTTAAATCAAATGCCTCTTGTTGACTTAGGTCCAGAGCCATTTGATGCTGAATTGACACCACAGTATTTACAAGAAAAATTGCAAAAGACAAATCGTAAAATAAAAGTCGTATTATTAGATCAGCGTCTTTTAGTAGGGCTTGGAAATATATATGTAGATGAAGTTTTATTCCGTTCTCATATCCATCCAGAGCGAGAAGCTGCATCTTTAACGCAAGAAGAAATCGAAAGAATTTACGAAGCAATTGTTACAACGCTAGGCGAAGCAGTGAAGCGAGGCGGAAGCACAATTAGAACGTATATGAATTCGCAAGGGCAAATTGGTTCATTCCAAGAACTTTTAAATGTATATGGGAAAAAGGGAGAACCATGTGTAACTTGTGGCACGATATTAGAAAAAACAGTTGTTGGCGGAAGAGGGACGCATTATTGCCCAATTTGTCAGCCTAGAATATAGAAAAGAGATAACATCGGATAGGCATTTGTCATATACATACAGCAGAGCTATGTATAAGGGAGGAGCTTACCGATGTACCTTTATTTATCTCTTATTTTATTAGCTTTTACATTAAGCTTAGATAGCTGTAGTGTAGGGCTGACATATGGTTTGAGAAGCGTAAGAATTCCACTAAGATCAATTATAATTATCGGAATCTGTTCAGCGGCTGTTATGCTTGTTTCAATGGGAATTGGACATATGATTGCGAAAATATTTTCACCTGTTATCGCAACGCGTATCGGTGGGCTTGTTCTTATTGGAATAGGGATTTGGGTATTATATCAATTTTTTCGGAGTGATAAAAAGGAAGAACCGAAGCAAGAAGAGAAGGTTTGGAAACTAGAAATTGCTTCACTTGGGTTAGTAATTCAAATTTTACGGAAACCGACTGTTGCAGATTTTGATAAATCGGGAACTATTTCTGCAGGAGAAGCGCTACTTCTTGGTATCGCACTTTCCGTGGATTCGTTTGGTGCTGGAATTGGTGCATCTTTATTAGGTTATGCACCCGCTATGATGGCAATATTAGTTGCAGTTATGAGTTCTTTATTTTTGTTTATTGGAATGAAGCTGGGTACAGTTTTATCGAATATGAAATGGTTACAAAAATTTACATTCCTGCCTGGGGTATTACTCATTATTATTGGAATTTGGAAAATGTAAGTATGGGCGTGGAACATTAGTTTCGCGCCTTTTATTATGAGGAGGAGAAGTATTATGACAGTGGTAATTGGATTAACGGGAGGAATTGCAAGCGGAAAAAGTACGGTATCAGAAATGTTTCGTGGGCTAAGTATACCGGTTATTGACGCAGATGTTATTGCAAGAGAAGTTGTAGAACGAGGAAAACCAGCATATAACAAAATAGTAGAAGTATTTGGAACGGAAGTGTTACAAAAAGATGGAGAACTGGATCGGCCGAAATTAGGAAATGTTGTTTTCTATAATGAAGAAAAACGATTGCAGTTAAATAAAATTGTTCATCCTGCAGTACGTGAGGAAATGAATGCACAAAAGGAAATGTACATAAAAGAAAGTATGCAAGCGGTTGTGTTAGATATCCCTCTTTTGTTTGAAAGTAAATTAACAAGTCTCGTTGACCGCGTTTTAGTTGTAGCTGTCACGCCTGATACGCAATTAAAACGTTTAATGGAGCGAAATAATTTTTCGGAAGAAGAAGCAAAAGCACGTATACAATCGCAAATGCCGTTAGAAGAAAAAGTGAAGCATGCGGATGAAGTAATAAATAATGATGGCACAATTATGGGAACGAAAACACAATTACAGGGAATTTTAAAGAAATGGAACATTATTGACTAAAAAATTGTGAAATTAATGAAAATGCTTAGTGACATATCCCCTTTTTGTGTTATACTATTATTGGGATTGGAGATAAATAGTATAACGCATTCAAGGGGGATAACATATTATGACTCGTGTGGCAATTAATGGATTTGGACGTATTGGGAGAATGGTATTTCGTCAGGCAATAAAAGAAAGCGCATTCGAAATTGTAGCAATCAATGCAAGCTATCCATCTGAAACGTTAGCACATTTAATTAAATATGATACAGTTCACGGCAAGTTTGACGGAACAGTAGAAGCATTTGAAGATCACTTATTAGTTGATGGGAAAATGATTCGCCTTTTAAACAACCGCGATCCAAAGGAATTGCCTTGGACAGATCTAGGTGTTGAAGTTGTAATTGAAGCAACTGGTAAATTTAATTCAAAAGAAAAAGCAATTCTTCACGTTGAAGCTGGAGCGAAAAAAGTTATTTTAACAGCGCCTGGTAAAAATGAAGATGTAACAATTGTAGTTGGTGTGAACGAAGACCAATTAGATATTACAAAACATACCGTTATTTCAAATGCATCTTGTACAACAAACTGTTTAGCGCCTGTTGTGAAGGTGTTAGATGAGCAGTTTGGAATTGAAAACGGTTTAATGACGACTGTTCACGCTTATACAAATGACCAAAAAAATATTGATAATCCACATAAAGATTTAAGAAGAGCACGTGCTTGCGGACAATCAATCATTCCGACAACGACAGGTGCTGCGAAAGCGCTAGCAAAAGTTCTTCCGCATTTAAACGGAAAACTTCATGGTATGGCACTTCGTGTACCAACACCAAACGTGTCTCTTGTTGACTTAGTAGTAGATGTAAAACGTGATGTGACAGTTGAAGCTATTAACGATGCATTCAAAACTGTAGCAAACGGTGCGTTAAAAGGTATTGTAGAATTTAGCGAAGAGCCTTTAGTATCTATTGACTTTAATACAAATACACACTCAGCTATTATTGATGGCTTATCTACAATGGTAATGGGTGATCGTAAAGTAAAAGTACTTGCTTGGTATGATAACGAGTGGGGCTACTCTCGTCGTGTTGTAGATCTTGTAACGTTAGTTGTTGACGAATTAGCGAAACAAAAAAATGTGCAACATATTTAAGTGAATAAGGGAGAGGGCAAGTGAATATTGCCCTCTCTTTTTTTATTTTTTTCTGAAAAGGAAAAAAATTATATGAGTATATTTTGGAAAGTGGACATACCACGAAGCGTTGTTATTACTGTATTTGTGAATCATTTCTTTTTTTTAGGGAAAAGTAAAGAGGAAAATATGACAGAAAATCGAAAAAACTGTTGTTGCAAAATGAAAATAAACAAAGTATACTAACACTCGTAAACTTAAGAGCTGAGGTACGTAGTCACTACTTAAAGGGTTAGGACCTCTCTGGACTAACTTTCCCCCGTGGTAGTGGAGCAAGCCAAATTGCAAATTAGTTTTCAATTCGAACAGTTAGAATAAATTTACAAGGGGGAACTGTAGAATGGATACTATGGATACGATGGGTCGTCACGTGATCGCTGAACTTTGGGATTGCGATTTCGACAAGCTTAATGACATGCCGTATATTGAACAATTATTTGTGGATGCAGCACTAAGAGCTGGTGCTGAAGTGCGTGAGGTTGCTTTCCATAAATTTGCACCACAAGGTGTAAGTGGAGTAGTAATTATCTCGGAATCACATTTAACAATTCATAGCTTTCCGGAGCACGGTTACGCAAGTATTGATGTTTATACTTGTGGGGATCGTATTGATCCAAATGTTGCTGCAGAATATATTGCAGAAGGTTTAAACGCGAAAACGCGTGAGAGTATCGAGCTTCCTCGAGGCACCGGTAGCTTCGAAATTAAGCAGAGAGAAACAAAAGCTCTTTAAAAAAGAACATAATTGATTTAAAATGTAAAGAGGTGTATAATGCACCTCTTTTTTAGTTTATAAAAAAGGAAAAACATAACGTGTTCATTAGTTAGTTAAATGGAGCTCTCACACATAAGTTAGTGCTACATCAACCATCTTATTTTGTTTGGAAAATAGATGATGAAATCATGTATTTAAACTTAGAGTGGTAAGAGCATTAGAATGAGTTATATAATATTGTATATATATTTTTACGTGAATGAAGTAGAGAAAAATAAAAATCAAATTGTAAGGGAGTGAATGAATTGCGTTGTCCATCCTGTTCTCATAATGGCACAAGAGTGTTAGATTCGCGTCCGGTAGACGAAGGGCGCTCTATTCGAAGAAGGAGAGAGTGTGAAAGTTGTTTAAGTCGCTTTACGACATTTGAAAGAGTAGAAGAGTCACCTCTGATCGTTGTTAAAAAAGAAGGCACACGAGAAGAGTTTAATAAAGAAAAGATTTTACGCGGTTTAATTAAAGCATGTGAGAAAAGACCAGTATCTTTAAGACAATTAGAGGAAGTAACACAAAGTGTGGAACGTGAACTTCGTAATTTAGGTATATCAGAAGTGAAAAGTGATATGATTGGTGAAATTGTTATGGAAGAACTTCGTGATATCGATGATGTTGCTTACGTACGCTTTGCTTCTGTATATCGTCAATTTAAAGATTTAAATGTATTTATTGAAGAATTAAAAGATATACTGCAAAAAGAAAGAGAATAGAAGCTGTATTCAATTCTCTTTACATACTGTAAGTAATGAGGTAAGAGAGCTAGAAGCGTAAGCTAATAGCTCTTTTTCGCTAATAATCATTGGGGATTTTGTTCATCCCAAAATGATTATTAGCCTTCACCAATCGGGCATTTACGGGAAGGTATCTCCTGCCAAACTTCCGTGCATTCGCCGAATTTTGATGCGGGAGTCTTACTGCCCGCAAATAGCGAGATAAAATATATAATGAAGATAGAACGAATGAATTAGAGGATAGATTGGATGAGAGAAAGGAAAAGCAAGAATGCAAAAACAGTCATGGATGGAGCTATTGCCGATTGATCGTTATAAAGTAAGTACGAAAGGACTACTACATAATTACGACCGAAAAGTGTTAACGATGTTGTATCAGCCGTTAATAGGTAGTAGAGCTTTTAGCTTGTACATGACGCTATGGGGGGCATTAGAGCAAGATCGTGTATTTGGAAAAGAGAATACACATCATTCCCTTATGGTGACCATGCAAATGCAACTTCCCGAAATATATGAGGAACGAGTAAAGCTAGAGGCAATTGGGCTTTTAAAGGTATATATTAAGAAAGAAAAAGATATTCGAATGTTTATATACGAATTGCAACCACCTTTATCTCCAAAGCAGTTTTTTGATGATATTGTTTTAAGTATCTTTTTATACAATCGATTGAGTCGGACAAAATATAATCAAGTAAAACAATATTTCTTAGAAGAAGAATTTGATTTTGCTTCTTATGAAAATATTACACGTTCTTTTAATGAGGTGTTTGATTCGTTTAATCCAGGACAGCTTGAGCATGCGCAAGAAGAACTCCGTATTCCAAAAGCGACAATGATGCCAAATAATGAAAAGGGAGATGCTCCTAAAGTTTGGAACGATTTCTTTGATTTCTCCTTATTTGTAGACGGATTGTCCGCTCTTGTTCCTAAAAAGGCGATTACAGATCAAGTGCGAGAATGTGTCATTACACTTGCTTACGTGTATGGTGTGGATGTGTTATCGATGCAAAATATCGTTCTTGGTGCGGTGACAGAGATGCAAACAATTGATATGGAAAGGCTTAGAAAAGGAGCGCGCGATTGGTACCAATTCGAAAATGGTCAAGCGTTACCAATATTAAGTGAAAGAGTACAGCCACACGCTGCACGTACGATGAAAGAGAAAGAGCCTTCATCGCAAGAAGAGATGCTTATAAAACAATTAGAAGAAATCTCACCAAAACAACTATTGAAAGAGATTTCTGGTGGTGCAGAGGCGACGAAAGCGGACTTGCAAATTGTTGAGGATGTTATGATCAATCAAAAATTAACGCCAGGAGTTGTGAATGTACTTATTTATTACGTTATGCTACGCTCAGATATGAAACTTGCGAAAACGTATGTGGAGAAGATTGCTGGGCATTGGGCTCGTAAAAAGGTCGGTACAGTAGCTGAAGCAATGGCGCTAGCAAAAGAAGAAAACCGTCAATACCAAGAATGGGCTGAGACGAAGAAAAAAGGTCGTACAGCGAAGAAAACAGTACGAAAAGAAATGGTACCAGATTGGTTGAAAGAAGAGCCGAAAGAAAAAGAAACTGTGAAAAATGATGTAGGTGCGGAAAAAGATACAAGTACGTTAGAAGATGAACGAAAACGACTAGAAGAAGTGTTGAAAAAATATAAGCGTGATTAATAGAAGAGAATGAACGCTCTTTGAGGTGAGAAAATGGAGCATATTCAAAATTCATTTACAAAATTAATGGAAAATGAAAATTTTAAAAACAGATATGAAGTATTAAAGGCGGAAGTGATGGCACATCCGCGTGTGAAAGAATTTATAGACGAGCATAAAGGCGAAGTAACGACTTCTATGATTGAGCGCAGTCTTGTGAAGCTATATGAATATATTGGACAATGTGTAGGTTGTTCAGATTGTCCGGATCTAGGGACATGTAAAAATATGCTGCAAGGATATGAACCGAAGCTCGTTATCCAAGGTAAGATGATTGATATTCAATACGATCGTTGCATTAGAAAAGTAGCATATGATGAGAGAAAAAAATATGAAAAACTCGTTCAAAGTGTATATATGCCAACGGATATTTTACAGGCGACTATGGAAAATTTAGACCCTTCAGAGTTAAATGCACGTATTGATGCAATTGGTGCAGCGAATGAATTTTTAAGCACATATGAACCGGGTAAAAAAGTACAGGGGCTATATCTTTACGGTAAATTTGGTGTAGGGAAAACATATCTTTTAGGGGCGATTGCGAATGAGCTTGCTCGAAAGAAAATAAGTTCCATGCTCGTATACTTCCCAGAATTTTTACGTGAAATTAAAAGTTCGATTCAAGATAATTCAATTGGAGAAAAGATTGATGCGGTTAAACGGGTACAAGTTTTAATGTTAGATGATATCGGAGCGGAAGCGATGTCTAGTTTCGTACGTGACGATGTACTCGGTGCAATCTTACAATTCCGTATGCTAGAAAACTTACCAACGTTCTTTACGTCTAATTTTGATTTCAAACAGTTGGAACATCACTTAACGTATACACAGCGCGGTGAAGCAGAAGAAATGAAAGCGGCCCGTATTATGGAACGAATTAAATATTTAGCGAAACCAATTACAATCGGTGGGAAAAACCGCCGTCATAAGTAAAGAGCAAGCTGAGAAGCTTGTTCTTTTTTTGTTTTGAATGCTTTTCAGCGTAGTCGAATTGTAAAACGAACAGTTCTTATGGAAAATTCATAGTAGCTTGTATCATTTTTTTCTCCCTCCCTTAATATATATAAAATTAGCAAGCCATATCGAGTGGATTTTCTAACGAAAGGAAATGCAATTCTACTAAGAGTGAACTTCCACGGGCCAAACTCTTATAGGATTTGTAACGTATAGATACAATCCTTTAGAGCGGGGATAAAAGGGGGGACAAAAGTGATTGAAATTTGCTTCGAAGAAAAAAATGATGCTATGCACGTATATAAACAACTACTGAAAAGGGCGGAAGTGTTATATAAAGAAACGAGTGTATATTTACAGGAACAAAAAGTTGTAATTCACATACCAGTATGTGAATCACACTATATTGAAAAGATTTTATTGCCAGTCATGGTATATTTCATTGTGAATGTGAAACAAAATGAGTGGATTTATACAATTTTAAAAGAAAAGTTTTTTTATGAAGAACAAGAAGAGTGTCATCAAATATTGCATATAGCACAAGAAGTTTTAAAGGGAAGAAGAAAAGGGGTTGCTCGTGAGTTAACACGTTACACATTTGAATCGTATATTAAGTCTTCTTTAAATAATTGGCTTTGTGATCCGCTCTCATTCTCGTTTTCATCATATGTTCGTTTTCGTCTTCGTACATATAGGGAAATGGTAGCTAAGCTTACTGAAGTGGCAATTGATGAGTATAAGATGGAACAAGAATATCAAATGTTCATTGAGACGCTCCGGCAACAAGTTAGTAATCGAAAGTCACGTTTGTCCTGTATGCATCTTATTTTTGATGAAAGTTTTATTTTCTATGATGATAAAGGTAGACGTTTAAAACAGGAGAAATTGGTCCAATATATAGATGAAGATTTGCTAAAGCAAAAAGATGTATATATTGATACAAAAGTAATTGCACCACTTCTTTCTATTTCACCGAAAAAAATCTATTTGTATACGAAAGAACAAGACCATAATATGATTATTACTTTGCGAAACGTATTTCAAGAACGGATACAAATACACGGATTACATGAGTTTGAACGCAATGTGAAAAATTTAAAAAATAAAGGTAACGCCCTTGATTTTCTAAGTTTTTGAGCATATAATTACCTACATAAATGAAATATATTGAAATGTCATGATGAGGACATGAGTAGTTTTCTACGATTTTCAGAGAGGGAAGCCTTAGGGTGTGAGCTTCCTAGTACGGGATTATTACTTACCACCTCTAAACTTTAGCAGTGAACGATTTTTTTAGTAATTGCTAACGGACAACACCGTTATGTTGAACTTGAGCAATTAACAATCATGTTAATTGGAACAAGGGTGGAACCACGAATTCAACACTCGTCCCTTTTTACGGGATGAGTGTTTTTTATTTTGAGAAAAAGAGGAGTGACCAGTGATGGCAGATGTAGTTAAAATTACTTTCCCTGATGGAGCTGTGAAGGAGTTTCCAAAAGGCGTAACAACTGAAGAAATCGCAGCTTCTATTAGCCCAGGCTTAAAGAAAAAAGCTGTGGCTGGAAAATTAAACGATGAGATGATTGATCTTGTTACACCAATCGAAGAAGATGGTGCAGTTTCTATTATTACATTAGATTCTGAAGATGGCTTATACATTTTACGCCATTCAACAGCCCACCTTTTAGCACAAGCGTTAAAACGTTTATATAAAGATGTTAAGCTTGAGCTTGGCATTGGCCCAGTAATCGAAAATGGCTTCTACTACGATATTGATATGGAAGAAGCAATTACAGTTGAAGACTTCAAGAAAATCGAAAAAGAAATGCAAAAAATCGTGAACGAGAACTTAGAAATCGTTCGTCATGAAGTACCACGTGCAGAAGCACTTCGTCGCTTTGAAGAAATCGGCGATGAGTTAAAATTAGATTTAATTAACGATCTTCCAGAAGATGCAGTTATTTCAATCTATGAGCAAGGCGAATTCTTCGACCTTTGCCGCGGTGTTCACCTTCCATCTACAGGGAAAATTAAAGTGTTTAAATTATTAAGCGTTGCAGGTGCTTACTGGCGCGGCGATAGCAATAATAAAATGCTACAACGTATTTACGGTACTGCATTTGTTAAGAAAGCAGAATTAGATGAGCATTTACGTATGCTTGAAGAAGCGAAAGAGCGCGATCACCGTAAATTAGGTAAAGAATTAAAACTATTTACTAATAGCCAAAAAGTAGGACAAGGTTTACCACTTTGGTTACCAAAAGGTGCAACGATCCGTCGTATTATCGAGCGTTACATCGTTGATAAAGAAGCAAGCTTAGGCTATGATCACGTATACACTCCAGTACTAGGAAGCAGAGAGCTATATGAAACTTCTGGTCACTGGAATCACTACCGTGATGGTATGTTCCCATCAATGGAAATGGATAATGAAGAGTTAGTTCTTCGTCCAATGAACTGCCCTCACCACATGATGGTTTATAAAAACGATATTCACAGCTACCGTGAATTACCAATCCGTATTGCGGAACTTGGAACAATGCACCGCTATGAAATGTCAGGTGCGTTATCTGGATTACAACGTGTACGCGGAATGACTTTAAACGATGCGCACATTTTCGTACGCCCAGATCAAATTAAAGAAGAGTTAAAACGTGTTGTAAACTTAACTCTAGAAGTGTACAAAGATTTTGGTTTAGAGAACTATTCATTCCGTCTATCTTATCGTGACCCAGCAGATACTAAAAAGTACTATGCTGATGATGAGATGTGGGAAAAAGCACAAGGTATGTTAAAAGAAGCTATGGATGAAATGGGTCTTGATTACTACGAAGCTGAAGGTGAAGCGGCGTTCTACGGTCCAAAACTTGACGTTCAAGTTCGTACTGCTCTTGGAAAAGACGAAACACTTTCAACTGTACAATTAGACTTCTTACTTCCAGAACGCTTTGAATTAGCTTACGTTGGTGAAGATGGAAAACAACATCGTCCAGTTGTAATTCACCGTGGTGTTGTATCAACTATGGAACGTTTCGTAGCATTCTTAATTGAAGAATACAAAGGTGCATTCCCAACTTGGTTAGCTCCAGTTCAAGCGCAAGTAATTCCAGTTTCTCCGCAAGTGCATTTAGACTATGCGAAGAAAGTACAAGATGAATTGCGCCGTGCTGGTATTCGTGTTGAATTAGATACTCGCGAAGAGAAAATTGGTTACAAAATCCGTGAAGCACAAATGCAAAAAATTCCGTACATGCTTGTAGTAGGTGACAATGAAGTAACTGAAAATGGCGTAAACGTACGTAAATATGGTGAACAAAAATCAGAAACAATCGCATTAGATGCTTTTGTTGACATGATTAAAGTAGAAGGAAAAAGATAAGAAAGAGCCGCGGTATACCGCGGCTTTTCTTTTTAATATAAAAGAGAAAAACTAGAAAAAATAACCATGTAACTCTTATCATAAAAAAGTATTGCATGTATGCTAGTTGTTTGTTACAATATTTCTTGTTGTTAGTAAAACACATCGCGTCTTCTTGACAGACGTCATGTCCTATGATAAACTCATCAAGGATAATAGAATATTGTTTTGTGGAACAAGTAGAAGCACCCGCTTCTCACCTGATGGACGCATTCGCAGTTAGCAGGTAAATGTATTTCTTACTTAAGATTTTACAAGTGTGGGTGTCGTATGCCCGCACTTTTTTTGTCGGGTTCTATGACTACAAAATATGTTCTGAGAAAACCTTGGAGGTGGCTTACTATTAGCAAGGATATGATGATTAACGAGCAAATTCGTGCACGTGAAGTACGTTTAGTTGGCGCAAATGGCGATCAACTTGGAATCAAGTCTCGTAATGACGCTTTAGACTTAGCTGCAAATCTTAATCTTGATTTAGTATTAGTTGCTCCAAATGCGAAACCGCCAGTATGCCGCATTATGGACTACGGTAAATTCCGCTTTGAGCAACAGAAGAAAGAAAAAGAACAGCGCAAAAATCAAAAAGTAATTAGCATGAAAGAAGTTCGTTTAAGTCCAACAATTGATGAACACGACTTTAACACAAAACTTCGTAATGCTATCAAGTTTTTAGAGAAAGGCGACAAGGTTAAAGCGTCAATTCGCTTTAAAGGACGTGCCATTACTCATAAAGAAATCGGTCAACGTGTTTTAGATCGCTTCTCAGAAGCTTGTGCTGAAGTTAGTACAATTGAATCTAAGCCTAAAATGGAAGGACGTAGTATGTTCTTAGTTTTAGCACCGAAAAACGATAAGTAATAGATAGAGGAGGAAATACCTATGCCTAAACAAAAAACTCATCGCGGCGCTGCAAAGCGTTTCAAAAAGACTGGATCAGGTAAACTGAAACGTTCTCACGCTTACACAAGCCATTTATTCGCTAACAAATCTACAAAAGCTAAACGTAAACTACGTAAAGCTGGTGTAGTAAGCGCTGGTGACTTCAAACGCATTCGTCAAATGCTTGACAACTTAAAATAAGTTCGGCTGATATATAGAACAATTAGGAGGTAATATTATGCCAAGAGTAAAAGGTGGTACAGTTACTCGTCAACGTCGTAAAAAAGTTATAAAATTAGCAAAAGGTTACTACGGTTCTAAAAATACATTATTCAAGGTTGCTAACCAACAGGTTATGAAATCTCTAATGTATGCATTCCGTGACCGTCGTCAAAAGAAACGTGACTTCCGTAAATTATGGATCACACGTATCAACGCAGCAGCTCGTATGAATGGTCTTTCTTACAGCCGCTTAATGCACGGTTTAAAAAACGCTGGCATCGAAGTTAACCGCAAGATGCTTGCTGACTTAGCTGTTCATGACGAAAAAGCTTTCGCTGAATTAGCAACAGTTGCAAAAAACAACATTAACTAATTAATTAGTTGAAACCTTAGAAGAATTTTCTTCTAAGGTTTTTTGTTTGTTTTCAAAGAGAAGTTTGAAGTGAATGAAGCTCTAAAGATTTATGGACGCATCGTTATCGATATGACAAAATCAACATAAAAACTATAGCGATATAGAAGAATATGCATATGAAGTCAGGAGAATTCTCCTGGCTTTTTTCAATTATGCTCGTTTGGAAAGAAGAGTATCTTTCCTAGCCGAAACGACACTGCTATAATGGAAAGATGATATGGAACTTTCATCAGATGAACAATATACGAGCGATGACTGAAACGTATTTGTAAATTAAGGACAAGCTATTTTATAAAGAGGTAGATAGCTGACTTATTCATAAGAACTGAAACATAATAATGAACTTTGAGATGAAACAACATTGTTGCATAAAATGCGATGTTGGAGGAGGACAATAGAATGGACTTACTACAACTATTTAAATTACAAAAAGAATTAGATGACCGTATTGCAAAAGAACATGACTTACAACCGAAAAAGTTGTTAAAAGAAAAAATGCTAGCTCTTCTTGTAGAAATTGGAGAACTTGCAAATGAAACACGCTGTTTTAAATATTGGAGCAATAAACCAGCATCAGAACGTGAAGTAATATTAGAAGAATACGTAGATGGTTTGCATTTTATTTTATCAATCGGAATCGATTTAGGTATTGATAAAAACTTCTTATTCTATAAATGTGCACAAACGAATAAAACACAAGTGGAAATTTTCTTAGACACATATGCGAAAGTAATTCGTTTTACAGATCAACCATCTATCACGAACTATATTGAATTATTTACAAGCTATCTTCGACTTGGACAAGCACTTGAATTTGAACAAGAAGAAATTGAAAAAGCGTATTTAGATAAAAATGAAGTAAATCATCAGCGTCAAACACAAGGATACTAATTTAATTTTTGAATATTTCAATTTCCTTTTGTATAATAAGGTGACTGAAGAAAAAGGAGGGTGTTGGCAATGACAAAATTAGACGCGACATTGACAATGCTAAAAGAGTTAACAGATGCACGTGGTATTGCTGGTAACGAGCGTGAACCACGTGAAGTAATGAAGAAATATATTGAGCCGTTTGCGGACGAACTTTCTACTGATAATTTAGGAAGTTTAGTTGCGAAAAAAGTTGGGGAAGAAAACGGCCCGAAAATTATGGTTGCAGGTCATTTAGATGAAGTTGGCTTTATGATTACGCAAATTGATGACAAAGGCTTCCTTCGTTTTCAAACAGTTGGTGGCTGGTGGTCACAAGTTATGCTTGCACAGCGCGTGACAATTGTAACGCGTAAAGGAGATGTAACAGGTGTAATTGGTTCAAAACCACCACACATTTTACCTCCAGAAGCTCGTAAAAAGCCAGTTGATATTAAAGACATGTTTATCGATATTGGTGCTTCTAGCCAAGAAGAGGCAATGGAGTGGGGCGTACGACCAGGAGATCAAGTTGTACCTTACTTTGAATTCCAAGTGATGAAGAATGAAAAAATGTTACTTGCAAAAGCATGGGATAACCGAATCGGCTGTGCGATTGCAATTGACGTATTAAAACAATTAAAAGATGAAAAACATCCAAACGTTGTATACGGCGTTGGAACTGTACAAGAAGAGGTTGGTCTTCGTGGTGCAAAAACATCTGCGAATTATATCAAACCAGATATCGCGTTCGCAGTAGATGTTGGTATCGCTGGAGATACACCGGGTGTAACGTCAAAAGAGGCGCAAAGTAAAATGGGCGATGGACCGCAGATTATTTTATATGATGCTTCTGTTATTGGACATACAGGTTTACGTGATTTCGTAGTTGATGTTGCTGACGAACTACAAATTCCATACCAATATGATTCAGTAGCTGGCGGGGGAACAGATGCAGGTGCGATTCACATTTCTGTAAATGGTATTCCGTCTATGGCAATTACGATTGCGACACGCTACATCCATTCGCATGCGGCAATGTTACACCGTGATGATTATGAAAATGCAGTGAAGTTAATTGTAGAAGTTATTAAACGTCTTGATAAAGAGGCTGTACATAACATTACATTTAATTAATAGAAAAAAGCGAAGGAGAATCTCCTTCGCTTTTTTATGTGTTAAAAAGGTCTTTCTAATCCTGCGGCAGTATGGGCCCCTAAAATAATTAAACGAGTTAATTGCATGGCCATAAAATGCGGGGTATATATCATCCCCCTTTTTAACCATGACATAATCATCCCGATGTGAGCCCCTGTCACATAACTAATTAGAATATCACGAGGAACCATAAGATCTTTATCATCTGGTTGTGAAATTGATAAGCTTAATGTTAAATGCGTTTGTATTGTTTTCATCATTTTATAAGAGTAGTTTCCTGCAGCTTTATCCCCGAGCATAACATTATAGAAGTTCACGTTTTCTGCGATGTGTTCGAACAGAGCCAAAAATGTTGGATGTGGTGAATCGAATGTAAGTTGAAAATCCTCTTTATTTTTATTTTTCGGTTTGATTACTTCTGCTAGCTTCTCTAACATTTCTTCAATGCTTTTGTCTAATAAGTCGTATTTATCATGGTAATGGCTATAAAATGTAGCGCGATTTACAGGAGCGCGTTCTGCGATATGTTGAACAGTTACATTTTCAAACCCTTTTTCGCCTACTAAAGCGACAAAAGCATCCTGTATGAGTTGTCTCGTCCGCTTTACACGTGGATCATTTGTATTTTTAATAGACATTTTACTTCTCCTCGTTTCATTTTATACACTTAAACAACAAATCGTTATTATATTGTTGTTTAAGCGACATTTCATACTTAAATTGTCGGTTGTAGATTCGAAATAATTATTTATAATTATAAACGATAGTCCTTTAGAAATCAGCACCACTCGCAGGTAGACGAAATCCGGTTTATGCTGCTGAAGGTGTGCTTTTTTTGTTTAAAGGTTAATATAATTAACAATTAAACAGTATAAACAATAAGGATGTAAATAGTTTAGAAAAAAATTATATGCGATATAAGGAGAGGAATGCAATGAATCAGTTTCGAAGAATGGTGATTATCAACATTATCACATTAATTGTACTAGTTGGCGGCGGCATTGGCGGTTATTACTATTACAATCAAGCGGAAAACTATTTAAAAACAGAAAATGCGAAAATTGATGGAAAGGTAATTCCAATTGCTTCACCAGCAGCAGGTAAATTGACTGACTGGAAAGCTGAAGTAGGAAAAAACTACAATGAGAACGATAAATTAGGTGCTGTCACTGTAGCTGGAGCAAATGGGGAGCAAACAGTAGACGTAACAATTCCGCAAAACGCGACAGTTGTACAATCAAACGCAACGACAAATGCTTTCGTTGGAGCTGGTAGCCCAATTGCTTATGCATTTGATATGAACAATTTATGGGTAACAGCAAATATTGAAGAAACAGATGTTGACGATGTGCAAAAAGGTCAAGATGTAGACGTGTATGTAGATGCATACCCAGACACGACGTTATCAGGAAAAGTAGAGCAAGTTGGATTAACAACAGCGAATACATTCTCTATGTTACCATCAAGCAACGCAACAGCGAACTATACGAAAGTAACACAAGTGGTACCAGTTAAAATTTCTTTAGATCATAGTAAATCAGTAAATATTGTTCCTGGCATGAATGTGACAGTTCGTATTCATAAGTAAGGGGGAGATGAGATGTCCTCAATTGCAATTGCAGGATATGCACTATTTTGTATAATCGTCTTCTTCCTTGTAAATCGTCTTTTACGAAAGAAAAAACGAACGTGGGAGAAGAACAAGTCCCAGCCGTAAGTAAAATAGAAGTAAGTAAGGTAGAAACAGAAGAAAAAGAAATTGAACGAAAGCAAGAAACAGAAATTTCTAATGTAGTTGAGTTAGAAACAGGTAAGCAAGAAGAAGTAAAACAAGAAAAAGAAATGCCGAAAAAACAAACGTCTATGCCTATAGAGAATGTGAACGTAAAAGCAGTTGTAACAGTATTAATTCTCGGGATGTTCGTTTCTATTTTAAACCAAACGATCATTAACGTTGCATTGCCTCCGTTAATGAATGAATTTAATGTATCAACTTCAACAGCACAATGGTTAATTACAGGCTTCATGCTCGTAAATGGTATTTTAGTACCGATTAGTGCCTTTTTAGTTTCACGATTTACGTATCGTAAATTGTTCGTAGCGGCAATGTTATTCTTCACGGTAGGATCTATCATTTGTGCTACTTCAGGAAACTTTACAATGATGATGACGGGCCGAGTGATTCAAGCGGTTGGAGCGGGTATTTTAATGCCGGTTGGTATGAATATTTTCATGACATTATTCCCGCCTCATAAGCGAGGAGCAGCTATGGGATTACTAGGGGTAGCGATGATTTTAGCACCAGCTATCGGACCAACTGTAACAGGATGGGTAATTGAAAACTATAGCTGGAACTTAATGTTCTACGGAATGTTTGTGATTGGTTTAATTATTACTTTCCTATCTTTAAAATTCTTTACACTAGCTCAGCCGGTATCTAACACAAAGCTAGATGTATTCGGTGTTATTAGTTCAAGTATTGGACTAGGTAGCTTATTGTATGGATTTAGTGAAGCGGGAAATAATAGCTGGACTAGTGCAGAGGTTGTGATATCACTTATCATTGGTGTAGTAGGTATTGCAGTATTTATTTGGAGAGAGCTAACAACGGACAATAAAATGCTTGATTTACAAGTGTTTAAATATCCAGTATTTACTTTTACTTTAGTAATTAACGCAATCGTAACGATGGCATTATTCGGAGGTATGTTATTACTTCCAGTATATCTACAAAATATTCGTGGCTTTACGCCAATTGAATCTGGTTTACTACTTCTTCCAGGATCATTAATTATGGGGATCATGGGACCAGTAGCAGGTAAATTATTCGATAAATATGGCATTCGTCCATTAGCGATAATTGGATTGGCAATTACAACTTATGCGACATATGAATTTACAAAATTATCGATGGATACACCGTATAGCGTTATTATGACGGATTATATTATACGTTCAATTGGTATGTCATTCATTATGATGCCAATTATGACAGCTGGTATGAACGCGCTGCCGATGAAATTAATTTCTCACGGTACAGCAACGCAAAATACGTCAAGACAAGTAGCTGGTTCAATTGGAACAGCGATCTTAATCACACTTATGACGCAACAAACGACTGCTCACGTAGCGGATTATGGCAACATGTTAACAACGTCAAATCCAATTTTAGTTGATAAAATACATGGTATGGGCCAAAGCTTAGCGGCTTTAGCTGGATCAGCTCAAGCGGGAGATGCGATGAGCACGCAACTATTATTCGGACAAATCTCAAAGCTATCTGCAATTAACGGTATTAACGATGCCTTCTTAATTGCAACAATACTCGCAGGTATTGCTTGGGTGTTATCGTTCTTCTTGCCATCAGGCAATAAACCAAATAGAAAAGCAGGGAATTAATTTCCCTGCTTTTTTGTGTTTTTTATGTAGTTAGATATAAAAGATGATAACTAGTTACAGAGCATAATCCTGTTATAACCAAAATCGTCCCCATAGAACGAATACTTGATATTTGTCTGCCACTTATAATAGCTACTAGTCCAGCTAATGAGAAGAAGCACCAATATAAAGTTCCCGAAATTGGAACCATTCCCTCTAAATCTATTCCATAACCTATACAAATGATAGGAACAACGATAAGTGATATGCTAATTAAACCAGTTATAACGATAAGTGATTTTCGATATTTAATTCCGGCAGCAATTAAATAAATGCCAACGATGCCTTCACATAATAACAAAATAGGGGCTAAGATAAGCCAAATAAATAAACCAGTAGATTCCATATGTAATAACTCCTTAATGAATAAAATATGAATCAGGCATGGACAATAGCTGCAAACAGTCCTATTGAGAAAATAATGAGTCCCATGTTGCGTATACTCTTAATTTTTGAATGTACCCCATTCAATCCTGCTAATAAACCAGCTAGAGAGAAAAGCATCCAATATAGGACAGGTGGAATGTGGAGAACGTTCTCTCCATTGATACCTTTGTTTAAAAAAAGTAAAAGGCATTATAACGAATGAAAAGCAAATAATCCCCATTAAGGTAACAAGTAATTTCCGATGTTTAATTTCTGTTACCATTAAAAAATACCACCAGCAATCCCGCATAGTAAGAGAAGTGGCGTAAAAAGCATCCAAATAATACTGAACATATGTAAACTCTTTTATGTGAATTAAGTTATATTTTACTACATGAGGTTTATTTTGGATATTATTAATAAAATCGAAAAATAGTTATTGGCGATTTGAAAAGCTAGAGGATAGTGTAACAAAAATTATACTGACGCCTGTCCTAACTTCTGGTGAAGAAGGAGAAAAGAAAACGAATTATCGAAAAGTGCTAACGGAAGAAGAGTTTGAAGTTGTTATAAAAGAGTAAAAAGAGGTATCGCGATGATACCTCTTTTTAACTTAAGAATGCTAACATATTATTCATAATATGAAATAACATAGCTGGAATAATGGATTTTGTTTTCTTGCATAAAATAGCCATTAATAATCCCGTGAAGAAAGTAATTACCATTACTCCGAGTGAGTATGTATGAGCGATACCAAAGAAGAAACTTGTTAAGACTGCTGCAATCCAAAATGGAAAGCGTTCAGAGAAAAAGTGGAGTAAAAAACCACGGAAAATAAGTTCTTCAAAAATTGGGGTGAGTATCGCAAAGCCGATAAGTAATAATATTTGATACTGTTCAAATACGTCTAAGTTTAGTGCAGAAGCTTGTTGCTTTGTTGCGTCTTGGAACACATATTTTAAAAAGATATAATTGAGCACGATGCTTATAGCGAAGAAAAGAAGTAAGTATACGTATGTGCGCCATTCTTTCAGTGCTTTAAAATTAAAAGATTTTAATAGTAAATTTTTTGCGGGTTCGAATTTAAAAATGAAGAATAACAACACGGTTAGTTGTAATCCGATACCTGCAGTATTTGCAATAGATTCATACAGGGCAATTTGTTTTTTATTTTCGAGTCCGGCTGTATAAATTGTTAAGGGCATTGCGAGGAACACAGTAATGAGTCCAGTTCCGAAAAAAGCAAATAAAACGGAGCTAATGAATTGTCCCCATGACATAGAGTATTTCTGTTCATAAGGAAGTTGTGTAGTGGGTTGCATATGTAGAATCACCTCTTTATATTTATATATTTAATTATAAAGTGTTTTATTTTTATATGTAACATTTAAATATTACATATAAAGGTGTATTTTCCATAAAATAATAAAAGAGGTATCACCCTATAGTGATGCCTCTTTCTCATTGATAACTATGTTCTGCCTTGTTATTTGATTTTGATTGCTCTATTTGCAATTCACGCTCTACCAATCGATCTAACTGCTGAATTGCTTTTAGTGCTTTTTCATAAGAGATAGTTCGATAGTGGTGTGCGCCGCCTGGTTCTTCGTCTGCTTCATCTGCCCACTTAATAGTGTTTTGTAGAGGTGTTCTTTCAAGTGATTGTTCTACTAGGAAAGAATCAGTATGCAATAGAATTGCAACAGAAATTTCTTTGGCTTGCTTCGGATGTTCGCCTAATCGGATTAATAACTTATGAGCTCTTTCCGCTCCTTTAATTGCATGTATATCATTCTTTTTATATAAGTCATAGTCCCATTCGCCGCCTGTGTACCATGTATGATGTCCGATATCGTGAAGGAAACCGGCTTTTGTCGCAGCATCGACTGAGGCGTGATGCTTTTTGGCTAAGTGAAACGCATGGTAAGCGACAGCAATCGCGTGGACCATTCCAGAACGGTTCACATATTTTTGGGTAATGTGGTGTTTAAAAACTTGTTCAAGCGTAATACGTTGCATAAAACATTCACTCCTTTTATCTAATGATGTATATGAAGAAAAATCGATCGGTTTAAATGTATTTTGAACATTGTACTCCATCAATCAGCGTTAGTAAAGTAGAAATGTTTAGGAGAAGAAAAATTTTATAGACATAAAAGGTCACCTTAGTTTTTCTAAGGTGACCTTTTATTGTTTATTTTTTTAATCCTTGTTCTAGTGTTTCTAACATTTCGTGCTTTTCATTTTCATCAGCATTTTTCCAAATGACTTCGAATAAAACACCAAGACCTGGAAGCATTTTTTCTTCACCGCTTTGAATTGCATCGACAATCGTTTCTTGTAATTGATCTTGTGAATTTCCAGATACATTTGCTAATACAGCACCACGTAAATTAAAACTCATTGCTTTCACCTCTTCTTCAGAATTGAAACTGACGTTAGTTTTTGTTCTTTTTTATGTAAATATGTATGAAAAATAGGCTATAATGATAAGACAAGAAGAGAGGGAAATACATATTATGAAAAACATTGATTCAGTACAAAATCCGCGTGTGAAGCAGTGGAAAAAGCTGCAAACGAAAAAAGAACGCGATAAAAAAGGGTTGTTCTTTGTTGAAGGATTCCACTTAGTGGAGGAAGCTTTAAAGGCAGGAGTTGTAACAGAACTTATCGTTTCAGATCAAACAGACCTTCCGAAAGATTGGACAGTGAATGATGTTGAAATGTATATCGTGCCTGAAGCGATTGTAAAAATACTTCGTGAAACAGAAACGACACAAGGTGTATTTGCTGTCTGTGAAAAGCATGAGAAAGAAGTAGCTCTTACTGATGGGAAATTTCTTTTATTAGACGGCCTTCAAGACCCAGGTAATTTAGGAACGATTATTCGTACAGCTGATGCAGCTGGTATTCATGCCGTTGTGCTTGGAGAAGGTTGTGTTGATGTTTACAATAGTAAAGTACTGCGCTCTACACAAGGTTCTATTTTCCACTTACCGATTGTAAAAGGGAATTTAGAAGAATGGGTAGACAAGTTAAAAGAAAATAGTGTTCCTGTATATGGAACAGCTCTTGAAAATGGAGCTCCTTACGGTGAAGTAACACCAGCCGGAAGTTTTGCATTAATTGTAGGGAATGAAGGAAGCGGCGTACGCCAAGAAATTCTTGCGAAAACGGATCAAAACTTGTATATTCCGATTTATGGCGGGGCAGAATCATTAAATGTTGCGGTTGCAGCAGGGATTTTAACGTATTATTTACAAAGCCCGGTTGCGAACAAATAAAAAACTTCTTATAATAAGTTGAAGTACATGTTCGTAATGAACATATAATAAAAGTTAAATAACGAAAAACGTTGATAGAGAAGAGTAGCTGACAAAATCGCCATATAGGGAGAGAATGCCGTAGACTGAAAGCATTCTTATGGTAGACGGAAGTGAATTCACCTCTGGAGTTGACGCCAGGACCATGTATATGTAAAGGCGTTCCGGTCAGAATTGATCGTTATAACTAATGAGTGGACAGACTTGTTCTGTCAATTTAGGGTGGTACCGCGAATTTACCTCGTCCCTTTTTGGGAGCGAGGTTTTTTTATTTTTAAAATTAGGAGGGTTCCAAATGGAAGCACGTTTAAAAGAGCTAAAGCAAAAAGCGTTAGAGCTTATTGAAGAAGCGAAAGAGCTAAAGGGCTTAAATGACGTACGCGTAGCGTATTTAGGGAAAAAAGGCCCAATTACAGAAGTATTACGCGGCATGGGAAAATTATCAGCGGAAGAGCGTCCACGTATGGGAGCATTAGTAAATGAAGTACGTGAATCGATTCAAACGCGTTTAGATGACAAAATTGGTAACTTAGAAAAAGCAGTAATTGAAGCGAAATTAGCTACTGAAACAATTGATGTTACCTTGCCAGGTCGTCCTGTTGAAACAGGTTGTCACCATCCGTTAACAGCTGTTGTTGAACAAATTGAAGATGTATTCATCGGTATGGGTTATGAAGTAGCTGAAGGAACAGAAGTAGAAAAAGACTACTACAACTTCGAAGCACTAAACTTACCGAAAGATCACCCAGCACGTGACATGCAAGATACATTCTACATTACAGAAGAAACGTTACTACGTACACATACATCTTCTGTGCAAGCACGTACGATGGAAAATAATAAAGAAAAAGGCCCAATCAAAATTATCTGTCCTGGTAAAGTGTATCGCCGCGATGATGATGATGCGACGCATTCACATCAGTTCATGCAAATTGAAGGTCTTGTAATTGATAAAAACATTCGTATGAGTGACTTAAAAGGTACACTGCAAGTATTCGTGAAAAAGATGTTCGGTGAAGATCGTGAAATCCGTCTTCGTCCAAGTTTCTTCCCATTCACAGAGCCATCTGTAGAGATGGATATTTCTTGTATGATGTGTCACGGTAAAGGTTGCGGCACTTGTAAAGGAACTGGCTGGATTGAAATTCTAGGCGCAGGTATGGTTCACCCGAACGTACTTGAAATGGCTGGTTATGATTCAAAAGAATATCAAGGTTTCGCATTCGGTATGGGAGCAGAGCGTATCGCAATGTTGAAATACGGCGTAGATGACATTCGTCATTTCTATACAAATGATGTACGTTTCTTACAACAATTCAAACGAGCGTAAGGGAAGGAGAGGATAAATATGTTCGTATCATATCGTTGGTTACAAGAGTATGTAGATATTAAAGATGTAACAGCACAAGAACTAGCAGACAAAATCACGAAAAGTGGTATTGAAGTAGAAGGTGTTGAAGTATTAAATAAAGGTGTAAAAGGTGTTGTAGTTGGTCACGTATTAGAGTGTGAAAAACACCCAGAAGCTGATAAGTTAAGCAAATGCTTAATCGATATCGGTGAAGAAGAATCAGTTCAAATTATTTGTGGTGCTGCTAACATTGCAAAAGGTTTAAAAGTACCAGTTGCAAAAGTTGGCGCTGTACTTCCTGGTAACTTCAAAATTAAAAAAGCAAAACTACGCGGTGAAGCTTCTCATGGTATGGTTTGTGCTCTTCAAGAGCTTGGCATTGATGGAAAGTTAGTTTCAAAAGAATACGCAGATGGTATCTTCATCTTCCCAAGTGACGCTGAAGTTGGTGCAGATGCACTTGAAATTTTAAACTTACATGATGAAGTACTTGAGCTTGGTTTAACACCAAACCGTGCAGATTGCTTAAACATGTTAGGTGTTGCATATGAAGTAGCTGCTATTTACGGCCGTGAAGTAAAACTTCCAGCTATCGACTTACAAGAAACAGCAGAAAAAACTTCTGACTACATTTCTGTAAGTGTAGAAGCGAAAGAAGAAAACCCATTATATATTGCAAAAATGGTGAAGAACGTAAAGATTGGTCCATCACCAATGTGGATGCAAACGCGCCTTATGGCAGCTGGCATTCGTCCAATTAGCAATGTAGTTGATATTACAAACTACATTTTAATGGAATACGGTCAACCGTTACATGCATTCGATTACGATAAATTAGGTTCAAAAGAAATCGTTGTTCGTCTTGCAAAAGAAGGCGAAAAAATTGAAACGTTAGATGATCAAGAGCGTACGTTACAAGAACATCATCTTGTAATTACAAACGGCACAAAAGCTTTAGCGGTTGCTGGTGTAATGGGCGGAGCTGATTCTGAAGTTACAAATGAGACGGTAAACGTTTTAATCGAGTCTGCATACTTTGCAGGTCAAACAGTGCGCCGTACATCAAAAGACTTAGGTCTTCGCAGTGAATCAAGTGCACGTTTTGAAAAAGGAATTGATCCAACACGTACGTTTGAAGCAATTCAACACGCAGCTGCTTTAATGGCGAAATATGCTGGCGGAGAAGCACTTGAAGGTGTAGTAGAAGCTGATAACTTACAAGTACAAGAGCGTACAGTATCTGTTACGGCTGAAAAAGTAAACCGTGTATTAGGTACAGATATTTCTGCAAGTGAAATGGGTACAATGTTCACAAACTTGAAATTCCCATTCACAGAAGTAGAAGGAACATTCCATGTAAATGTACCAGCACGTCGTCCTGATATTACAATTTCAGAAGACCTAGTAGAAGAAGTGGGTCGTCTGTATGGGTATGATCACATTCCAGTTACATTACCTTCTGGAACGATGACACGTGGTAAATTAACATCAGCACAAACGAAACGTCGTAAAGTACGTCGCTTCTTAGAAGGTGCTGGTTTATATGAAGCAATCACATATTCATTAACAAGCGCTGACAAAGCGAAACAATATATGGTTGAGCCGAACGAAAAAGCTCCTGTAAATCTTGCGCTTCCAATGAGTGAAGAGCGTAGTCAACTTCGTTTAAGCTTAGTGCCACAATTGTTAGAAGCAGTTTCATACAATGTTGCACGTAAAAACGACAGTGTTGCTCTATACGAAGTAGGTTCTATCTTCTTACCGACAGAAGCAGGAGAACTTCCGAAAGAAGAACAACATCTTGCGGGTGTTATGACAGGTCTTGCTCTTCACCATGCATGGCAAGGCGAGAAGAAAGTAGTAGACTTCTTCGTTATGAAAGGTGTGCTAGAAGGATTATTCGACGTACTTGGCGTTGCAAACCAAATCGCATATGCACCAGCAAAACGTGAAGGTATGCACCCAGGCCGTACAGCTGACATCGTATTAGATGGCGAAGTAATTGGATTCATCGGTCAATTGCATCCAGAATCGCAAAAACAATTGGATGTGAAAGATACATTCGTATTCGAACTATCTCTTGTAAAAGTATTCGGTGCAGACGTGGAAGAAACTTACTACTTACCAATCCCACGTTTCCCATCGATGACACGTGATATGGCTGTTGTTGTAACGAAAGAAACAAAAGCTGGCGAAATGAAGCAAGTCATTGCTGAAGCTGGTGGAGAACTTCTGAAAGACGTAACACTATTCGACTTATACGAAGGTGAAAAAATGGAAGAAGGCAAGAAATCACTTGCATTCTCTATGACTTACTTCGATGCAGAACGTACGTTAACAGACGAAGAGGTAACAGAAGCACATAACCGTGTATTAACAACGGTAGAAGAGAAATTTGGTGCGGAGTTACGTAAGTAATAAGAAATTGCCGGATCTATTCCGGCAATTTTTTTTATGATGCGATTGTCGATATATTATAAAAATTGCCGATATATTTGAAGTTACGGTCGATATATTGCGAAAATCGCTGATATATTTTCTGGTGTCTTGCATCTTTCCCTCGAATGTAGTACATTAATTTTAGTTTAACAAAATGAAAGACGATGATAAGGAAAAGTAGTATATACTATAATCCATAGCGAGTCAGGGACGGTGAGAGCCTGATGAGGCGGTATATGTGAAGAACACCTTGGAGTTGCTAACCGAAATTGAATCTTGTATTCAAGAGTAGACTTAGACGGGAATCCGGCCTGTTACAAACCGGGAAGTATGTATTACATACGAGTTAAAGTTGGTCTTTATGACAAATTGGGTGGTACCGCGAAGTTTAACCTTTCGTCCCTTTATGGATGAAAGGTTTTTTTGTATTTAAATATATCAGCAAAGGAGAATTTCACTATGGAAAACACATTAGTAAAAAGTCTGTATAGAGATACAGAAAAGTATGCAGATCAAACAGTACAAGTATCAGGGTGGATTCGTAACTTACGTGATTCAAAAGCATTTGGTTTCATCGAATTAAACGACGGTAGCTTCTTCAAAAGCGTTCAAATCGTTTTCGATACAGAATTAGAGAACTTCAAAGAAATTGCAAAACTTCCACTTAGCTCTTCAGTTAAAGTAGAAGGTAAAGTAATTGCAACGCCTGGAGCGAAGCAACCATTTGAAATTAAAGCAGAAAAAATTGATATCGAGGGCTTATCAGATTCTGATTACCCACTTCAAAAGAAGCGTCATACGTTTGAATACTTACGTACAATCGCTCACTTACGCCCAAGAACAAATGCATTCTCTGCAACGTTCCGCGTACGTTCTATCGCAGCATTTGCGATTCACCAATTCTTCCAAGAGCGTGGATTCGTACATGTTCACACACCGATCATTACTGGTAGTGATACAGAAGGTGCTGGCGAAATGTTCCGTGTAACAACGCAAGATTTAAACAACGTATCAAAAGGTGAAGACGGACAAGTTGATGAATCAAAAGACTTCTTCGGTAAAGAAACAAACTTAACAGTAAGTGGACAGCTGAACGCTGAAGCTTATGCATTAGCATTCCGTGATGTATACACATTCGGACCTACATTCCGTGCGGAGAACTCAAACACAACTCGCCATGCAGCTGAGTTCTGGATGGTTGAGCCTGAGATTGCATTTGCTGAATTAGGCGATGTAATGGATCTTACAGAAGATATGCTGAAATATGCAATGAAATATGTATTAGAACATGCACCAGAAGAAATGGACTTCTTCAACAGCTTCGTTGATAAAACAGTTCTAGAGCGCATGAACAATGTGATTAACTCTGACTTCGGTCGTATCACTTATACAGAAGCAATTAAAGTACTTCAAGAATCAGGTGCTGACTTTAAATACCCAGTAGAATGGGGTATTGACTTACAAACAGAGCATGAAAGATACTTATCAGAAGAAATCTTCAAACGCCCTGTATTCGTAACAGACTATCCAAAAGACATTAAAGCGTTCTATATGCGTATGAATGAAGACGGTAAAACAGTAGCTGCTACTGACCTTCTAGTTCCTGGCATCGGCGAATTAATTGGCGGAAGTCAACGTGAAGAAAGAATGGACGTTTTAGTAGAAAGAATTAAAGAACTAGGCATGAACGAAGAGGACTACTGGTGGTACTTAGAACTTAGAAAATACGGCGGTACAAAACACGCGGGATTCGGTCTAGGTTTCGAGCGCTTCCTAATGTACATTACTGGTATGGCTAACATCCGTGACGTAATTCCATTCCCAAGAACTCCAGGTTCTTCTGAGTTTTAAGATATAAAAAAAGCGAGAGCAACTGCTCTCGCTTTTTTTATTGAGAAAGGTTGTAATTGCAACCTGAACTTTATAAAGTATTTCACGACTAGAAAAGATGTTGTTCATAGTTCAATTCCCACTTCATATATAAGTAAAACGAATGCGACATTTATATAGGGAAGGGGTTTTTATACAATGGGGGAAATTCCAAGTCATACAAAGTGGACATTGCGTGACAAGTATATAGTAATCACTGGTGCAACAAGTGGTATTGGATTAGCGGCAGCTAAGGTGTTTGCAAAAAGCGGTGCTAAGCTAGGAATCATTGCACGTAATGAAGCAAAAGCGAATGATGTTATGACTCAACTTGAAAATATAACGGATGGGAATGCAGTGGTAGATATATTTTTCGCTGATATGTCTTCCCAACAATCTATACGCCAGGTAGCTACCAATATTTTAGAAAGATGTCCGAGAATTGATATATTAGTAAATAATGCGGGTGCTTTATTTCAAACAAGGCAAATTACAGAGGACGGTTTGGAGATGACCTGGGCGATAAACCATTTAGGTCCATTCTTACTTACAGATTTGTTGTTGGAGCGTTTAAAAGAAAGTGCTCCTGCTCGCGTCATTACCACTGCATCTCACGGTCACAAAATGGCTAAAAAGGGAATTGATTTCGATGATCTAGATGCAGAACAACTGTATCGCGGTATTAAGAAGTTCATGGGCGGTCCTACAATGCGTTATGCACAAACAAAACTAGCTAACATTTTATTCACCTCTGAATTGGCACAGCGGTTGGAGGGAACGGGTGTTAGTGCTTATAGCTTTGACCCGGGGCTAGTGAATACGAATTTTAACCAGGATAATGGTCTAGCTGCTCGCTTAACTATGGCAGCAATGAAACCTTTCTCCCGTACGCCGGAGAAAGGTGCTGAAACTTTAGTATGGCTAGCAGAATCAACTGGATTTACTAATCAGAGTGGTTATTACTATGCCGATAAACAAGTAGGGGAAATGTCTGAAGCTGCCTTGGATAAGGATGCAGCAAAGCGTCTATGGGACATAAGCGAAAACCAAACACGAGAGTAAAAGAGTAGCGAGTATATGTTCAGATTATTATGTTGAATAGTTTTTTACCCTTAAGTAAAAAGTAACCTTGGGGGTGAGTGCAATGAGTAAAAAAGTGAAAAAAGACCATTCAAGATCAATCCTAGGTTCTCCAGAAGTGGAAGGGCAAGGGACAACAACACATGAAACTGGTTCTCATAAAGTATCTTCATCAAATAAGAAGCAGAAACGAAGCTAATATAAAAAAGGGAGAGTCTTGGCGGCTCTCCTTTTTTATAGGGGAATTACTAAAAATGAGTTAATTTAGCGATATAGTTAGGAGAGGAAAATAGTAAATGCAATTACATTGAATCGAGAACACATGAAACAAAAAACAGGAGTTTGTAAGCCCCTGTTTTTGTCGATACTATTTCAATAAGCGAAACGCTTTCTCTGTATTAGCAAAATGCAGTTTTACAAACTCAGGTAATCTTTCTTTACCTACTTTTTGAATTAATTTAGCAGCGGCAATATCAACTTGTTTACCAGCACCTTTTGGAAGTAGCATACCAGCTTTTTTACTTAGTTCATCAAATTGTTTTACGAATGAGTAACGAGCTAAAATGGAAGCGGCGGCAACAGCTAAATGAACACTTTCACCTTTCGTAGCGAAGTAAACATTTTCACGCTGTACCTGTTTTTGTTTTGCTAAATACTTATAGTATGTATCAGGTTGCGTAAATTGGTCGATTAAGATGCCTTCTGGTGTTGTAGGAGCAATTTTCGCTAATAAGTTTGTAATGGCTTTATTGTGTAGTAAAGCTTTTAGCTTACCTTGATTATTTCCTTTATCAAATAGCTCGTTATATTTTTCATTATGAAGAACGAGAGAGCTGTAAGGAACAACGTGAAGTAGTTGTTTTGCAATAGCGGTAATTTGAGCATCGTTTAAGTTTTTGGAGTCTTTTACACCAAGTTCTTTTAAAAGTGGAATTTGTTTTGCGTCCACATATACAGCAACTACTGTCATCGGTCCGAAGTAATCACCAGTACCTACTTCATCTGATCCTGCTATAGACATTGTACCGATGGAAGCAGGCGGTGCAAAACGATGAGAATCGGCCGATTTTTTTACAGCTGTTTTCGGTGTTTGAGAGACAGTTTGCCAACGAGAAGCTTCTGCTTCAGCACGTCCACCTTGGAACATTACTTTTCCAGATTTATATGCTGTAATCGTGCAAGATGGCACCTTTGCCATAAAGATACCGCCTTGCGGAATTTTTGAGCTAAGTGCTTGTTTATATTGTTGTTTCATGTCTTCAATTACTGTAGAACTTGTTTGTATTACGATAGAATTTGACAAAATGGTCGCTCCTTTTTTATATTGTTATTTTTATCATATCGGATTGTTCTTTCTGTTTCCATATTATGATGGTTCATGGTATGATAAACTTTAGGATTCTGTACGTGATTGGAGGCCGGTGAGTTGTCACAACAAAAGGGAAATAAAAGTCGAATTAATGTAGAAATATATGGCCAACAGTATTCAGTTGTTGGCGATGAAAGTACAAGTCATATCCGCATGGTAGCAGCGATTGTGGATGATAAAATGCGCGAACTCAATGCCAAGAATCCTTCGCTTGATACGAGTAGACTAGCGGTATTGACGGCGGTAAACGTCATACACGATTACATAAAATTAAAAGAAGAACATGAGAAGTTGAAAGAAAGTATGACAAAAAAAGGAATGGAATAAACATGATTGATATTATTATCATTTTACTGCTTGTTATGGGATTTTTCCTCGGATTACGCAGAGGTTTTATCTTACAACTTGTAAAGTTAACAAGCTTTATTATCGCATACCTTGTTGCATACTGGTACTGTAAAGATTTAGCGCCAGCACTTGCGAAATTTATTCCGTATCCATTTGATAAAAATGTATCTGTTCCAGAATGGATTGATGCAAATAATATTGAGACAGTATTTTATCAAGCAATTGCGTTTATCGTATTATTTATTATTACAAAAATCGCACTTTCATTACTTGGTAATTTGTTAAATATGTTTGCAGAAATACCGGTGTTAAAGCAAGTAAATGCGTTTGCGGGGGCAATCCTCGGATTTTTAGAAGTATATATTATTTTGTTTGTTTTAATTATTGTTGGAAATATTCTTCCGATTGAACAAATACAAACACCATTACAAAAATCATCAATTAGCAAAATAATTGTAGACGATACACCGATTCTCTCTGAAAAGGTGAAGGAGCTATGGCAGACAGGTAGCAGAGTATAACTTCTCTTTTTTCGGAAAGAGAAGTTTTTTTCTATGAAAGAAAGGCGGGGCAATGATGAAAGTAAATAAAAAACAAGTTATTAAATTACTAGAGACAATCGGGCTTTTTATGGAATTAAAGGGTGCGAATCCATTTAAAATATCTGCATTTCGTAAAGCAGCAGCAGCACTAGAAAGTGATGATCGTAGTCTTTCTGAAATTGAAGATTTCACAAAGATTCCAGGTATCGGAAAAGGAACGGCAGCAGTTATTCAAGAATATATAGAATCGGGAACATCTGAAGTATTACAAGAACTTGAAAAAGAAGTGCCAAGCAGTTTGTTACCGTTATTAAAACTTCCGGGCCTTGGTGGTAAAAAGGTAGCTAAGTTATACAAAGAACTTGGTGTAGTGGATATGGAATCGTTAAAAGCTGTTTGTGAGGAAAATAAAGTACAAGCTTTAGCAGGTTTCGGTAAGAAAACAGAAGAGAAAATATTAGAAGCAATTGATCAAGTAGGATCTCGTCCAGAACGTTTACCGATTGCGATGGTATTACCTATTGCCGGGGAAATAGAGGAGAAGTTGTCGAATATTGCTGAAGTAATTCGTTTTTCTCGCGCTGGTAGCTTACGCCGTGTTCGTGAGACAGTGAAGGATTTAGATTTCATTATTGCAACGACAGAACCAGCAGCAGTACGTGAACATTTATTGCAATTCGATAATATGATTGAAGTAATTGCAAGTGGAGATACGAAAGTTTCTGTTCGTCTTCAATACGAATATGATATTTCAATCGATTTCCGTTTAGTAAAACCAGAAGAGTTTATTACAACGCTTCACCATTTCACAGGATCAAAAGACCATAACGTAAAAATGCGCCAAATTGCAAAAGATAAAGGCGAAAAAATTAGTGAGTACGGTGTAGAGAACTTGGAAACAGGTGAAGTAAAAACATTCGAGACTGAAGAAGAATTTTTTGCTCATTTCGGTCTTCCATTTATCCCACCAGAAGTGCGTGAAGATGGAAAAGAAATTGAATTAATTAAAGAGTATCCAAACTTAATTCAGTTTTCTGATATACAAGGTGATTTACATATGCATACAACGTGGAGTGACGGTGCTTTTTCTATTGAAGAAATGGTACAGGCATGTCGTGCCCGTGGATATAAGTTTATGGCGATTACTGATCACTCACAATACTTGAAAGTAGCGAACGGTTTAACGAAAGAGCGTCTTCGTGAACAAGCGAAAGAAATTGAACGTATGAATGAAAAGTATCCAGACATTACAATTTTACGCGGAATTGAAATGGACATTTTACCGGATGCATCACTTGATTTTGATGATGAAGTATTAGCAGAATTAGATTATGTTATTGGAGCTATCCACTCTAGCTTCTCACAAGATCGTGAAACGATTATGAAGCGTCTTCGCGCTGCACTTGAGAATAAACATGTTACAATGATTGCTCACCCGACAGGACGCCTTCTTGGACGTCGCGAGGGTTACGATGTAGACACAGATTTATTAATTGAACTCGCAAAAGAAACAAATACAGTTTTAGAATTAAATGCAAATCCAAACCGTCTAGATTTAAGCGCGAAATTATTAAAACAAGCACAAGATGCTGGTGTAAAAGTAGCGATTAATACGGATGCTCATACACTTGAAATGTTAGAAGACATGGAAACAGGTGTAGCAGCAGCACGTAAAGGTTGGATTCAAAAAGATAACGTGATTAACACGTGGGATATTGAACGTTTATTAGACTATATTAAACGTAATAAGTAACACAAGGGGGACCTGCAACATGTTAGAAAGAACGTTGCGTGTATTAGAATACAATAAAGTAAAAGAACAATTACTTGAACATACAGCCTCTTCACTTGGTCGTGACAAAGTGAAGAATTTAGTACCGAGCACTGATTTTGAAGAAATTGTAGAACTACAAGATACGACGGATGAAGCGGCGAAAGTCATTCGTTTAAAAGGGAGTGCGCCATTAGGTGGTATTACTGATGTTCGCTCAAATGTGAAGCGTGCAAAAATCGGAAGTATGTTAAGCCCAAATGAACTACTTGATATTGCAAATACGATGTATGGTAGTCGCAATATGAAACGTTTTATCGAAGATATGGTTGATAATGGTGTCGAGCTTCCGATTTTAGAAACTCACGTCGCTCAAATTGTATCTTTATATGACTTAGAAAAGAAAATTACAAATTGTATCGGTGATGGCGGTGAAGTAGTCGATAGCGCAAGTGATAAACTACGTGGTATTCGTAACCAAATTCGTACTGCGGAAAGCCGTATTCGTGAAAAGTTAGAGAATATGACGCGTTCTTCAAACGCACAAAAGATGTTATCTGATGCGATTGTAACGATCCGTAACGAACGTTACGTAATCCCGGTAAAACAAGAATACCGCGGTGTATATGGTGGTATTGTTCACGATCAATCTGCTTCTGGACAAACGTTATTTATTGAACCACAAGTAATTGTAGAATTAAATAACGCACTTCAAGAAGCACGTGTGAAAGAAAAACAAGAAATCGAACGCATCTTATTAATGTTAACAGAAGAAGTGGCAGTAGAAGCTGATATTGTTTTGTCTAACGTAGAAGTAGTTGCAAATCTTGACTTCATTTTTGCAAAAGCTTTTTATGCGAAGCGAATTAAAGCAACGAAGCCAATCGTAAATAACGAGCGCTACATGGATTTAAGACAAGCGCGTCATCCGCTTATTGATCCGGAAATTATTGTGCCAAATAACATTATGCTCGGTAAAGATTTCACAACAATTGTAATTACAGGACCGAATACAGGTGGTAAAACAGTTACGCTGAAAACGGTTGGTATTTGTGTATTAATGGCGCAATCTGGTCTTCATATTCCAGTAATGGATGAGTCAGAGATTTGTGTATTTAAAAATATTTTCGCTGATATCGGTGATGAGCAATCGATTGAACAAAGTTTAAGTACGTTCTCCTCACATATGGTGAACATTGTAGATATTTTAGAAAAAGCTGATTTTGAAAGCTTAGTTTTATTCGATGAATTAGGTGCTGGAACAGACCCGCAAGAAGGGGCTGCACTAGCAATTTCAATTTTAGATGAAGTATGTAATCGTGGTGCTCGCGTTGTTGCAACGACGCATTACCCGGAATTAAAAGCATACGGATATAACCGTGAGCAAGTTATTAATGCGAGTGTTGAGTTCGATGTGAACACATTAAGCCCAACGTATAAATTATTAATCGGTGTACCAGGACGTAGTAACGCCTTTGAAATTTCGAAGCGCCTTGGATTATCTGATCGCGTTATTGATCAAGCGCGTAACCATATTAGTACGGATACAAATAAAATTGAAAATATGATTGCGAAGTTAGAAGAAAGTCAAAAGAACGCAGAGCGTGACTGGAACGAAGCAGAAGCGCTTCGTAAGCAATCTGAAAAACTTCATCGTGAATTACAGCGTCAAATTATTGAATTTAACGAAGAGCGTGATGAAAAATTATTAAAAGCGCAAAAAGAAGGGGAAGAAAAAGTCGAAGCTGCGAAGAAAGAAGCAGAGGGCATTATTCACGAACTTCGTCAATTGCGCAAAGCGCAGCTTGTAAACGTGAAAGATCACGAGCTTATTGAAGCGAAGAGCCGCCTAGAAGGTGCAGCGCCAGAGCTTGTGAAAAAACAAAAAGTGAATGTGAAAAACACAGCGCCAAAACAACAATTACGTGCAGGCGATGAAGTAAAAGTATTAACGTTCGGTCAAAAAGGTCAATTACTTGAAAAAGTAAGTGATACAGAGTGGAGCGTACAAATTGGTATTCTGAAGATGAAAGTGAAAGAATCCAATATGGAATACATTAATACACCGAAGCAAACAGAGAAAAAAGCAGTCGCAAGTGTGAAGGGTAGAGATTATCACGTGTCGTTAGAGCTTGACCTTCGCGGTGAGCGTTACGAAGATGCAATGATGCGCGTTGAAAAATATTTAGACGATGCACAGCTTGCAAGCTATCCTCGTGTGTCAATCATTCACGGTAAAGGAACAGGAGCGCTTCGCCAAGGTGTACAAGATTACTTGAAAAAACATCGCGGCGTGAAAAACTACCGTTACGGTGACATGGGCGAGGGAGGCCTAGGCGTAACAGTTGTCGAATTAAAATAGCAAACAACGAAACAAAGGGGAAACCATTATATGTTTATGGACAAACTTGCAAAAGCATTGTTAGCTTGTTGTGGAATATTTTTGGTGATTGGGGTTATTTATTTAGTTGTTTTTGCGAAGTGAAGGAGCGTCAATCATGGCATAATGATATTGCCATAGATTGACGCTTTTAATATACGAAAAGGAACAAAATATGAAAATCAACCAATACATAAGCGAAGCAAAATCCTGCTCAAGACGCGAAACAGATCGTCTTATTAAAGCTGGACGCGTGGCTATTAACGGCGAAATTTGTACGCACGGTGCTCTCGTGAGCGATGATGATGTTGTAACGATTGATGGGCAGGTTATTGCAAAAGAAGAGAAAGAAAAGGTGTATATCGCTTTTCATAAACCAGTTGGAATTACTTGTACAGCAGCCGATCATATTGAAGATAATATTATTGATTATATCAATTACCCAGAGCGAATCTTTCCCGTTGGACGATTAGATAAAGCATCGGAAGGACTTATTTTATTAACGAATGATGGCGCGATTGCGAATCAAATTTTACACGGAGATCATGAGCATGAGAAAGAATACGTTGTGACGGTAGATAAACCTTTTACAGATTGGTTTATTGATGAGATGTCCAGCGGTGTAAAGATTAAAGATGGAATGACGAAGCCATGCAAAGTGACGAGAGTCGGCCAATCTACATTTCGCATCGTTTTAACACAAGGAATGAACAGGCAAATTCGTAGAATGAGCCGTGCTTTCGGGTTTACTGTAACAAAGCTAAAGCGAGTGCGCATTATGAATATAGAATTACATGAGCTTGAAGTGGGAAAGTGGCGGAGCGTTACAGCTGAAGAGTTAGAAATTTTAATAGGGCAGTTATAGGGAGGGGAAATTTTCTCCCTATATTTTTTTGTCAGAAAAAATAAAACTATTGATTTTTTAAAAAATAGCCCATATAATAAAAAACAACAAGTTTCGACAAGATATTTTATAAAAGTAATGATGAGGACATGAGTTGTTTTCTACGATTCTCAGAGAGGGAAGCCTTAGGCTGTGAGCTTCCTAATACGAAAAGACAATCTTACCACCTCTAAACTTCAAGAGTGAACTGCATGCATGATGCATTGTAATTCTTGGCGGATAAAACCGTTATCAATTTACACGAGCTATAAAATGAGCTTATTTCGTTATAAATTCATTTTATTAGAATAAGGGTGGAACCACGATTTCAACACTCGTCCCTTTGTTAGGGACGGGTGTTTTTTGCGTTCTTTTACGGGGAAGTATGCTTGAAAGAGGATATGTGACGGATTTTAATTCGGAATATTTTGTTAATTAATCATTTAGGAGGTTAGTAGAAATGAAATCATCTTTAAAATTTTCTGAGGTGTTTGCAATAAGTTTAATGTTATTTGCACTATTTTTCGGTGCAGGTAATATGATTTTTCCACCAGCGTTAGGACAAGGTGCTGGAACAGATGTATGGATCGCGTTATTTGGTTTTATCGTAACAGGTGTTGGATTGCCTTTATTAGGGGTAATTGTTATAGCTCTAAAGGGAGATATTAATGAGCTAGCAGGACGTGTGCATCCTATCTTCGCACTTGTTTTTATCACTGCAATTTATTTATGCTTAGGCGTATTCGTAAGCGTTCCGCGTACAGGGACAGTTGCTTATGAAATGAGTGTTGCACCATTTTTACCAAGTGAGATAGCTAGCCAATCCTATCCACTTGTTATCTTTACATTTATTTTCTTTGCGGTAACTTTCTATTTAGCTTTAAATCCTTCAAAATTAGTGGGACGCATCGGTAAAGTGTTAACTCCAATTTTATTAGCTGTTATTGCAATTATTGTAGGTAAAGCACTTATTACACCAATTGGAGAATTTGGTTCACCGACAGAAGTGTATAGTGCTCCTCTTTTCAAAGGTTTTATTGACGGATATTTAACTTTAGATGGACTGGCAGCACTTGTTTTCGGAAATGTTGTCATTAATGCTTTAAAAGCAAAAGGTGTTACAAATAAGAATAGCATTGCGAAAGTAACAATCTTTGCAGGATTTATTGCAGCACTTGGTTTACTACTTGTGTATTTAGCGCTTGCGTATCTTGGAGCTTCTAGTGTATCGCTTGGAATGGGCGCAAACGGAGGCATTATTTTAACAAACGTTGTAAATCATTTATTTGGTAGTTACGGAACATTATTACTAGGTATCGCAATTACAGCAGCATGTTTAACAACTTCTGTAGGTATTGTTGCAGCTTGTGGAGAATATTTCTCTTCCTTATTACCAAAGCTTTCATATCAAAAAGTCGTTTTCATTTTCTGTGTATTAGCATTTATGGTAGCCAATCTTGGTTTAACGCAGTTAAACGCATTAGCATTACCAATCTTAATCGCCATTTATCCAATTGGAATCGTTCTTATCGTATTATCACTTGTTGAAAACTACGTTCGTCTTCCATTAGCGATGTATGTGGGTGGTATTGTAGGAGCGTTCGCAATTAGTTTCTTTGATGGATTACACAATGCAAATCTTCAAATTGCAGCATTAGCACCTATTTTAAATAAGATTCCATTATATAGTGTAGGGATTGGTTGGTTAGTTCCAGGCATAATCGGTATAGGATTTGGTTATATAGTTTCTAAGTTTCAAAAGCAGGAAATTGCTGTAGAAAAATAGAGAAAAGAGGCTTTCTATAATAGAAAGTCTCTTTTTTTGTAGAAAAAGTCGTACATAGAGAAATTTAGATATTAAAAAATTTATACGTAATATAGTTGACAAAAAATTTATGAGTAGGCTAAGATTGACTTAGTTGTGGAAATATTGGAAGGGAAGTGAAGGAAAGGGGTTTCTATAACTATAGTGTTGTTATGAGAAGAGGTGAAAGAGGAGGAGAAGGGATAGTTTATTTTTTTTTGATTTATATTGAGAATGATAATCAATGAATAAGTTTTATAATTTTTTCTCAGTTTCTATGCCTTCGTATAAGGAATAGGGTGAGATATTATTTTTAACATTCAATGAGAATGATAATCAATAATACTTATATTACATAAAAGAATGCTAATTAAATATAGGTGGAAAAGATTATTTTTTTCTTATAAATTGAGAATAATTATCATTTTCAAAAAGTGAAATGCAAGATAAATAAGGAGGAAACAAGAAAAATGAAAAAGTTTTCTGTATTACCCGCTTTTATTATGACATTTGTATGTATGCTAGCTTTTCTTGTAGTGCCGTTCGGACAAGCTTCAGCAAAATTAGCTGACGGTACGTATGATATTAACTACGTAATACAAAAAGCGGAAAACGAGTCAGCTTCAATGGCAAATGATTATTTTGAAAAGCCAGCTAAGTTAATTGTAAAAAATGGTGAGATGAAAGTTCAAGTTCCAATGAACCATAGTGCTTGGATTACAGAATTTAAAGCACCGGAGAATGGGAATTTTGTTGATGCAAAAGTAGTGAGTAAGGACGAAGCGGCTGATAAAAGAACGGTTGAATTTAAAGTTGATGATCTATCAAAGCCGTTGGGAGTAAAAATTCATGTTGTTGTACCAAGTGCAAACTATGACCACCACTATACAATTCGTTTTGCGTTTGATGCAAATGTAAAAGCTGTAGGTGGCGATAACGGTGTAGTTGCTGCAACAAAAAATAATGACCAAGCGAAAACAGATACACAAGTAAAAGAAGAAAAAACGAAAGTAGAGAATAAAGAAGTGAATAAAGAAACAAATGAGAGTGGAAAAGCTGAAAAAACAGATAATCCAAAAACAGGAGACGAAGCACGTATCGGATTATTTGCAGCGTTACTTCTTGTTTCAGGTGTTTTCTTAATTCGTAAAGTGAAGCTAAACAAATAAATATTTCGAAGGGTGATGAATATATGTTTAAACAATTTAAAATGATTATTGCCGTATTTGCTGTTTTATTTACGTTTATCGCAACACTAGGTTCACAAGATGCAAAGGCTGCTACAAAACTAGCTGATGGGAAATATAATATTGCTTTCACTGTATGGAAAGGCGATAAAGATGAATCATCTAGAATGAATAGTTATTTTGAAAGCCCAGCAACATTAACAGTTAAAAATGGAAAACAATATATTTCATTTAAAGTGAAAGATAGTTCTTCTATTAAAAGTTTCCAAGTAGAAAAAGATGGTCAATTTATAGAAACAACCGTGTTAAGTGAAAACAAAACAGATAATACTAGAGTTGTAGAATTTGAAGTTGCTGACTTGTCAAAAAAACTAAACGGCAAGGTGAAAATTAATATCCCAATTATTAATTACAATGCTTCATATGATATTCGCTTTGTATTTGATGGGAACAGTGTTAAATAATTAATTTTTTATAAAGGAGCGTTATTTCATTGAACAAGTATCTTAAGATTGTTGTTGCAATGTGTCTAATGATATTTACATTCGTATCAACATTACAACCACTTGCAGTTCAAGCAGCTACCAAGTTAGTTGACGGTGAATATTCAATTGGCTTCAAAGTTTTAAAAGATACATCAGATGAAGAATCGATGATGAATCAATATTCAGTAAGCCCGGGAACTTTAAAAGTGAAGGATGGGAAAAAAAAAGTATCCTTTACATTAACGAATAGTTCATGGATTACGAAGTTTGAAACAGAAAAAGCAGGCCAACTTGTTGAGACAAATGTAATTAGTGAAGATAAAGAAAAAGATACAAGAGTAGTAGAATTTGATGTGGAAGATGTAGAGAAGGTATTAAATGCAAAAGTAAAAGTAGATATTGATTTTTTAAATTATCATCATGACTATGATGTGCGCATTGTCTTTGATCAAAATAGCATTAAACCCGTTCATGTAGAAAAGCCAAATGAAAAAGAGGACCCAGCTAATAAGCCAGATCCAAATGAAAAACCTGATCCGAGTCAGAAGCCCGACCAAAAGCCTGACCCAGATCAACAACCAAATTCTAACACAATTACAGATGGTGAGTACAGCATTCCATTTAAAGTGTTCAAAGATCAAACAGATGAAGAATCCAAGATGAATAGTTACATGGTAAATCCAGGAGTATTAAAAGTAGAAAATGGTAAGAAAAAAGCCGTTATAACACTAAAAAGTAGCTCATTAATTAAAAATTTCCAAACGGAAAAAGATGGTGCATTTGTTGATGCAAAAGTAGTGAGTGAGGATAAGGAAAAAGATACAAGAGTAGTAGAGTTTGAAGTAAACGATTTATCTAAAAAACTAAATACAAAAGTATTTATCGAAATGGCATCAAGAAATTATAAGCAAACGCATGATGTACAACTTTTATTTGAACAAGATAAACTTGAAAAAATTAAAAATGAAGAGAAAAAACCAGAAGTAGAAAAACCAGAAGTAGAAAAACCAGAAGTAGAAAAACCAGACGATAATAAAAATCCAGATGCTGAAACAATTAAAGATGGTGAATACAGCATCAATTTTAAAACATTAAAAGATCAAACAGAAGAAATTTCAATGATGAACACATATACAAAAAGTCCAGGTGTGTTAAAAGTAAAAGATGGTAAGAAGTATGTATCCTTTACGTTAACGAATAGTGCTTGGATTACAAAGTTTGAATTTGAGAAAAATAGTTCGTTTGTTGATGCAAATGTAATAAGTGAAGATAAAAAAGCTGATACACGCGTAGTGGAAGTAGAAGTACCGGATTTATCGGAAAAGTTAAATGCAAAAGTAAAAGTAGATATCGATTCAATGAATTATCACCATTTTTACGATATTCAATTTGCATTTGATAAAGGTAGCATTAAGCCGTTAAATAACCAAGGCGGAAACGACAACCAAGGCGGAAACGACAACCAAGGCGGAAACGACAACCAAGGCGGAAACGACAAGCAAGGCGGAAACGACAACCAAGGCGGAAACGACAACCAAGGCGGAAACGACAACCAAGGCGGAAACGACAACCAAGGCGGAAACGACAACCAAGGCGGAAACGACAACCAAGGCGGAAACAATAACCAAGGTGGAAACGACAAGCAAGGCGGAAACGACAACCAAGGTGGAAACAATAACCAAGGCGGAAACAACAACCAAGATAATAACACAACAATTGATCCAAAAGCTCTTAAAGATGGTGAATACAGCATTGGCTTTAAAGTGTTAAAAAATCAAACAGATGAAATCTCAATGATGAACACATACACAAAAATTCCAGGTGTATTAAAAGTAAAAGATGGTAAGAAATATGTATCGTTTACATTAACAAATAGTACATGGATTACGAAATTTGAATTTGAGAAGAATGGTTCTTTCGTTAATACAAAAGTGTTAAGTGAAAATAAAGAACAAAATACAAGAGTAGTAGAAGTAGAAGTAAACGATTTGTCTAAAAAATTAAATGCAAAAGTAAAAGTAGATATTGATTCAATGAATTATCACCATGTCTACGATGTTCAATTTGTATTTGATCAAGATAGTATTAAAGCTTTAGGGAATCAAGGTGGAAGCGACAAGCAAGGCGGAAACAACAACCAAGGCGGAAACAATAACCAAGGTGGAAACGACAACCAAGGCGGAAATGATAACCAAGGTGGAAATAATAAACCGAAAGTAATAGTTGATCCGAAAAATTTAGTAGACGGTCAATATGATATTACATTTAAAGTATTAAAAGATAAAACAGATGAGATTTCAAAGATGCATGACTATGTTGTAAATCCAGCGAAATTAATCGTAAAAGATGGTAAAAAATACATTGAGATGACGCTGAAAAATAGCGTGTGGATTACGAAATTCCAAACGGAAAACAATGAGCTATTCGCTGATGCGAAAGTAATAAGCGAAGATAAAAATGCAAATACGCGAGTAGTACAGTTTGAAGTAGAAGATCTATTTAAAAAATTAAACGCAAAAGTAAAGGTAGACATCGATGAGATGAACTACCATCATTTCTACGATGTACAAATTCAATTTGATACAAATAATATCGGTGCGTTAGGAACTATTAAAGAGGATCCAAAAAATGAACCAAAAAATCCAGTGACTACACCGAAAGTAGATAATGTAAAAACAGTAGGTAATCCTGATTTTAATCGAAATGCAGATGATAAGAAGAAAAACAATGCTACAGATAATGATGCAAAAAAAGAGAAAAACTCAAAAACTGCAGATACAGCACAACTTGGTTTATACATGGTGTTACTGCTAGGTTCACTTGCTTTACTAGTTCGTAAATATAGAGCGGGTAGATTGTAATTTTTGGAGTCTTGATGCATGTTCGCGTGCATCAAGACTTGTTTCATATTGTATGGAAAGGAGTGGTGATTGAGAGTGAAGAAAATTGCAAGTGTACTAATGGCTATCATTTTGTTAATGAGTATAGCCGGGTGCTCATCACCCAAAAAAGAAACAGCAAAGCAGGTAAAGAGTGAGAGTAAAGAGCGCATTGTTGCAACAACAGTGGCTGTTACTGAAATTATGGATGCGTTAGAAGTAGATTTAGTCGGCGTTCCAACAAGTTCTAAAACTTTACCAAAGCGATATAAAGGTTTACCTGAAGTTGGGAATCCAATGAGTCCAGATATGGAAAAGGTAAAATCATTAAAGCCGTCAGAAGTATTATCTGTGACAACACTTGAATATGAATTAAAGCCAGTTTTTGATGGTGTGGGTATGAAAGCAAACTTTTTAGATTTAACAAGCTTGAAAAATATGCAAAATTCTATTAGCGATTTAGGTAAGAAATATGGACGTGAAAAGCAGGCTGAAGAAGTTGTAACTAAGTTAGATAAAAAGGTTGCTAGCATTCAAAAAGAAGTAAAAGGAAAGAAAGAACCGACAGTACTTATTTTGTTAGGTGTGCCAGGAAGTTATTTAGTAGCAACAGAGCATTCTTATATTGGAGATTTAGTGAAACAACTAGGTGGTAAAAACATTGTACAAGGTGAACGAGTAGAGTATTTAGCTTCTAATACAGAGTACTTAAAGAAAGCTGATCCAGATATTATTTTACGAGCAGCTCATGGTATGCCTGATGAAGTTGTAAAAATGTTCGATAAAGAATTTAAAACGAATGACATTTGGAAGCACTTCGCTGCAGTTAAAAATAACCGTGTTTACGATTTAGAAGAGCGTTTATTTGGAACGACAGGCAATTTAGCAGCAATTGAAGCGTTAGATGAATTGAAAAAAATGATGTATCCGTGATGCATTTTAATATAAAGGAAGAGTGGAATGAATAAAAAAACTTGGAGTTTCCTCATTGTTACTGCATTGCTTATTGTTATGACATCATTGTCAGCGATGAAAGGGAGTTTAGAAGTAGGTATTGTTGAGCTTGTACAAGGGATATTTACAGGGGGAAATGAAGATGTTGAAGTGATTAAAGATTTACGTTTCCCACGTATTATTATTGCACTATTTACTGGAGCAGCTCTGGCTGTTTCAGGTGTGCTTTTTCAAGCTGTTATGAAAAATCCACTTGCTGATGCTGGTGTAATCGGGATATCTTCTGGAGCAAGTTTTATGACACTCGTTATTATTACGTTGTTTCCACAATTCTTTTTCTGGACACCAGTATTCGCATTTTTAGGCGGTGCGCTTGCGTGTTATCTCGTTTACTCTTTTTCATGGAAGTCTGGATTAAGTCCACTCCGCATTATTTTAATTGGTATTGCTATTAATGCAATGTTTACTGGATTAAATGAATCATTCGTTACGATTTGTGGATATTTTATTAAGAGTATTAAGCAAACGACGACTTCTAACATAACAATGAAGACGTGGGGCGATGTAGAAATAATGGTGACTTATGGAACGATTGGTCTTATTCTTGCTCTGTTCGTAGGAGCTTGGTGTAACTTATTATCGCTACAAGATAAGACTGCGAAAAACTTAGGCTTGCACGTGACGAGAGTTCGTCTTATTATTTCTGCCATTGCAGTACTCTTAGCGGCAGTATCAACAGCGATTGCAGGTGTTATTGCTTTTGTAGGATTACTCGTTCCGCATATTTCAAGACAATTAGTCGGTTCAGACCATAAAGTATTAATTCCATTTTCTGCTCTTGCAGGGGCGTTATTAATTTTGACGGCAGATACAATTGGAAGGTTAATTGTGCCACCTAATGAAATTCCAGCAGCAACAATTATGGCAGTTATTGGTGGTCCATTCTTAATATTCTTGCTTAGAAAGAGTGATAAAGTTCATGGAAATTAAAAATGTAACCTTTTCATACGATAACGTAACAAATCGTTTAAAGTCTGTTAGTAGTGAAATAGAAATTGGGAAAATTACAACAATTATTGGCCCAAATGGATGTGGGAAATCAACATTACTTAGTGTTATGTCTAGAAATCACGCTCCTAGCAGTGGAGAAGTAATACTTGATGGGAAAGCGATTAGTGAATATAAACCGAAAGAGTTTGCTAGAAAGTTAGCTGTTGTCCATCAACAAAATGAGGCTCCAGCAGATATTACAGTGGAAAATCTAATAAGCTTTGGGCGTATGCCATATAAAAATATTTTCTCTCCGCAAACAGATGAAGATAGAGAAGCAATTGAGCGTGCACTAGTATGTACGAATTTACAAAGTAAGCGTGATAAGCCAATTTATGCTTTATCAGGCGGAGAGAGACAGCGAGTTTGGATTGCAATGACATTAGCTCAAAATACACCAATGCTTTTCTTAGATGAGCCGACAACATATTTAGATATTTATTATCAGATAGAAATATTAGAGTTAGTGAAAGAGTTAAATGAAGTGTATGGACTAACGATTGTAATGGTATTACATGATATTAATCAAGCCATTCGTTACAGTGATCATATTATCGTTATGAAAGATGGAGAGATTGTTACGAAAGGTAATCCTAATGATGTAATAACAGAAGAAATGGTTAAAGCAATATATGGTGTAGATGTCGTTGTAAAGCAGGATGAAGATACAGGACTATACATGGTACCAATGGGAATCTAAAGGCTGAGCATAATCCGTTTTGAGGTGATAATTTGAATAGTAAGAAAGAACGGAAAAAGAATTCATTTTTTCAACGCATACTTACCATTGTGTTTTTAGGAATCTTTTTCTATTCAATGTATGAATTGGGTGGGATTTTCATGGATTATTATGAAAATCGTAAAGTAATGGCTGAAGCGCAACATATTTATAAGAGAAGTCCAATGGAAGAAAAATCAGAGGGTGGGGAAGTACGTAAGCAGTTTCAAGCTCTCCAAAAAATTAATCCGGAGATAGTTGGATGGATTACGATGGATGATACACAAATTAATTATCCAATCGTTCAAGCGAAGGATAATGATTACTATTTATTTCGTAATTACAAAGGTGAAGATATGAGAGCAGGAAGCATTTTTATGGACCATCGTAATGATGTGAAATCTCAAAATCGAAATACGATTTTATATGGCCATCGTATGAAAGACGGTTCTATGTTTGGTAGTTTAAAAAAAATGTTGGATGAAGAATTCTTCATGTCCCATCGTAAATTATATTACGATACATTATTTGAAGGATACGATGTTGAAGTTTTTTCAGTATATACGACAACAACGGACTTTTATTACATTGAAACGGATTTTGAAAATGATGCAGCATATACATCGTTCTTAAAGGAAATTCAAGAAAAATCACTGTACAAAACGGATACGGAATTGACGGCTAATGATGAAATTGTAACACTTTCTACATGTGACTATGCGCTTGATCCAGAGGCTGGAAGGCTAGTTGTACATGCAAAATTAGTGAAAAGAAATTAAAGAAAAAGTATAGAATATGAGAAGTGATAGCGCTCCTCATATTCTATACTTAAAAAATAACTGTTTTTACTGTGCTGCAGCCATTGGCATACGTACAACTTTTACATCATAGTAAGCAATTTTATTATCAAGAATATATTCTGGCATTCCGCCTTGATGTGAGTGAGCATCTTTAAATGCTGAGCTCTTTGTCCAACCTTGGAAATCTTCTTTTGCATTCCAGCGAGTGCTAATTGTTACTTCATCATAATCAACTGTATTTTGCGTTAAAAGAACTTCTAATCCTAAAAATCCTGGCATCGTTTCAACTTTACCTACTTTATTAAAACGCTCAATTAATTTATGTCCATTTCCCTTTGTAATTTTAGCTGTATTTGTAACAATAATCATGTGTATTCCTCCTATAAATCTAGCTATATTTTCAAGAACTCATATACATTAAACGATAATGAAAATCATTATCATTGTCAATGGCAATAATGAAATATATAAATTTTTTTTGAAAGTATGATGTTTATTTCATAAGTTAGTAAATATATTGCGATTAGGTGTAAGGCTGAGCGGGTTGTACTAGCAAAGCGATAATATGGTATAGTGAAACGAGGCTGTTTTTCGGCCTCGTTTTTTACATGCTTCCTACTAATAGAAAGCATTCAAATGGAAAGGAAGACATTACATGCGATCTGAAGTAACTATAAAAATAAAACCGAAATTTATAAAAGAAATTAAAAGTGGATATCCGCTTATTTTAAAAGATGCAATTCAAAATTTAAACGATATTCGTGAAGAAGGGACAATCATCAAAGTAGTAGATGAGAAGAACCAATTTATCGGAAAAGGCTATTATGGAAAACAAAATAAAGGATACGGCTGGATTTTAACGAGAAAAGAGAGTGAACAAATTAATCAATCTTTCTTTGAAAGTAAAATCAAATCTGCCTTACATAAACGAAAACAGTTTTACAAATCAAATGATACGACAGCATTCCGTGTCCTAAATGGTGAAGGTGATGGTCTTGGCGGCTTAATCATCGATTATTATGACGGTTATTACGTAGTGAGCTGGTATAGTGAAGGGATTTATACTTTTAGAGATGAAATCATAGCGGCACTTCAAAAAGTAGCAAACTTTAAAGGTATTTATGAGAAAAAGCGTTTTGATACGAAAGGGAAATACATTGAAGGCGATGATTTCGTAGCAGGAGAGCGCGGTGAGTTCCCACTTATCGTAAAAGAGAATGGTGTGAACTTTGCGGTTTATTTAAATGACGGAGCAATGGTTGGTGTATTTTTAGATCAGCGTAACGTTCGAAAACAAATTCGTGATACATATGCACAAGGAAGAACTGTGTTAAATATGTTCTCTTATACAGGTGCTTTCTCTGTATTTGCAGCACTTGGTGGAGCGACTAAAACAACGAGTGTGGACCTTGCAAATCGTAGTTTAAGTAAAACGATTGAACAATTTAGTGTCAACGAAATTGATTACGAAGCACAAGATATTATTGTAGAAGATGTATTCCTTTACTTTAAATATGCTGCGAAGAAAAAAATGAAGTTCGATATGGTTGTATTAGATCCTCCAAGCTTTGCACGTTCTAAAAAGTATACATTTAGCGCAGCGAAAGATTATAAAAACTTATTAAAAGAAACGATCGCGATTACAGAAAATAACGGTATTATCGTTGCTTCTACAAATTGTAGCGCATTTGATATGAAAAAGTTTAAAGGCTTTATCGATACTGCATTTAAAGAAATGAACGGTAAATACAAAATATTAGAAGAACATTCTTTACCAGAAGATTTTCGTACAATTGATCAATTTAAAGAGGGAGACTACTTAAAAGTAGTTTTCATCGAAAAAATTAAAGGCTAATAAAGAAAAAGGAGCTCGGGTTTACTTGAGCTCCTTTTCTTATTGAACGATATTTTGTACTCTACCGACTTGCCCGTCCTGCAATCGCACTTTAATGCCATGCGGATGGGAAGGGGAGTTTGTTAAAATATCTTTTACAATTCCACGTGTTAATTTGCCTGTTCGTTGATCTTGTTTTAATACAATATCAACTTCAAGACCGGGTGCGATATTAGAACGTTTTTGTCCGTTCATTTATACACCTGTACGTCTACGTTGGTTGTTTGTTTTTTCGTTTGTTGGTTTTGTAATTTTTTCGTTTCTTGGCTTTGACTTTTTGCATTTTGGCCATTTCCATTTCCTTGCTTTTTCTTAGCAAGTTGTTCGCGCATTAAATCAGCTAAGCTTACTTTTTTATTCTCTGACATGATAAGTCTCCTTTATATAAAGTTAATTATGAACAATCGTAGTGAATTTCATCATATCATTGTTAAGGAAGGAAGGGAAGTTGGTTTGAAAATTCATATAATTGTTTCCAGTCTGTAGTAGTTACGATACAATTGAATTGTTAACGTTTGTAAAAAGGGGATAGAAATATGTCACATCATATTTTATTAGTTGAAGATGATATCTCAATTCAAGAGATGGTGGAAAAGTATTTAATAAAAGAGGGCTTTCAAGTTACAATCGCGTCTGATGGAGAAGAGGGAGTAAATACATATTTAAAAGGTTCATTTGATTTGATTATCCTCGACATTATGATGCCAAAGCTAGATGGCTTAGAGGTTGTACGAATCATTCGAGAAAAAAGTGCCGTTCCAATTTTAATGATGTCAGCAAAAGATACAGATGTTGATAAAGCTGTTGGATTAGGACTTGGGGCAGATGATTACATTTGTAAGCCATTTTCTATGATTGAATTAGCTGCACGTGTAAAAGCGGGTATTCGGAGGTCTACAAAATATTCGACTACGGAAACAACAGAAAAGATGATTCAGATTGGTGATTTAACAATCGATCCAATTAATTTTACTGTAGAAAAAAACGGGAACCCTCTCAAACTTACTTTAAAAGAATTTGAGATTTTAAAACTGTTCGTAAAGAATCAAAATCGTGTATTTACAAAAGCACAAATCTATACGTTAGTTTGGAATGAAGAGTATTACGGTGATGATAACGTTATTAATGTTCATATGAGAAGATTGCGTGAGAAAATTGAAAGTGATCCATCTAATCCAGAATATATTAAAACGTTATGGGGCATCGGCTATAAGTTGGAAGTGATGTAATATGACCAATCTGTTAATGGGCATTATTTTTATATTGTTATGTATCATTTACATACAATATAAGATGAGAAAAAATAGTAGCAAAAACTTAAGATACACATATGAAAAATTAGAAAGTATTGTAAATGAAAAAACAGGCGAGACGTTACTCGTTATGACAGATGATCTAGAATTGCAAAAATTATTAGTGGCAATTAATCAATTATTAGATGCAAAACAGAAAACGAATGCAGATCATGCAAAAGTAGAAATTTCGATGAGAAAAATGCTTTCAAATATTTCGCATGACTTGAAAACACCACTAACAGTTATTCTTGGATATACAGAAATGTTAAATAAGGATAAAACGATAAATGAAGAAGAACAGAAAATATTACTTGAAAAGGTTCATATAAAAACGCTGGAAGTGATGGAACTAATTCATAAGTTCTTTGATTTAGCAAAATTAGAATCTGGTGACAAGGCAATAGAGATAACAAAAGTAAATATGAATGAAGTTTGCCGTGAGAAGATTTTATCTTTTTATGATTTAGTGACGACGAAAGGATTTCATGTTCATATTGATATACCTGAAAGAAATATATATGCACTTGGAAATACAGAAGTATTAGGCAGAGTGTTAAATAATTTAATATCAAATGCAATTACATATGGAGAGGCTGGAAAGACACTCGGTATGACGTTAAGAGATGATGAAACGAGTGTGTATATAGACGTATGGGATAAAGGAAAAGGAATTGATGAATCTCATATTGATAAAGTGTTTGAGCGTATGTATACACTTGAAGACTCAAGAAATAAATTGTACCAAGGAAGCGGCCTGGGATTAACGATTACGAAAAGGCTTGTGGAAGCGATGGATGGAAAGATTCATCTTTCTAGTAAGCCATATGAAAAAACGATTTTTACAGTTGTATTAACAAAGATGAAGTTTTAGCTTGTAGAGAAGTAAATTCTACAAGCTTTTTTTTCAGCGTAAGGAATTTGTAAGGAACGAGTAAGAAAAAAGAGATTTCCGTTTTCTATTATAGAAATATAGAGCAGCGCGAAAGGGGAAAATGACATGACATATATATTAAAAACGAACCAGTTAACGAAAGTGTTTAAAGGAAAAGAAGTTATTTCTAGCGTTAACATGCATGTGAAAAAAGGAGAGATATACGGTTTCTTAGGACCGAATGGTGCTGGTAAAACAACAATTATGAAAATGATTGCAAATTTAATAAAACCGACGAGCGGCGATATTGAAATTTTCGGTGAGAAGTTAACAGACACATCTTATGAAGTATTAAAAAGAATGGGAACAATTATCGAATATCCAATCTTTTATGATAAATTAACGGCGAAGGAAAACCTAGAATTACATTGTGAATATATGGGCTATTACGATAAAAACGGCATTGATCATGCTTTACATTTAGTGAAACTACACGGCATAGACAATAAAAAAATAAAAGATTTTTCATTAGGGATGAAACAACGACTCGGTATTGCAAGGGCAATCGTGACAAAGCCAGAATTGCTCATTTTAGATGAACCAATTAACGGTTTAGATCCAATTGGTATTAAAGAGTTACGAGACTTATTTAAAATGCTCTGCAAAGAATACGGTATTACATTATTAGTTTCTAGTCATATTTTAGGTGAGATGGAACTAATGGCGGATACAATTGGTGTGATTCAAAATGGAAAACTAATAAAAGAAGTTTCAATGAAGAGTATTAACGGAAAACAAACAGAGTACATTGAAATCACTGTTCCTGATGTGAAACGTGCAGCTTATATTTTAGAAGATAAACTTGGTATAAAAAACTACAAAATAATGAGTGGAACCATGATTCGTGTGTATGATACGGCAGTGTCTCAGCAAGCCATTTCAAAAGCACTTATTATGAATGATGTGGAAATTGAAAGTATTAATAAGAAACATAGTTCCTTAGAGGAATATTTCTTAAATGTAATGGGTGGAGAGGGCATTCATGCTTAATGAATTGTGGCTGAACCTGGTAAGTGGATTAATCGTAATGTTTATAAGTGGAATTTTATATTATAGGAAACCAGAGCGGAAATGGTTGTTAATTCTACTAGTGATAGGAATGTTAAGCGTAGTTACTGCTGGAATTAGAATGTTAGCAGTGTAGAGACAGGTATATAAAGAATGGAGGCGTGGTTTATATGTTTAAATTAATGAAGCTCGAATGGAAGAAACATCAATTATCTAGTTACTTTAAAAGTGTAGCAATTTGTATTATAGCAATTTTCGCTGTAGTAAGCCTTATGGCATTGGGAATGAAAGCCGAGGGAGACGTGCTCTTCTCTGACTTCACACAGAACATGGCTTTAGCAAATATTTTTATTAGGATAACATTCATTATTTTTAGTTCGGTCATTTTATCACGTTTAGTAATTGATGAGTATAAGAACAAAACGATACAACTATCATTTATGTATCCGCTACAAAGGAAAATGCTAATGAGTGCGAAATTAACAATTGTTTTTTGTTTTTGTTTTGTGAGCACGATTATCGCGACTTTCATTATTAGTTTGCTCGTATATTTTGTGAGTCCAATGATGGGACTGATTGAAACACCTGCTACGATAGGTGAAATAATAGCTATCGTTCCAGGTACTATTATAAGTGCATTTATGATATCTGGGATAAGTTTAATTCCTTTGTTTTTTGGAATGAGAAAGAAATCGACACCGACAACGATTACTTCGGCAGTAATAATTGGTATGGTGATTAGTGGTAACTTTGGTTCTGGAAACGGTCAAGTAAGTATGTTTGATTTTATAGCTATCCCAATCGTGCTCTGTTTATTAGGAATTTTCATTAGTTATCTATCGTTTCGTAAAATCGACAAGATCGATGTGGCGTGAAGCAAGCCTAAAACAAAAAACGAACTGGGGTATGAATGGTGAAAAAAATAATAGTAATTGCAATATTATTCATTACAATTGCTAGTATAGTTTTTGGTATTAAGGTATTTCAGGGGAAAGATTTTAAGAAAGAAAAGTCTTTTGAAATCAATAATATAAAAGAAATAGAAGTAGACAATGAAAACTGGGATATTGAATTCAAAAGTACAGACGCTAATAAAATAGTAATTTCCGCTCAAGGTGAACAAGCAGATAAAGAGATAGATCCCGTCAAAATAGAAAATGATGAAAATAAACTTGTGATTAAGCAAAAACAAAAGGTGAACAGATTTTTTTATGGTTTTACGTTTAGGAAGAAAAATAGTATATCTATAGCTATTCCGAAGAAAGAAATAGATAAAATTGTATTAAATAATAAATCGGGTGATGTGAAAATAAACGATATAGTAGTAAAAAGCATCGTGACAAGAGGCAAATCTGGAGATGGAATGATTACAGGACTATCGGCAGAGAAGGGTGAATTTACATCCGAAAGCGGGGATTTAATGTTAAAAGATAGTTCATTACAAGAAGTAAATATAACTTCCACTACTGGTGATAATTATGTAAAAAATGTAAAAAACGAAAATATGAACATCACTTCAACATCTGGGGAAGTATTACTGAAAGATATGACAGAAGGAAAATCATTATTTGTAGAAACAAAATCAGGGGATATTGGCGTACGGTATAAAGGTGTCCCGGCATCATTGAAGCTTATGGCTAAAAGTAATTCGGCTGACGTAATAGTGGATTTAAAAGGATTTAAGAAAGATAAAAGTACAGAAAAAATAAAAGTAGGAACCATTGGTGAGGCAAAAAATGAAGCGAAGATTTTAAATGAAACAGGAGTCATTTATATTGATTAAATCTTAGGAGGAAGGAGGACACTATCATGCTACATTTAATGAAGCTAGAATTGAAAAAGTTTAAGCTTGGTTGGTACGTGAAGAGAGCAATTATTGCAAATATTGTTATACTGGCATTAATGATCTTTGTGAGCATCATCGCTCAAGTAGAAGGTGATGCAGAAATAAGGAATCCAGAGACGATATTGTTAATGGCTAGCACAATAGTAAGAGCAACGTTTATTGTTTTTGGTAGTGTATTAATCGCAAGGCTAATAATTGGTGAATATAAAAATAAAACAATACTACTTATGTTTTCTTATCCTATTAATCGGAAGAAATTGATGATTAGTAAGTTGGCTATTGCAGCAATAGTAACATTTATAACAGTTATTGTATCTAACATTTTAGTAGTAGGAGTTTTCTTTGGTATAGATAGTTATTTTTCAATTCTTCCTAATTCATTTACAGTAGATCAATTGATGCAAGAAGGAATAAAACTGGTTCCTTTAGCCGTTGCAACTGCGGGAATGAGTTTAATCCCATTATATTTTGGAATGCGTAAACGTTCAGTGCCAACTACAATTGTTTCATCTCTTATCGTTGTATCAATTGCAATGAATGGCAACCCAATGTTTCCTATAGCAACTTTTCTTCCCCTTCAACTAGCACTCGCAGCAATTGGAGTTGTGATTGCATATTACGGAATTAAAAATATAGAGAAGGAAGATATAACTGTATGACAAGAATAAGAAAAAAGAGTTGGCGTTACACCAACTCTTTTTTGTATATGTATGCTTCGTTACTACTCTGTAAATTTAGAGTGTGTGCTTAAATACTCTTGCACTCCTGGAGAAATGTTAAAGTTATTAGGACTTTTATATTCGATAGTAAACTCTCCGTCGGTACTTGTTTCAAAGGAGATTGCATGGCTATTCATTTTAGCATCGTAAGAAGTATTTTTGACTTCTGCATCTAGATTAAAATATTTTGTAATATATTCTTTTGATTCCGTAATTGCTGCTTGTTTTCCCCAAGGGGTGCCATAATAGGTGAAATAAAGAGATACACTAATCACTCCAATAATAGAAGTTAGTAAAATAGTTCCCATAGCTATTTTTTTATTTTTTGTATTCAATTTGGTTACTCCTCTTCGTAATATATATTCATTTTAATCTATCTTTTCCATAAAACAACCATTTAGAAAAAATAGTTTCACATGAAACAAGTTACAGAAAAAGACAAGATGTGTAAACACCTTGTCTTTTTTGTTTTTACATTTTAGGAACTTCCATTCCAGCGGCAGCCCATTCTTCTTTTGCAGGACCATATACGCCAGGAACTGTTAAGCCAGCTTGCCTCATTAAAACCGTCATTTGTCCGCGGTGGTGATTTTGATGATTAATAAGTGTCATTAAAAATATAGAATTCGGCATAGGACGACCAAAGAAATCATTAATCGTTGCTAAATCTTTATCATTCCATTCGTTTTGAAGTGCTTCAACGAAAGCTGCATTCACTTTATGGTATTCATCTGCAATTTTTTTTGCAGAAGTTGGAACAGGATAATCTTTCGTTTCTCCTTCAAACTTTAGGCCTGTGCCAGATAGTATAACAGGAATTGCCGTTACGATATGCCAAGCAACTCTTCCTAATGTCCAATGCCCAGGCGCAATTTCTTGTGATAAAGATGCATCGGTTAATGAATTAAGCATTTTCTGAGTAGACTCTGCTTCGTAAGTCCATGATTGAAAGAAGCCTTCAATTGTTTGGTACATTGTTATCCCTCCTATTTTTGTTCATAGATTAAATTCGTGAGAGATAATATAATCCCTGTTCCACAAGAAATAATTAATTAAGTATTTGCTACAATATGAAAACAATTAGAAAATATTTGTAAAAGTGTCAGGAAACGAATGTGTTCATTCGTATATATAATGAATAAAGAAGGGGATAAAGAGTGGTGATAAGGGTGAAGGATATAGAAATAGTAGAAGGTCTTCGAAAACAAGACATGTTAGCATTACATACAGCAATTGATCGATATGGGGATTTAATTTATAAGGTGGTTCATAGTGTTTTAGATACGGCACAGAGCAAGGTATTAGTGGACGAATGTGTTGACGATATTTTATTAATCGTTTGGTACAACATTAGTAGTTATGATGAAAATCGTGGGAAGTTTAGAAACTGGCTTATATCTGTCGCTAAGTTTAAAGCTATTGATTATAAACGAAAAAGTAATAAGGCTTATCAATTACAAGAGCTTCAGCAAGAAATATATGAAGATAGAAAAAATGTCAATTTAACAAAAGAAGAGCGAGATTATAATTTTTACGTTTTAATTAAAGAATTGAATGAAGAAGATAAGAAAATTTTTATAAAAAGGTATTTAGATGAATATAGCGTACAAGAAATAGCGCTTGAATTCGGTATGACACGAGATACGGTATATAGCAGGCTTTCAAGAGGGAGAAAGAAATTGAAGAAGCTGTTGGGGGGGGGAAGAAATGAATAAAGAAAAGTTACTTCAGGAATTAAATAACTTGCAGTATAGCGATAATTTTGTAGATGATTATAGAAATGATGAGAAAATAGATAAAAAGAAAATAAATCGTACAAAAGAAGTTGTAACAAAAACAATTTTAATGAAACGTTGTTATGAGGTTGTACAAGAAGAGTTACAGGGAAGCGAAGAGATTTTATATAGTATGCTTGTCGAAAATCCTCGTGTGAAAAATTGGCAGACAGGCACAGCCATGACATTAGGGGTAGGCGTTCTTGCGATGAACTTCGGTATTAATACTGTGCTAATCGTTACAAATAAACGGTTGTATGTATTTTTTGTGGATCGTTATTATAATGAAGTTGATATAAAAGTATGTGTATTAAATGAAATAGCTTCTATGAGAACAATATTAGACCGTAAAGGTGGGAGTGAATTTCTACATATAAAGTATAAAAATGATAAGGAGTACGTATTATTGGGAAATGCTGATGATTACAGAGAGTTATTTAAAATGGTAGGTAGACTGAAAGTAGCAAATGGAATAGAACTAAAATTACAGGATAAGAAATTAAAGAGAAAGTTAACTTTAAAACGAAGTGTATTCAATATAATCATGTATGCACTTGTTATGTATATTCTGTACAAAGCTTATATTAATTTTATGCCATAATAGGAAAAGACGGCTTCATATATATGAAGCCGTCTTTTAATTAACTTTCTTCCCACTCTTCCTCATCAACCATAAGAAATAAGGTGCCCCAAGTACAGCAACGACAAGGCCAGAGGGAATTTCTTTCGGATATGCGATTGTACGTCCAAGTAAGTCAGCAACAGAAAGAAGGATTGCTCCAAACAGAGCGGAACAAACGAATAATCTTTGATGATTCATACCAACAACAATTCTTGCTAAGTGAGGAGCGACAAGGCCTAAAAAGGCGATTGTACCGACAGCCGCGATATTTATAGATGCAAGAAGTGTCGCTAGTACAATTAGAGCAAGACGCGTTTTATTTACAGGCTGTCCGAGTCCAGTTGCTAAATCGTCTCCAAGTACAAGGACATCAAGTTGTTTCATTAAGAAAAAGATAATTGGTATAAGAATAAGTGATGGATATAGAATGATATTTTCTAAGTGATTCCATCCTCTTGCATACGTACTGCCTGATAGCCATGTTAAAGCAGCAGCAACATTCAAATTCGCTCTAACGATAAAGATTTGAATAATTGCTGAGCCGAGAGCCGAAATACCAATCCCTATTAAAGCAAGAGCTGTTGGACTAAATCCTGCTTTCCATGAGAAGAAGAGGACAATTCCAACTGCAAGTAGTCCGCCGATAAATGCACCAATTGGTAGGAAGAAACCTGGAAGTGCAGGGAAAACATACATAATAGTTAAAGCACCGACACCTGCTCCAGACGAAATACCAATAATCGAAGGGTCGGCAAGTGGGTTTCGTAATATTCCTTGGAAGACAAGCCCACTTATTGCAAGGCATGCGCCAGCAATAGCGGCAACGAGCATTCTTGGTAAACGAAGGTTCATCATCATATTTTTATCAAATTGCGTTAATTGCCCTGTTATAACATTTGTAATGCTTTCGATATAAGCATTACTACCGATTGTAACACCAAGAGCAATCGTCACAATACAAAGCGTGATAGATATGATGATTACCTTTTTATAAGAGTAATAGCGGGAACTAGCTCCAGCTGCATTCGCACCGTTATCATTCATATATTGTTTCGACTTCATCATACGATACACTAAATAAATAAGCCAAGGTGACCCAATCATTGCTGTGACTGCTCCAACAGGAAGTTCTGCACCAGTTGGATCTATTAATCTACCGACGACATCTGCCCCAAGTAATAATACTGCTCCCCATAAGAATGAGGAAAGAAGAAGAGTAAAGTGTTGCCGGTAACCAATAAGGCGCATTAAGTGTGGTGCAACTAAGCCAACAAACCCAATCGGTCCAACGACAGTGACAATTACTGCTGTTAAAAAGATTGCAGCAATGAAGGCGATAAGACGTGTTACTGCTGTTTTTTCACCAAGAGAAACAGCAACATCGTCACCAAGTAAGAGGATGTTGAGTTTACGAGACATAAATAGTAAAACTAGGAAAGAAATAATGATAAATGGAAAAGCAAATTGAACGCCATCCCAGTTATTTTGGATAAGAGAGCCAGCTCCCCATAAAAATAAACCAGCCGTTTCATTTTCATAGAAAAGCTGCATCGTTCCAGTAAAAGCAGAAAGCATTAATGTAACGACCATCCCAGCTAATGCCATTCTAAGTGGGGTTCCCTTTTTCCCACCAGAAATACGGTATACAAATAAAGCAGTAATAGCACCACCGATAAATGTGAAAAGAAGTGAGTTAATTTGCAGACCTTTCGGTAAGAAAATTGTAGCCGCTACTAGAAAGAAATATGCGCCAGAGTGAATTCCCATTGTACTTGATTCAGCAAGTGGGTTTTTTGTTAATGTTTGCAAAATGACCCCAGATGCAGCAAGAGCACCTCCAGCTAAAATAGCAATTACGGCTCTAGGTAATCGAAGCATGATTAAAGTTTGGTGCTCTAGTGATTGGTTCGGTGAGATAAGAGCATCGATAATCATACTATAGGAAATATTTGCTTGACCTTGTCCGATATGAATAAAGAAAAGGAGGAGCAAGAGAGCTGCTCCTCCTCCGAATACAAGACTTGCTCGAAGTGTATGTTGTAAGCTATTCATCGTGTAATCACTTCTTCGCTGTCATTACATCTGCTACTTGTGTTGCTAAAGATTTTGCAGACTCAGGACCACCGAAAATCCAAGTGTCGCCTTTTAATTTATACATTTTGTTTTCTTTTTTGAACTTTAATTCTTCCCAAGCAGGATTGCCTTTTAGTTGAGTGTCAAAAATGTTATCTTCATCCGCTACAATGTAAATGAAGTTTGAATCTTGTACACTTTGTAATGATTCTACAGTTGTTTGTTTGAAACCATCTGCCTCTGATTTACCCGCTTCAAAAGTGTTTGTTAAACCTAATTTTTTTGTAACTTGTAAAGCTGTAGAATTGTCAGTTAAGATGCGGAATGTTGGCACGTTTTTAGCAGTAAATGCTTGTGCCATTGCAATGTTTTTATCTTTTAAGCCTGCTTTGTCAATTTTTGCTTTTGCATCAGCAAATGTTTTATCCATATCAGCTAATACTTTTTTACCTTGTTCTTCTTTTCCAACAGCTTTTGCAATTTGTTTAAATGTTTCTGTCATTTCAGCAAAGTGATCGTTGTTGCTAGTTGATGGATCAAACATAACTGTAGGAGCAATTTGCTCTAATTCGTTTTTAATTGCTTTACCGCGGAATGATGCTGTGATAATTAAATCTGGTTTTAGACGGCTAATTTCTTCTAAGTTTGGTTGTTGACGTGTCCCTACATCTACAACATCTTTACTCGGTTTTGTTTTTGTATTTACCCATTTATTATAATTCTTAATGTCTGCCATCCCTACTGGCTGAACACCAAGTGCTAATAAGTCTTCTGAATATACCCACTCAAGTACAACAACTTTTTTCGCTGGTTTATCTAACTTCGTTTCCCCTTCAGCGTGTTTAATTGTTATAGTTTGATTTTTATTGTCCGCTTTTGTTTCCTTTTTCTCCTCTTTTTGCTGTCCGCATCCAACAGCGAATAGAAGAATTACTATGAAAATACTGAGAATTTTCTTCATCTTCTGCCCCCAAATAAATTATTTAATTTGCAATGTACGATATTGAAAATCGTTATCAATTACAACATCCAAATCATACTATGATGATATTTTAAGTGTCAATATATTTTTAAAATTTTGACGAAAAATAACGAATTATACAGATTTCAATATATGAGGTTGAAATCTATATGTATATGAAAATGCAGAAAAGGAATTTCGTTTAAGCAGGAAGGCGAATGTACAAGCAAAAGGGAAGGGTGTCGCATGTAATAATTATTAGAATGTACGGAATAAAGTATTTCTTTATTATTGGATAGTTGTTTTATAATTCGTTGTTTGTACTGAAAAGATTGAATTTGAAGGAAGGGATCAACATGTCTTCATGGCTCAATAATACAAATGGATATTGTGGGTGTAATAATCAAAATGGTGTACATGTTGATTCATGTTGTTTTAGTTGCGATGGGACAGTACCTAAGCTTGATCCAACAGGTCCAACGGGGGCAACAGGTTCAACAGGAGCAACGGGAGCAACCGGTGATACAGGCCCAACAGGAGCAACGGGAGCGACAGGGATAACAGGAGCAACGGGTCCAACAGGAGCGATAGGAATAACAGGAGCAACAGGTCCAACGGGGGCAACAGGAGCAACAGGAGCGACAGGAGCAACGGGGGCAACAGGAGCGACAGGTTCAACAGGAGCAACGGGTCCGACGGGAGTAACAGGTTCAACAGGAGCAATGGGTCCGACGGGAGTAACAGGTTCAACAGGTTCAACAGGAGCAACGGGAGCAACCGGTGATACAGGCTCAACAGGAGCAACGGGAGCGACAGGGATAACAGGAGCAACAGGAGCAACCGGCACAAGTATAACGGCAACATACGCATTTGCAAATAATACGTCGGGTACAGCAATATCGGTATTACTTGGTGGAACAAATGTCCCGCTTCCAAACAATCAGAATATCGGTCCAGGTATTACAGTGTCTGGGGGGAACACAGTATTTACGGCTGCAAATGCAGGGAATTATTATATTTCATATTCGATTAATATAACGGCTTCATTATTAGTCAGTTCGCGAATTACAATTAATGGGGCACCGCTTGCTGGGACGATCAATTCCCCTGCATTAGCAACCACATCGTTTAGTGCAACAATTATTACGACTCTTGCGGTGGGGAGTGCAATTAGTTTGCAATTATTTGGCTTGTTAGCTGTTGCGACGTTATCAACGACTACTCCAGGAGCGGTATTAACAATTATAAGACTAAGTTAAATAATAACTCTCTTACTCTTTTAAGAGTAAGAGAGTTTGTACATATAATAAGAAGTTAATGAGGTAAAGCATAGTTATATAAAAGTCAGAATATTATGATTGTAACGTTGTTATGACTATAATATAATGAAAACAACCATCATGAATGAACATTCATTTATTTTTTATGTATTTGAAGGGGGAATGAAGGTGGAAAAACCTTGGTTGAAAAGTTATCCAGAGGAAATTCCTAGTACTATTTCTTATGATATTCAGCCACTTCATGGATATTTAGAGAAAATAGCTTCTCGTTATCCAGAAAAGAAAGCGCTTCATTTTTTAGGTAAAGATGTTACATTTTCAGATTTCCATGACAAGGTAAAGAAGTTTGCGAATTATCTGCAAAGGCTTGGTGTTGAAAAGGGAGATAGAGTTGCGATTATGTTGCCGAATTGTCCGCAATCTGTAATCGGTTATTATGGTACTTTGCTTGCGGGGGGGATTGTCGTACAAACGAATCCTCTTTATACAGAAAGAGAGCTTGAGTACCAACTTCATGACTCTGGGGCAAAAGTCATTCTTTGCCTTGATTTAGTGTTTCCGAGAGTTACTAATGTTCAAAATGCCACAAAGCTGGAGCACATTATCGTAACTCGTATTGCAGATTTCTTACCATTCCCTAAAAATTTACTTTATCCATTTGTACAAAAAAAGCAGGCGAATCTTGTTGTGAATGTGTCGGAAAGCGAAACGATTCATCTATGGAAATCAGTAGAAAGGGAAAGTACTGCTGATGTTGAGGTTCCCTGTGATCCTGAAAATGATCTAGCTCTTTTGCAGTATACGGGGGGAACGACAGGATTTCCAAAAGGGGTTATGCTGACGCATAAAAACCTCGTTTCGAACACTTTAATGGGAGCACATTGGTTATATAATTGTAAAGAGGGAGAAGAAGTGATCCTTGGTGTCCTTCCGTTTTTTCATGTATACGGAATGACAGCTGTAATGAATTTAAGTATTATGCAAGGGTATAAAATGGTGCTTATTCCGAAGTTTGATATGAAAATGGTTTTTGAAGCAATTAAAAAACATAAAGTTACACTATTTCCAGGAGCGCCGACCATTTATATTGCTCTATTAAATAGCCCTCTTTTAAAAGAATATGATATTTCTTCTATTCAGGCTTGTATTAGTGGCTCTGCACCGCTTCCTGTAGAAGTACAGGAGGAGTTTGAGAGCGTTACAGGTGGTAAACTGGTAGAAGGTTATGGATTAACGGAGTCATCACCCGTTACACATGGGAATTTCTTGTGGGAAAAACGTGTGCCAGGAAGTATTGGGGTACCGTGGCCAGATACGGAGTCAATCATCATGTCACTTGAAACAGGAGAGGCATTACCTCCAGGTGAAATCGGTGAAATAGTTGTTAAAGGCCCACAAATTATGAAAGGGTATTGGAATAAGCCAGAAGAAACGGCGGCTGTATTGCAAGATGGCTGGCTTCATACAGGTGATGTAGGATACATGGATGAGGATGGCTTTTTCTATGTGAAAGATCGTAAGAAAGATATGATTGTTGCTAGCGGTTTTAACGTATATCCTCGTGAAGTAGAAGAAGTGTTATATGAACACGAAAAGGTGCAAGAAGTAGTGACGATCGGTGTTCCTGATCCGTACAGAGGGGAAACTGTAAAAGCATTTGTTGTTTTGAAAGAAGGCGCTGAATGTTCTGAAGAGGAATTAGATCAGTTTGCACGTAAATATTTAGCGGCTTATAAAGTACCGAAAGTATACGAGTTTAGAGATGAATTGCCGAAAACGACAGTAGGGAAAATTTTGCGCCGCGTCCTAATAGATGAAGAGAAGAGAAAGAATGAGGATGAGCAAACGGGCTAAGGCCCTTTCTTTTTGAAAAAATAGGATTGACACTTTTCTAAATAGTCAGTATTATAAGAATATGAATGACTATTCATTCAGTCATCTTCTTGAAGGGGACAGTAAAGTGAAGAAAAATAGACCGAAATACAATCAAATTATTGATGCGGCAGTCATTGTGATTGCAGAGAATGGATACCATCAAGCGCAAGTTTCTAAAATTGCAAAGCAAGCTGGGGTAGCTGATGGCACGATTTATTTATATTTTAAAAATAAAGAAGATATATTAATATCCTTATTCCAAGAGAAGATGGGAGAATTTGTTGAAACAATTCGTCAAAAAACAGCAGGAATTGAAAGCGCTGTAGCGAAGTTATTCATGTTGGTAGAAACGCACTTCTTGCTGTTATCACAAAATGATCCTCTTGCTATCGTTACGCAATTAGAGCTAAGACAGTCCAATCAAGACTTGCGCCTTAAAATAAATGAAGTATTAAAAGGCTACTTACAAGTTATGGATGAAATTTTAGAGACAGGTATAAAGCAAGGTGAGTTTCAGGCGGACTTAAATGTTCGTGTGGCAAGACAAATGATCTTTGGAACAGTAGATGAAGTTGTGACCAATTGGGTAATGAGCGATCATAAGTATGATCTGGTCGCACTTTCAAAAACGGTACATGGGCTACTTATTGCGGCTTGTGGTTATCGTCAATAATGGGAGGGATCATGTTGAAATTCCTATCTGTAAGAGTTGAAGACCATATTGCGGTGGCGACGTTAAATCACGGGCCAGCGAATGCGATGTCTTCACAAGTTATGCATGACGTTACTGAGTTAATTGATCAAGTGGAGAAGGATGATAACATTCGTGTTGTTGTTATTCACGGTGAAGGGCGCTTCTTCTCAGCTGGAGCAGATATTAAAGAATTTACATCTGTTACTGAAGCGAAGCAAGCGACAGAATTAGCACAGCTTGGACAAGTTACATTTGAGCGTGTTGAAAAATGTTCAAAACCAGTTATCGCGGCAATTCATGGAGCGGCACTTGGCGGCGGCCTTGAGTTTGCTATGTCTTGCCACATGCGCTTTGTAACTGAAAGTGCAAAACTTGGTTTACCTGAATTAACACTTGGATTAATTCCTGGTTTTGCAGGTACACAGCGCTTACCACGTTATGTTGGGAAAGCGAAAGCTTGTGAAATGATGTTAACGAGTACACCAATTACTGGTGCAGAAGCATTAAAATGGGGACTTGTTAACGGAGTGTTTTCTGAAGAAACACTTTTAGACGATACACTTAAAGTTGCAAAACAAATTGCTGGAAAAAGTCTAGCAACAACTCGTGCTGTGTTAGAGTTATTGCAAACGACAAAATCGTCTCATTATTACGAAGGTGTACAGCGCGAAGCTCAAATCTTCGGTGAAGTATTTACGAGTGAAGATGGAAGAGAAGGTGTAGCAGCGTTTTTAGAAAAACGTAAGCCTTCGTTTAGTGGTAGGTAGTTCAATTATTTTTTTAATATAAATTAACAGAATTTTAAAATTGATAGAATCTTTCTGAAAAAATAAGGGGGTAAATGGAATGAACATCTACGTACTCATGAAACGAACATTTGATACAGAAGAAAAAATCGTAATTAAAAACGGTGCAATTTACGATGGCGAAGCGGAATTCATCATCAACCCTTACGATGAATATGCGATTGAAGAAGCAATTCAAGTAAGAGACGCACAAGGTGGAGAAGTTACTGTCGTAACAGTTGGTGGCGAAGATAGTGAGAAAGAACTTCGTACAGCATTAGCGATGGGCTGTGATAAAGCGGTATTAATTAATATTGAAGATGATGTTGAAAATGGCGATCAGTTTACAACAGCAAAAGTACTTGCTGAATATTTAAAAGATAAAGATGCAGATTTAATTTTAGGCGGAAACGTTGCGATTGACGGTGCATCTGGACAAGTTGGTCCACGCGTAGCTGAAGCGCTAAATATTCCGTACGTAACGACAATTACAAAACTTGAGATTGATGGTACAAACGTGAAGATTGAGCGTGACGTTGAAGGTGATACAGAAGTTATTGAAACGTCATTACCAGTTTTAGTAACAGCACAACAAGGTTTAAACGAACCGCGTTATCCATCGCTTCCGGGTATTATGAAAGCGAAGAAAAAGCCACTGGAAGAAGTAGAATTAGATGATTTAGATTTAGAAGAAGATGATGTGGAAGCAAAGACAAAAACAATTGAAATCTATTTGCCTCCTAAGAAAGATGCAGGAAAAGTGTTACAAGGCGAGCTGCAAGATCAAGTAAAAGAACTTGTATCGTTGCTCCATACAGAAGCGAAAGTAATCTAATAAAATACGAAATTATATATGCAGGAGGGAAAATCTATGGCTCGTAAAGTATTAGTAATGGGTGAAGTTCGTGACGGATCGCTACGTAACGTTTCGTTTGAAGCGGTAGCAGCAGCAAAAACAATTGCAGAAGGCGGTGAAGTGGTAGGTCTTCTAGTTGGAGACAGCGTTGCCTCTTTTGCAAATGAATTGATTCATTACGGTGCAGATCGCGTTGTGACAGTTGAAAATGATAAATTAAAATCATATACATCTGATGGTTACGCACAAGCGTTTTTAGCTGTATATGCTGAAGAAAAGCCAGAAGGTATCGTATTTGGACATACAGCACTTGGTAAAGATTTATCACCAAAATTAGCAGCGAAGCTTGAAGCTGGTCTAATTTCTGACGTAACTGCTTTAGAAGTTGAAGGTGGAAATGTTATCTTCACTCGCCCGATTTACTCTGGTAAAGCGTTTGAGAAGAAGATTGTAACAGATGGTATCTTATTTGCGACAGTGCGTCCAAATAACATTGCAACTCTTGAAAAAGACGAGTCTCGCACAGGTGACGTGTCTTCTATTACAGTAGATGTGAAAGATTTACGTACAATTATTCAAGATGTTGTCCGTAAAACTGCAGAAGGCGTTGATCTTTCAGAAGCGAAAGTTATTATCGCTGGCGGACGTGGTGTGAAGAGTGAAGATGGATTTAAGCCATTAAAAGAGTTAGCTGATGTACTAGGCGGCGCTGTTGGAGCATCTCGTGGTGCTTGTGACGCTGAGTATTGCGATTACTCATTACAAATTGGTCAAACGGGTAAAGTCGTTACGCCAGATCTATACATTGCATGCGGTATTTCTGGTGCGATTCAGCATTTAGCTGGTATGTCTAACTCAAAAATAATCGTTGCAATTAATAAAGATCCAGAAGCAAGTATTTTCAAAGTAGCTGACTATGGTATTGTTGGTGACTTATTCGAAGTTTTACCTCTTTTAACAGAAGAGTTTAAAAAGTTAAAAGTACATTCATGATTTGAGTACCCTTGAGTTCCAAGTGAAGTACCCCTATATATAGAAAAAGGTGAGGGATCCCCTGTCCCTCACCTTTTTAGTATTTCATCCATATTTTTATATAGTATAAAGGAACATTTTTTTGTTACAATACATAACGATACATATTATTCGCCACGTATATAAGTTAATGATATACTCTTGGTAGAATATACTTGAAGGAGGAAATAAAATGGCAATTATAAACGCAAATGACCAAAGCTTCGCAGCTGAAACTAGCGAAGGTGTTGTATTATTAGATTTCTGGGCACCTTGGTGTGGACCTTGTAAAATGATCGCTCCTGTATTAGAGGAAATCGATTCAGAATTAGGTGAAAAAGTAAAAGTAGTAAAAGTAGACGTTGATGAAAACCAAGAAACTGCTCGTCAATTTGAAGTAATGAGCATTCCAGCTCTTTTCGTATTAAAAGACGGTAAAGTAGTTGATCAAGCGTTAGGTTACAAACCGAAAGAAGCGTTAGTAGAATTAGTTTCTAAACACTTCTAAAAGAAAGAAGCTACCATTTGGTAGCTTTTTTTATTTTCCTTTTTTAAACCTTTCCGTTACAATAAAAGAACGTATGTTGGGTGTTTTGTCATTGTATGTTTTTATTTTGAATTTGCAATGATAAGCATGTAGAAATGGAGGTAGGCGAGTGCACGAACATTTGAAAGAGAAATTGGCTATTTTACCAGATCAACCTGGTTGTTATTTAATGAAAGATAAGCAAGGAACGGTTATATATGTCGGGAAGGCAAAAGTGTTAAAAAATCGTGTGCGCTCGTACTTTACTGGTTCGCATGATGGGAAAACACTTCGGCTTGTAGGAGAAATTGTAGATTTTGAATATATCGTAACCTCTTCAAATTTGGAGGCTCTTATTTTAGAGTTAAATTTAATAAAAAAGTATGATCCAAAATATAATATTCAATTAAAAGATGATAAAACATATCCTTTTATTAAAATTACCGCTGAAAAACAGCCGCGCTTACTCATTACGCGTAACGTAAAAAAGGATAAAGGAAAGTATTTTGGCCCTTATCCGAATGCACAATCAGCTCATGAAACGAAAAAACTATTAGATCGCATGTATCCGCTTCGCAAATGCTCAAACATGCCCGATAAAGTGTGTTTATATTATCATATGGGCCAATGTTTAGCACCTTGTGTGAAAGAAGTGACGGAAGAACAAAATAAAGAAATTGTGGATGAAATTATTAAGTTTTTAAATGGTGGACATAAAGAAATTCGTTCAGAATTAGAAATAAAGATGTATGAGGCTTCAGAGAAACTAGAATTTGAACGTGCGAAAGAATTGCGAGATCAAATTGCTCATATAGATGCAATTATGGAAAAACAAAAGATGATTATGAGTGACTTAGTGGACCGTGATGTATTTGGATATGCAGTTGATAAAGGATGGATGTGCGTTCAAGTTTTCTTCGTTCGAAAAGGAAAGCTAATTGAACGTGATGTTTCTATGTTTCCAATCTATGATGAACCAGAAGAGGGGTTTTTAACGTTTATCGGTCAATTTTATGAAAACAGCAGTCATTTTAAACCGAAAGAAATTGTTGTTCCAGGAAGTATAGACTCAGAATTAGTAGAGCGCTTTTTAGAAGTTGAAGCGACGCAGCCGAAACGTGGTAAGAAAAAAGATCTTGTAGAATTAGCAAATAAAAATGCGAAAATTGCACTTGAAGAGAAATTCTACTTAATTGAACGTGATGAAGAGCGAACGATTAAAGCTGTAGATCAGTTAGGAAAGCAGCTCGGGATTGAAACACCGTATCGTATTGAAGCGTTTGATAACTCAAATATTCAAGGAACAAATCCCGTTTCTGCAATGATTGCTTTTATCGATGGGAAACCAGCGAAGAAAGAGTACAGGAAATATAAAATTAAAACGGTTCAAGGACCAGATGATTATGAGTCTATGAGAGAAGTTGTGAGGCGCCGTTATACAAGGGCGCTTAAAGAGAATTTACCATTAACAGATTTAATCATTATTGACGGGGGAAAAGGTCATCTGGCAGCTGTAAGTGATGTTCTAGAAAATGAGCTTGGGTTATATATTCCGATGGCAGGCCTTGTAAAAGATGACAAACATAAAACATCCCATTTAATTATTGGGGATCCACCTGAACCGGTGATACTTGAGAGGAATAGCCAAGAATTTTATTTATTGCAGCGCATTCAAGATGAAGTGCATCGATTTGCGATTACATTCCATCGTCAATTACACGGGAAATCTGTCATTCAATCAGCACTGGACGATATTCCAGGAATCGGTGATAAACGGAAAAAGGTATTGTTAAAACATTTTGGTTCATTAAAGAAGATGAAAGAAGCTTCTGTAGCAGAATTTGTCGAAGCGGGTATGCCGAAAAATGTCGCAGAAACAATTTATACGTATTTAACAGATAAGAAGACGTTGTAGTTTACAACGTCTTCTGTTTTTTGGTATAATTTCTGAAGATTTAAAATAAACGCATCTGAATGAAAATACAAAAAAGTCAACTAAACTTATATGTCTAGTTGACTGTAGGTAAGGCTACACTTCAATGAGATCTTTTATATCCCATTTCACAAGAAATGTAATAGAGTCTGAACGTTTTTTCTTTTCTTCGTATGACTCTGCTACGACGTTTCGTTGCTTCTGAATTTGCTCAGCAATGAATCCAGCTTCTAATTGATAAGAAGAATGTCTGTTTTGTTTTTGACGTTCAGCAATGAGAGTGCCTTTAAGTTGGAACTGCATTTCACGACGTTTATGCTCAATAATACTTAAAGTGCCCCAACCAGCTTTTTCAAAGAACTGAATGACTTCTTCAATTGTTTCTAGCGGATATTTTCTTGCAAGGTTTCTACCGGACCAGTATAAAATACCATCTAAATCGTTACCAATTAAATCAGGTAGTAATTCTTCACGTAGCAATTCATAAGCGAAGGCGTTCAATGAAACATCTTCTAAAGATGTTATATCGATTGTATTTTTGCTCACAATATTCCCCTCTTTCTATAGGGCTTATTATATAACATTTCTCATTTATAAAAACAGATTTTTCTTTAGGAAAATCTGAATATATAAGAAGAAAAAAAGAATTGGCAAATTATATGCAAATTATGTATACGTTTTCTTGACGCTTCGACAAAAATAGGAGTAAAATGAACTTGGTATCAAATTATGCTGAAATATTTCGAATAATTTTTTCAGTTTTTCTTATGCCAATAGTGAAAAAACATTATTGTTGTAAATTAATCTGAAAACAGCAGTCAAACATTCAAGGGGGTAATGGGGACATGAAAGGCCGCGAGTATACGTTTCGTAAGTGGCACTCATTAATGGGGGTCATCCCGGTTGGTGTCTTTTTGACGCAACATCTAATTGTAAACAACTTTGCAACAAGAGGAGCAGAGGCTTTTAACAAAGCTGCAGGCTTTATGGAGCTCCTTCCATTCCGGTATGCGCTAGAAATTTTCATCATCTTTTTACCTATACTGTACCATGCTATATATGGCTTATATATTGCATTTACAGCTAAGAACAATGCGGTATCTTACGGTTATTTCCGTAACTGGATGTTCGTCTTCCAACGAATTTCAGGTATCGTTACGCTGATCTTCATTTCTTGGCATGTCTGGGAAACTCGTATTCAAGCAATGTTAGGTAAAGAGGTAAACTACGATATGATGGCAGATATTTTAAACAATCCAGCTATGTTTGCATTCTATTTAGTTGGTGTTGTTTCAACAATTTTCCACTTTGCAAATGGACTATGGACATTCTGCATTAGCTGGGGAATTACAGTGTCTCCACGTTCACAAAGAATCTCTACTTATGTAACATTAGCTATTTTCTTAGGTCTATCTTATGTAGGTGTGAGTGCATTATTAGCGTTCATCGATCCACAGCTAGCAAACCAGTAAGGAGTGGGAGAGCATGAAAGGGAAACTTATAGTAGTCGGCGGTGGCTTGGCTGGCTTAATGGCAACGATTAAAGCGGCAGAAGCAGGAGTAAATGTTGAACTGTTTTCATTAGTACCAGTAAAACGTTCACATTCTGTATGTGCTCAGGGCGGAATTAACGGTGCCGTAAATACGAAAGGTGAAGGGGATTCTCCATGGATCCACTTTGACGATACAATTTATGGTGGGGATTTCTTAGCGAACCAACCACCAGTTAAAGCAATGTGTGAAGCAGCACCTGGTATTATTCATTTAATGGACCGTATGGGTGTTATGTTCAACCGTACGGAAGAAGGACTTCTTGATTTCCGTCGTTTTGGTGGAACACAACATCACCGTACAGCATTTGCTGGTGCAACAACTGGACAGCAATTACTATACGCATTAGATGAGCAAGTACGTCGTCACGAAGTAGCAGGACTTGTAACGAAATATGAAGGTTGGGATTTCTTACGAGCTGTTGTTGATGATGAAGGTGTGTGCCGAGGAATCGTTGCACAAGACTTACAAACTATGGAGATTAAAAGTTTCCAAGCTGATGCCGTGATTATGGCAACAGGGGGCCCTGGTATCATCTTTGGAAAATCAACTAACTCTATTATCAATACAGGTACAGCAGCGTCTGCTGTATATCAACAAGGTGCATATTATGCGAACGGTGAGTTTATTCAAATCCATCCAACGGCAATTCCTGGAGACGATAAGTTACGTCTTATGAGTGAATCTGCACGTGGTGAAGGTGGGCGTGTTTGGACATATAAAGATGGTAAGCCATGGTACTTCTTAGAAGAGAAATATCCTGCTTACGGAAACCTTGTACCTCGTGATATTGCAACGCGTGAAATCTTTGATGTTTGCGTAGAGCAAAAACTAGGTATTAACGGTGAAAACATGGTGTACCTAGATCTTTCTCATAAAGATCCGAAAGAACTAGATATTAAACTTGGTGGAATTATTGAAATCTATGAGAAGTTTACAGGAGATGATCCTCGTAAACTACCAATGAAAATCTTCCCAGCGGTTCACTATTCAATGGGCGGGCTATGGGTTGATTATAAGCAAATGACAAGCATTCCAGGTTTATTTGCAGCAGGTGAGTGCGATTATTCTATGCACGGTGGTAACCGCCTTGGTGCGAACTCACTATTATCAGCAATTTACGGTGGTATGGTAGCAGGACCGAACGCAATTGAGTATATGAAAGGTCTTTCTAAATCATCTGATGCTGTTTCTTCTAGTGTATATGAGCAAAATGAATTAATCGAAACAGAGAAATTTAACAATATTTTAACGCTTGATGGTAACGAAAATGCATATGTTCTTCACAAAGAGCTGGGAGAATGGATGACAGATAACGTTACAGTAGTTCGTGAAAATAAAAAGTTATTAGAAACAGATGCAAAAATTGAAGAGTTAATGGCGCGTTACAAACGCATTAACATTAACGATACAGCAAGATGGAGTAACCAGGGTGCTTCATTTACACGTCAACTTGCAAATATGTTTGAGCTAGCTCGTGTTATTACAATTGGGGCATATAACCGTAATGAAAGCCGCGGAGCGCATTACAAACCGGAATTCCCAAATCGTGATGATGCAAACTTCTTAAAAACTACAATGGCAAAATTTGAGGGAGAAGGAAATGCACCAGCATTCCATTACGAAGAAGTGGATGTTTCATTAATTAAACCACGTAAACGTGACTATTCTTCAAAACATGATGTAGCTGCTAAGGGTGAAGAGAAGGGGGATAAGCAACATGTCTGAGAAAACAATCCGCCTCATCATTACGAGACAAGATGGACCAGATGCACAAGAGTTTGACCAAGAGTTTGAAATTCCATATCGTCCAAATATGAATATTATTTCGGCACTTATGGAAATTCGCCGTAATCCTGTTGATTCAAAAGGGAACCAAACAACTCCGATTGCATGGGATATGAACTGTTTAGAGGAAGTATGTGGCGCTTGCTCGATGGTTATTAACGGAAAACCACGTCAATCATGTACAGCGCTTATTGATCAATTAGAACAGCCAATTCGCTTAAAACCGATGAAGACATTCCCGGTTGTACGTGATTTACAAGTTGACCGTAGTCGTATGTTTAACGCATTAAAACGCGTTAAGGCTTGGATTCCAATCGATGGTACGTATGACCTAGGTCCAGGACCAAGAATGCCGGAGAAGAAACGTCAATGGGCTTATGAGCTTTCAAAATGTATGACATGTGGTGTTTGCTTAGAATCATGTCCAAACGTAAACAGTAAATCTGACTTTATTGGACCAGCACCGTTATCACAAGCTCGTTTATTCAACTCGCATCCAACAGGTGAAATGCACAAAGCAGATCGCTTACGTGCAATTATGGGAGATGGAGGGCTTGCAAACTGTGGTAACTCTCAAAACTGTGTGCAATCATGTCCGAAAGGTATTCCATTAACAACTTCAATCGCAGCATTAAACCGTGATACAACAATTCAATCGTTCAAAGATTTCTTTGGTAGCGATAATAACTATTAATAAATATGCCTCTTCATTTGAAGGGGCAATATTTATAAGATTATTTTTCAGTTTATTCTGTATATTAGTAATTGAAAAGGAGAGAAAACGATGAAGAGAATTTCTTATATTGAAGACTTTAAGAAATGGGAAAGTGGTTTTTCGTTTTACAATCCTGTAAAAGTTCGTTTCGGTGAAGTAGATATGTTTGGACATGTAAATAATGTCATTGCTTTTACATATTTTGAAGAAGCACGTATCGCATTGTTTAAAGAACTTGGATTTATGCAAGAATGGACAAATGAATCATCAGAAACGATGATCGTTGTTGCAGATTTACAATGTAATTTCATCAAACAAATATATTTTGATGAGCAGTTGAAAGTATATGTAAAGGCAGAAACAGTTGGGAATTCTTCTTTAGATTTGCACTATATGGTCAAAAATGCAGAAGGGGAAGTTTGTTTAGTTGGACGCGGTATGATGGTACAAGCATCGAAAAAAACAGGAAGAGGCGAGCCATGGCCTGAAGAATGGAAGATGAAATTACTAAAATAATAGAAGAGAATACAAAAATAAGAGAGCGAATCGCTCTCTTATTTTTTATCCTTCATTGCCTCTTCTAATGTTAGATGGTGTTTATATATGTATGTGGCATATGGATTACCAACGTAGCGTAAGTGCCATGGTTCGTATGCGTACTCTGTTGTTTCTGTTTTATCTTCTAAATAACGAATGACAAATCCAAACTCATGGGCGTGTTTTGCAACCCATTTCCCTTCTGTTGTCTCGCCAAAGATTGGTTCTAATTGGAATTTAGCAGATTTTGAGCTAATATCCATTGCTAGACCAGTTTGATGCTCACTTGTTCCTGGAATTGCACTTACCGAATTAGCCTCAGTTTTTCCTTGGCGCTTAATATAGGTATTATGTAATGACTGTTGACGTTTGTAAGAACGGTAACCTGAAACTGCTGTAAGTTCTATCCCCTCGTTTTTCGCTGCTTGGAACATTTTCTCAAGCGCATCTGCAGCATCTTTACGAAGTAATGTTTTCTCTTTATCTTTTGGACTAGTAAATGGTACGTTCGGTTTCTTTAAATCTTCTGGAATATACCCATCTGGTAATTTACGATGTTTATTGACTAATACAAGAGCAGAATCCGGATTTGTTACAACGGAAAAATTATCATCTAGTTTTTTTTCATTATGATCAGCTTTTGGAAAAGCAGGAATCTCTTCTTTTGGATGATTACTATGTTTTTGACTTTCGACAGCTTTCGCCCCATTTTGTAATGGTGATTCAGAACTGAAATAAGCGAAAGATGTGATACCGATTACAATAGTAGCGGCAGAAATAATTATTATTTTTTTCATGATGCCTTGTAATCACAGTCCTTTCTTAATAAAATATGTATTGTTTTTATTATAAGTTTAGTTTGTTGAAAAAGAAATATAAGAGCCGTAACGTAATGAAAATGCAAAGAAAATGTCAGAAAATGTGTGAAATTGTAGTATTTTTTCATATAATTCATTTCTTATCTTTCATGAATTGAATTTTTTATGTAATATATATACATAAGAAGATGTAGCGATTATCGAGAATAAAGAACTTCTTGTATAGACTAGGAGTGAATGAGAATGGATTTTGCAACAATTATTGGACTCATTTTAGGATTTGTAGCGGTAGTAGTAGGGATGGTCGTCAAGGGCGCTGACGTAACAGCCTTATTGAATCCTGCCGCAGCATTAATTATTTTCATCGGTACATTTGCCGCAGTTTGTATTGCATTTCCGATGAATCAACTAAAAAGGGTTCCAAAATTATTTAAAGTTCTTTTTGGTTCAAATAAAAAGGATTTAAGTTACGAACAGTTGCTAGAATTATTTGTTCATTGGACATCTGAAAGTAGAAAATACGGTATTTTGTCTTTAGAGCAACAATTAGACAAATTTCAAGATGAATTTCTTTTACGTGGTATGAAATTTGTGATTGATGGCGTATCCGCAGAAGATTTAGAGCAGATTTTAGAAGCTGAATTAGAAGCAATTGAAGAAAGGCATGCAAAAGGAGCGGCGATTTTTTCACAAGCTGGTACGTATGCACCGACATTAGGGGTTTTAGGTGCTGTTATTGGTCTTGTAGCTGCGCTTGGTAATTTAACTGATATTGACAAGTTAGGACATGCTATTTCAGGTGCGTTTATTGCAACGATTTTTGGTATTTTTTCAGGTTATGTACTATGGCATCCATTTGCAAATAAGTTAAAGCAAAAATCTGCAGCTGAAATCGAGAAAAAACGTTTAATTATTGATTGTTTATTAATGTTACAAGAAGGTACATATCCGTTTATTATGAAGAACCGTATTTTAGGTGCACTTTCTGCAACTGAGCGTAAAAAGCTAGAAATAGGAGCAGAAAAAAATGCGGAGTAAAAAAAATAGAAGAGGTAAAAAGAAAAAACATGATGAGCATATCGATGAAACGTGGTTAATTCCGTATTCTGATATGTTAACGTTGTTATTTGCATTATTCATCGTATTATTCGCAATGAGTAGTATAGATGCTGCGAAGTTTAAACAGATGGCAGTAGCTTTTCGGAGTGAACTAGCAGGTGGAACAGGAAATAAAGAGTTTTTAAGTGACCAGAAGCCGAATGAAGAGAAAGAGTTGTCAGCAAATAGTTTAGAATCTGAGCAGATTAAAAAGAATGCTGAGGCTGAAGTAAAGCAGCAAGAAATGAATGAATTAAAAGCGGTACAAAAAGGTATTGATAAATATATTGAGGAAAAGCAATTATCGTCTTCTTTTAAAACCGATTTAACTGAAAAAGGATTAATGGTAACAATATTAGAAAATGTACTATTCGACTCGGGGAAAGCAGATGTGAAATTAGAATCGTTAGGGATTGCAAAAGAGATGTCTAACCTGCTTGTTTCCGCATCACCTCGTGAGATTACAGTATCTGGTCATACAGATACTGTTCCTATCGCAAATGCTCAGTTTGCATCAAACTGGGAGTTAAGTACACAGCGTGCCGTTAATTTTATGCAGGTATTACTTCAAAATAAAGATTTGCAACCAGGAAAATTTAGTGCAATTGGTTATGGAGAATACCGTTCGATTGCACAAAATGATACACCGGAAGGAAAAGCAAAAAATAGACGTGTAGAAGTGTTTATTTTACCTTTAACGAGAAATATGCAATAAAGAAAGAGGATGGCAAATGCCATCCTCTTTTATTTTGCTTCAAATGATTTTAAGTTGTCACGACGGACTTTATCTTTTTCCGTATCTGATTTTTTGAAATCATAGTCATACAAAGCGCCTTCCCAATCACCGTACATTGGATTAGGGAAAATGATGAATTTCTCACCAAATTGTGCTTTTGAATCTGCAACTGTTTGATTGCGATCTTTTACCGATTTACCATCAAAACCAGTGAAATCAGATAAGTTATCACCGAAGAATAAGACAATATCATGTGTTTGAGAAACGAGTTCACGGCGTTTCTCTTTCCCTTTTTCTTTCGGATCTTGTAATAATATATGTTCTTTCGTTGCTTGAGGAGCACCTACGCGCTCAAGATTTTTAATAGTTGCATCTAGTTGGTTCGTTTTACGATTTGAGATGTAGTAAATATCTACACCTTTAGACTCTGTATATTTTAAGAAATCAATTGCGCCTGGAAGGGCTTCAGCTTCAGCCTTATTAATCCAATCATCCCATTTGTAAGGATAGCCTTTTCCTGTCTTTACACTCATTGCTTGATGAGGACTGTTGTCTAAAACAGTTTCATCTAAATCAAGTACGATAGCAGGTTTTTTTGCTGTCCCTTTTGCAAGAGCTGCATCCAGCTTCAATTGACCGATATTGTACCCTTGGTAGTAAAGTGCTTTCGTTTCGCCAGCTGTTTGATACCATAAATCAGCCATTAATTGCTGTTCTGTTAATTTTACTTTTTCTTCTTTGGCCGCTGTTTTCTCTGTCGTTCCTGAACATGCTACAAGCGATGTAGATAGAACCGCTACAGATAATAAAGTGGTAATGCCCCTCTTCATCTTCATATGTATCCTCCTTGATGTTAGAAAATCATCTTATATTATATATTAAAATATAAAAATTTTTTATGAACATTTGCATATTGTCTTTTGTATATATAGTAGTGTGTCCTATATTAGAAAGATGAGCAAAATAATGATAGTCATTTTGACAGGTTTTATTGTCGTAATGACAATTATAATTGACAAATTAACCTTTATTATTTACAATTTTAACTAAATAGAACAAATGATGGATTAAAGGTAATGTTATATATAAGAGGATGAAGCGTAGTGCTATATTTTATCCTAAATAAACATAATCTTTGAAAGAGAGTACGAATGATAATAAAGGGGAGGCTTTATACTTTGAGTTTACAAATTCAAAACTTAACGAAACTATTTGGGGAATCAAAAGCAGTTAACGGTTTGCAAATTTCGTTACCAAAAGGTGAAGTGCTAGGATTACTTGGACGAAATGGTGCAGGGAAAACAACTACAATCAAAATGCTTCTCGGATTATTAACGCCTAATGAAGGCTCTATTACATGGGATGGAAAATCATTTGGGACTAGTGGGGTAACGATTGGTTATTTACCAGAAGAAAGAGGTTTATATACAAAAAGTAGAGTAATAGACCAGCTACGATATTTTGGTAGATTAGAAGGAATGACGAAAAAAGAAGTAGATCTTGCCATTGACCACTGGTTAGAGCGATTAGCAATTCCAGAATACAAATTTAAAACGGCAGGAGAGCTTTCAAAAGGGAATCAGCAAAAAATTCAATTAATTGCTGCTCTTCTTCATAATCCTGAACTTCTCATCTTAGATGAACCGTTTAGCGGACTTGACCCAGTCAATGCTGGGATGTTAGCTAGCATTATTGAAGAACAAGTACAGAGCGGGAAGACAATTATTTTATCCAGTCATCGTATGGAACAAGTAGAAGCTTTTTGCCAACATGTATGTATTTTGAAAAAAGGCGAAGCAGTTGTCAAAGGACAGTTAAGTGATATTAAGAAAGAATATGGTTTCCGTAATTTAACGATTGAAGATACAGCAGAGAATGAAAAGGGATTAGAAGCTATACATGTTTCATATGAAAAACAACAAGGCCTTCTTTATATAAAAGTACAAGACGATGCAGAAGCTCTAAAGATTTTACAACAATTGCAAGAACAAGGTGTTACCTTGCGCCAATTTAAAATGTTAGAGCCGACGTTAAATGAAATCTTTGTAGAGAGGGCGAAATAACGATGCGTAAATTTTCTCATGTATTTTCATTTTATTTTAGAGAAGCGTTTTTATCTAAAAAATCATTAATTACGAGTGCTATATTATTTTTAGTTGTATTTGGGATTTTTGCATTTAATCATTTTACTTCAGGGAATGATAAAAGTAAGGATAAAGATAAAATTGCAGTTGTAACAGAAAGTTCCACATACAACGTACAAAAAGAAGAGTTAACTAAGCTATTACCATCAGCAAAAATAACGGTTGGTTCAAAAGCAGATTTTGATAAACTGCATAAACAAGTAGAAGACGGTGAGCTGGATGGCTTGTTTCATGTAATAGAAAAGAATGGAGCTCCAGAGGTTACGTATATGTATAATGGATTTCCTAGCCAAGCAACTTCTGCAATCATGGCAAGTTATTTCAAACAACAATATACAATGGTGACAATTGCAAAGCATAATGTTTCACCAAAAATTGCACAGCAATTGCAAACTGAAATTTCAGTGAAACAAGAAGCAATAAAAGATCGCTCTTCTTCTTTCGGAATTGCCTATTTCTTTACATTTGCTTTATATATGTTTATTGTCGCGTTCGGAAATACAATTGCAATGAATATTGCATCAGAAAAGGCGTCACGTGTAATGGAAGTCATGCTGCCGAAAGTAAAACCGCTTACGATGATGTATGCGAAAATATTAGCAGTTGTTTCAACAGCTTTATTACAACTGGTCATATTAGCGTGCGGTTATCTTATTCCTTATTTGTTAGGGTGGGTCGATTTAGAAAACGCCTCATTATTTGGAATTCCAATTGACTTTACAAAATTAGATGCAAAAGTTATAAGTATGTTCCTTGTTTATTTCATTACGGGATATTTACTTTATGCGATGATGTACGCTGCAGCTGGCGCTGTTGTTTCTAAGACGGAGGATTTACAAGCTGTATCTTTCCCGATAATGATTTTAATTATGGCTGCATTCTTCATTAGTATTAAATCATTAAGTGATCCGAATAGTACTATCGTTGTTGTAAGTTCTTACGTTCCGTTCTTTACACCGATGGTTACCTTCTCACGTATTGTAGCCGGTGAAGCAGGCATGTTAGAAATTACGATAACATTAGTAGTCTTATTGGCGACGATTGGTATATTAAACGCTGTTACAAGTCGTATCTATGTAAATGGTGTAATGAATTACTCAGACAAAGTGAAATTTAAAGATTTAGCAAAATTTATTAAGCGTCAATAATGAGAGAAAAGCATGATTTTCTATTGAAATCATGCTTTTTCTTTATGTATAAATTAAAAATAGTATATAATAGTAAGAGTTGTCTTTTAATAGAATGAATACAAAGGAGGGTGTGCAGATGGGAATTAGTAGTCGTTTTACAGTAGGTGTTCATATGTTGACTTTACTTGCGATAGATCGAAACTCTCGCTGTACCTCTGAATGGATTGCTGGTAGTGTGAATACAAATCCAGTTGTGATTCGTCGCATTACAGGAATGTTGAAGAGAGCAGGACTTGTTGATGTACAAGCCGGTAAAGGTGGTACGACACTTGCTCGTGATTTAGAAGAAATTACATTACTTGATGTATATAAAGCAGTGGAAGTTGTAGAAGAAGGACATCTATTTTCCTTCCATGAAAATCCCAACATTGAATGTCCAGTAGGAGCTAATATTCAATCAGTATTAGAAATTATTTTAATGCAAGCGCAAGAAGCGATGGAAAACGTACTTGCAAATGTAACGGTAGAGCAATTAGTTACAAATTTAAAGTCTAAAATAAAAGAATAAAAAAGCGAGCTTCCTCATAATGAGGGCTCGCCTTTTTTTATTCAGAAATATTGAAAATTCTATTTTTCAGTATTTAAAATGAATTTACCTACGATAGCTGCTACGATACCACCAAGAATTGGTGCTACGATGAATACCCATAGTTGAGAAAGTGCTTCTCCACCAACAAATAAAGCTGGTGCGATACTACGAGCAGGGTTAACAGATGTTCCAGTTAAAGGAATTCCTAATAAGTGAATTAAAACTAATGTGAAACCAATTACTAGTCCCGCTAAAGAAGAACTTCCTTTTTTACCTGTTACAGCCATGATAACTAAAATAAATACGAAAGTTAAAACGAACTCAACTAAAAATGCTCCAGATAAACCAAGAGTTCCGAAACCATTTTGTCCTAAATTATCTAAAGGTGTTTTAGCAGAGCGTAAAATCGTTACTAACGTTGCAGTTCCTAATAAACCACCTAAAATTTGAGCTAATACATAATAACAAAGTTCCATAGCGTTCATTCTTTTGTTAATGAACATAGCTACCGATACTGCTGGGTTAATGTGACATCCAGAAATTGTTCCAATGCTATATGCCATAGCTACAATAGATAGACCGAAAGCCATAGCGATTCCTAATGTTCCAATTCCTTCAATTCCGCCGCCAGTGACAGCTACTCCAGTTCCGAATAATACAAGTACAAATGTACCAATAAATTCAGCGATTGCTTTTTTTAACATAATTTACCTCCTATTAATGCGCATGAAACGTATTATAACATAGGTTTTCGTATAAACAGCCAATGAAATACTATTCTGATAAGGCGAAATAGGGGGACAATAAAAAAGATATGGTTCTATGAAGAAGAACCATATCTTTTGTTATGCTGACTTTTTCTGTTTAATGACTGGAACAGAACGGTTTAAAATACTATTTGCAACCATTCCTAACATAATAATAATCATTCCAAATAGGGAAAGGCCACCAGGGAATGAACCGTTCAAGAACACAATTTCACCAAGTACTGTAAAGACCATCGTTCCAGCTTGTGTTGCTTCAACGGCACCAAGTAAAGCGAGGTTGTCTTTTGCTAAGTCAGTGGCAAAGAAAAATGTCATCGTCGCAATGACGCCGGAACATAAAGCTAACAAAAATCCTTGCAGCATTTGGCTGGATGTTGGAATACCAGTAGTAGAAAATCCGTATATACCAAGTAAAATTGTAATAGGAAGACTGCCTATTGCCATTCCTAATACACGCTGGAATGTATCAAGACGTCCCCCCACAAGTTCCATCATTTTTCGGTTGCCGAACGGATATAAAAAAGCAGCTAATACGACAGGTAAAAACCCTGAAATGAACTGAGTTATTGTAATGTGTCCAGCTGCAGTTGTTTGCATACAAATTACACCTAGTAAAATAAATAATGCTACATATAAACTACGAAGCGGAATTTTTCCGCGTACAAGTTTTGTACCTGACTTCGTTTCTATTTTTACGAAAAATAGTGGTGATAAAAGTAAACCTGCTAATATCGTAACTTGCCAAGTTCCGGCAACGAGCCAAGCCGGAGAGAAGACAGCTGCGAAACTTAATAAAGAATAGAAACCAATCCCTGCAACGGAACCCCATCCGATCCATGCGAATGGATGTTTTTTTAACTCTGCCCATAACCCACCTAAGTTTTTGCGAAATAAAACGATAAGGAATAAAATAGGGAGAGCGAATAAAAAGCGGAAGTAAGCTGTCCAAGCCCAGCTCGTTCCAGATACATTCATTGCTCTATTAATAATAAAAGTTGCAGAAAAAAAGGCTGATGATAAGAGGCCTAATAATATTGCACGCATGAAATATAACACTCCTTTTGGAAATAAATAATTATGTATAGTATAATATACTTTAAGATAATAAAAGTAAACTATTTTATACTTTGAGGTGGTTTTATAGATGAAAGAACATGAAGATATGCAAACGAAAGAAGTCATTCAGCAAGTAGGTCAGCTATTAAGACAAATTCGAAATGAACAAAAATTAAGTTTAGAAGAATTAGCCCAAAAAACAGGAGTTAGTAAATTAACATTAGGGAAAATTGAGAGAGGTGAAACGAATCCAACGTTAGCTGTCATTTGGAAAATAACGAAAGGGTTATCGATACCTTTATCGAGATTAATGGTTGTTGGAGAACCTGTAGCTGTTGCGCGCTGCGGAGAAGGATTTGCAGTAGATGTAGGACAAGCATGGCATTTAGAAACGATGTTCCGTTACACGAAAGAAACAGGGATGGAAATGCACCGTGCTTGTTTAAGAGCGAATAGTATATATGAACCGGAAGCTCATCATGAAGGTGCTATTGAGCTTGTAACGGTAATGAAAGGGAAAGTATCCATTCAAGTGGAGAATGATGTATACGAATTAAACGAGTTTGACTCCATTCAATTTGAAGCGAATAAGAAACATAGCTATAAAAATGAAGACGATGAAGTGGCTGTATTACATTTAACGATGAAATACTCTTCATGAAAAAATCACCTATAGAATTCTATAGGTGATTTTTTATATGCTCTTCTTAAGTATAGGAAGTGATGCCATTAGTACGAACGTGGCATAAGTAATAAACAAATAAAGTAAACTAAAAATCCCGTTCCAAAACATAAAATAGCAATGACCCAAAGGATACGAATGAGAGTAGAACTAATATCAAAATATTCTCCTAAACCACCACATATACCAAATAGCATTTTATCAGTTTCGGATTTACATAATTTTTTTGACATATAACGATCAACTCCTTTTTTATATGAAGCTATATACTTCTATTCTATATGGAAATTTATGAGAAGACTATGAGGTTGTATTACATTTTTTTAGAGAAACGATCATATTAATTGTCTTAATTTTCAGCGGATATTAAACTTATAGTAAGAGGTATGAGGCGATTTTTAATAAAGGGTGGGGAAATAGAAATGACAGTATATTGGTTGACTAATGTAATGCTTGAATCAAGGTATACATATGAAGAAGGGGCAATTTCACGAACAGAAACAGAATTATGTAGTTTACTCATTGAAGATGGACGAATTAAAAAAATTATAGAAGGGATTGTTCAAGAGGAAGGGATAGTAACTCTTGATGTGAATCGCTTATTAATTTTGCCGTCTTTCGAAGAGATGCATATTCATATTGATAAAACATATTATAGTGGGCCTTGGAAAGCTTGTATGCCAGCAGACAGTATTTTTACACGTTTTAATGAGGAAGAGAAGATTTTGCCAAAGCAAGTAATAACTGCTCAAGACAGGGCGGAAAATATGCTAGAGTTACTACTTCGAAATGGTACAACGAATATTAGAACGCATTGTAATGTTGATCCAATTATTGGACTTCATAATTTGGAGGCGACGTTAGCTGCATTAGAAACATATAAAAATCGGATGTCTGGTAGAATCGTTGCTTTTCCGCAACATGGATTATTGCGCAGTAATTCTGTACAACTTGTGAAAGATGCGATGCGTATGGGTGCGAATCTAGTCGGTGGAGTGGATCCAGCTACAGTGGATAATGATATCGAAAAATCATTACATACGATTATGGATATCGCAGTAGAATTTAATGCAGATGTTGATATTCATTTGCATGATGCGAATAATCTAGGAACGTTTACGATGAAGAGGTTGGCAAGCTTAACAGAAGAAGCAGGGTGGCAAGGTCGTGTAACAATTAGTCATGCGCTTGGACTTGGTGGTGTTACTGATAAAGAAGCTGAAGAAGTGGCAGAAAGACTAGCAGCTTTAAATATTGATATTACTTCAACGGTGCCAATTGGTAAACAAGTAATTCCAATTCCATTATTAGATAAAAAAGGTGTTAAAGTTTCATTAGGAAATGATAGTATTACAGATCATTGGTCGCCGTTTGGAACTGGCGATATGCTTCAAAAGGCAAATCGATTAGCAGAGCGTTTTGGGTGGAGTGACGAAAGGTCTTTAGGAAAAGCACTTCGCTTTATTACGGGAGGAAAAGAAACGTTAAACAAGGAAGGGAAACGAGCTTGGCCAAATGTAGGAGATGAAGCGAGCTTTGTTTTAACGAATGCAACATGTACTGCTGAAGCGGTAGCGTGTCAAACAGAAAAGCGTTTAGTCGTGTATAAAGGGGATATTGTTGTTGGAAGTTTAAATGAGGTGGAATTAAATAATCTTGTGTAGAAGAATCGTTTAAATAATTTGAGGAGGGTTCTAATTGAGAATATAGAACTCTTCTTTTTTATTCTTACAATATATTTCGTATAGGAAAGCTAGAAGGGATGAAAAATTTGGACAATCAACATAACCAAAATCATATTATGGGAACTTTGCAATGGTTTATATTTTTATTAGCGAATTCAATCGCACTACCAATTGTCGTTGGTGGGTTATTTCATCTTACGACGGAAGAAATATTTTATTTAATGCAGCGTACGTTTTTTGTAGTTGGTATATCTTCTTTTTTACAAGGATGGATTGGACATAGACTACCAATTGCGGATGGGCCAGCTGGATCTTGGGTTGGTGTATTTACCGTACTTGCTTATGCAACGGCCGGACAGGATCAATTACATAGTACACTGCAAATTTTGGAATTAGGAATGATCATTTCCGGTGTTATTTTAATAGGATTAGGAGTAACTGGTTTTATTGGACGTATTTTATTTTTATTTACGCCGGTTGTGACAGGGACGTTTTTACTTTTATTATGTTTACAATTAAGTGGTGTATTTTTAAAAGGAATGCTAGGAATTACAGCTACTATTTCTCAAATTGATGGATTTACAGCAATAATCGCGTTTGGTATATTTCTGTTCGTTATTATACTATCTAATTTTGGAAAAGGTTTCGTTAAAAGTTATGCCGTTTTAATAGGATTAATTAGTGGGTGGATTATTTTTCTCATTGCAGGGAAAGTGACAATCCCATCTCAAGTAACTCATTTTGTGCAACTTCCACAAATATTTGCTTGGGGTCTTCCGAAGTGGAATACAGGGATGGCTGTATCGAGTTTCGTTATGGTATGTATTTTAGTTTCAAATACAGTGGCAGCTATTATAGCGATTAATCAAGCTACGATTCATAAAGCGACTATTGAACAAAAACAGTTGAAGGATGGTACGTGGGTTGGAGGGATTTCACATATCATTTCTTCCGTATTTTCAACTGTAGGTGTCGTGCCGCTACCGGCGACAGCGGGATTTATACGTTTAACAAAACAAAAGTATATACGATCGTTCTTACTAGCATGCATATTACTAGTCGTAATGTCGCTGTTTCCGAGTATTATTCGTTACTTAGCATCGTTGCCATCCGCTGTCGCATCTGCAGTGTTAATGGCTTCGTTCGTACAGTTAATTGGAATTGGATTTAATAATATAAAACAAGTGCCGATGAGTGAAAGGAATATAACGATTTTAGGCGTTGCAGTATTATTTGGCAGCGGCGTTATGTTTTTACCGTCTGGAGCACTCCAATCATTGCCGTCTGTTATGCAATATATATTCGGGAATGGTTTATTTGTAGGTACAGTTGTAAGTATATTGCTAGAACAAATATGGCGTACTGGAAAGTAAATGGATAAAAAGAGTGTCCGCACTGTATAAAAGTCTAAAATAACATAGGAAATAAAGCCCATTTTTATTCACCACCTGCACATTTCGTTCATACAATATCTTGACTAAATAAACACCCAACTTACACATACACAGCTCTGGCTTAAGCAAGGAGGGTTATACCAGTTGAAGGAAAAAGCGTATCAATCTAAACCTTTACTCACAAAGAGAGAGAGAGAAGTATTTGAATTACTGGTTCAAGATAAAACAACGAAAGAAATTGCAGGTGAACTTTTTATAAGTGAAAAGACAGTTCGCAACCACATCTCAAATGTAATGTGTAGTGTTTGCAAATCAAAATACATATAATTAAAATGTAAATTTTACCTAGATCTATTATATAATAAACTTAATAAACAGAATTGCAGAAGGGGAAGAGATATGACTGTTAGAAAAATAAATGTAGATGAAGCAGTTCGAGAATTGATTTGTGCTACTGAAGAAACTGAAAATCCTTTTTTCTTTATAGTAGGTGCGGGGATATCGTCTGATTCGGTACCATTAGCTAGTGAAATAATTAATAAGTGCAAGAAAAAATTAAAAGTTCAAGATGAAGAAGGCAATACCTTAGGTGGAAATGGTGCGGACGATTATTCTAAATGGTTACAAAAGGCGTTTCCACACTCAATTTCACGTCAAAATTTTTTTAGAGAGTTAATTGAAAACCAAAATATTACAACTGCTAATTTTAAATTGGCACATCTTTTATCAGCAGGGAACTTAGGGAATATTGTAGTGACCCCTAATTTTGATGATTTTTTATCCAGGGCACTCACTTTATTTAATATAAAACATATTGTTTGTGACCACCCAGGCACATCATTTAAAGTCAATGTAGAAAGAACTGATACTCAAATTGTCCATGTACATGGTACATATTTATCTTACGATTGCTGTAATTTAACGAATGAAATTAATGAAAGGAACCAAGCTTCAAATACTACGAATAGCACCATGGCATCGCTATTTGATAGGATAGCTGATACCAGATCGCCTATCGTAGTTGGATATAGTGGTTGGGAAAATGATGTTATTATGACATCACTAAAAAAACGACTTGAAACTCGTTTACCTTACAATTTATATTGGTTTTGTTATAATTATGATAGTTATCAAAATCTACCTGATTGGCTTGTATATCACAATGATGTTGTATTTATTGTGCCAAGTGAAAAAAGATTGGAAGATGCTCCTTTTACCGAGCAATTGCAAAAAAATAAAGTTTTAGATGCAAATATTATTTTTGATAAGCTAATAAGTCAATTAGATTTACCTGAGCCAGAGATTACTAGCGATCCAATTCAATTTTTTATAAAGTTTATTGGTGGGAATAATCCAGCTTCTGGTGATACTAACGATGCATTTTTTCTGGGTCATGTAGTAGAGAAACTGAAAAAAATCAAAAAACTTGAAGAGAGTAGACCTGAGGAAACGGCTGATTATAATTTCTTCCAAACGACTAGGCAGTTTGTTCGTAGATCTCAATATGATAAAGCATTGAAATTATTGGATTCTATAAATATAAATAACCTAAAGGAAGGGAATAGGCTGGAACTGCTTGAAGTATTGATTTCAATAATTTTAAATGTAGATACAGAGGATAAGGACAAGAAAAGAGAAGCACTTTATGCATATAAACTTTTTGAAGAGACTTTAGCAAGTATAAGTATTAAATCAGAAAAAATGAATGATTTTATACAGGCAACTTTACCAATTTACGTTTTAAAAGCTGAATTACATAAAGATTTAGATGAATTAGAGAAAGCATTAGAAATTATTGATAAAGCATTAAATATGTTTACAAGTTTTGAAGATCAAGGGATGACATTAATTCAAGCTCATATTATTAAAGGTGAATTGCTCACAGATTTAAATAGGTTATCAGAAGCAATTAGTGTCTATGAAGGGTTAGTAGCTAACTTAAAAGAAATAAATAATCCTGAAAATTATAATGACATTTCCTATGCATTATTAAAATTAGGTACGATTCGTGAAAAAATGAAAGATTTTACTGGTGCGGAAGAGGTTTATACAGAACATATTGATTTATTTTATAAAACAGATGAGGAAAAACATGCTATAGGATTATTTAGGAAAATAGCGTTGTATTTAAGTAGAGACAATGATTCTGAAGCATTGGAACTGATATCTCAATTTGAAAAAGAATTCATGAATTCAAAAGTTGAAATTGTAAAAGATTTACTTATCACTTTATTGGATAGGAAGCTAAGAATCATTAATGTACAAGGAATTGAGCGTCAAAATGTTACGGATATTTGTGATACATTAGTTTCAATTTGTGATAATACCGATAAAAAGGAAAAATATACAAGTGCAATGTGTAATGCTTTAGTTACTAAATCTTTGGAATTATATAATGATCAGGATTACAGTGGGGCTTTTGGGGGATTTTGGGAAGCGTTTGAACTTGGAAGTGATATAGCAGGTATAAATCTTTCTTACATGATTAGGAGAAAAGAAATTGAGTATACTCATGAGAAGTATACTATAGACGATTTATTAAAAAAAGGACTTGAAAATAAGAATGCCTTTGCAGTTGTTAATAAAGCCTTATATTTAGTTCAAAATAAATGGGATTTAGAATATTGGTTAAAAGCCGATGAGCTTATAAAAGAATTAAATAAAGTATCTCCTCAAGAGGTTGGAAGTATATTGAATTGGTGGGGGAATTTATCTGAATCACATGATGTAGAAGGGGATTTGGTGATAGGATGGTTGCTAAGGCATCAATTAATAGAAGATCCTAAAGGATGTAATTTAAGTGAAAGATTAGATAAGGCTAAAGCCAAAGGTGAATGGTTTGTCCAAGATTTTATGTATAGTGAGGTTAGTATGCCCTCTATAATAAATGGATAAAGATTAAGATTAAATTTTAGGATTGTCCCATGAAAATTTGCTCATATAGTGGTCATGAGGTGATTAATCATGACTTCGAAATCTTCTTCACTTAAATTAGGTAATGAAATATACGGTACGATAAAAATTGAAGAAGCGTTTCTAGAAGCTTTAAAAATGTATTTTATAAAACAGCAAGACAAAAAAACTCCTGATTAATCAGGAGTTTTTTATTTCTCTGAAGAGGATGGCATAGGAGAAATGATTATTCAGTTTTATAAATCCATACATACTTTTCACCTATATAAGAATCCCAAGATTTCCATTGCCAAGGCGGTGGAGGGGAATCTTGATAATATAATTGATAAAAGATATTTAACCATTTAAGTGAATAATGATCAATTTTTAAAGAATGGTATAACGTGCTGGGAATCGGGAAAGCTTGCTGATACCCGCCACTACCTTTACTTGAATGATGGTAAATATGAAAATATTCATCTAGAGGTAACTTTTTTAAATCTGCAGTGTAGAACAGAAATCCATAGTTTTTTGCTGTTTCAAAGAAATCGATAAGGGATTTAATGTCTGGATATTTTTTCGTCTTTATTCCATTATTTAATGTGATAAGCTTCATTTGCTTAGTACCTCCTAAAAAAGAAAATTGTATTCTAACAATCACCTCATATGAAGTTACGAAAATAAAGAAGTCATTATATTTAATGATTGATTAGTACAATTAATTGATTATAGATTGTCACGTATCGATTACCAATCAGAATTGTATGTTCTGGAGATCCGTAAAAAACATTATTACTTCCATACTTCTTACTCAGGGAATGAACAATTTCTTGCATAGTCTGTTTTAAATCATCTTGATTGTATGAAATACCAGTTTCTTGAAACATGTCTTCAATAGAGTCAATGTAATCATCCCCAATAAAATTGCCACCATCTTCAAATTGGATGTGTATCCAATCTATATAGTTTTCAACTACTTGTACCAATTCTTTTTTCATATATATTCAGCTCCTTAATTAGAAAAAAGAGAACCTCTTTTTATAAAGGTTCTCCTTTTTTTATGAATTTATTCATATTTATAAAACAAATTCATAATAATGAATAATAGGTAGACAAGTTGTTCATAATGAGAGTAGGGAAATTATTGAGATTGCTGATATATTTCTAAACCTTTTTCGATATGGGACATGAAATAATTTGCCAATTCTGAGTTTTCATCATGAGTTTTTTGTAATACTTGGCATAACCGTTGTAAACGAAAATCAAGTTCATGGTTTATGGAATCTGTTTCCTGGGTGAGAGCAGGGAACAGGTTCAATTCTTCTTGTATTTGTTCTAGAAATGCAAGTGAAACAGTATCGGTTTTCATTGTTTCTAAATTACTGAGATAACCAGGTGAAACATGTAATTTTGCTGCAAGCTCATTTAGTGTAATTCCTTTGTGCTTTCGCAATGTTCGAATGGTTTGCCCGAGATGTTGCAACAAGTAAATACCTCCCTTAGTTAGTTTTTAAACAAATGTTATATTTTTAAAAGTATATGCAGTAGGTAAAGAAAACAGACTTTTTATAAATGATTTTTATGAAAATGAAATAGTGGAAGGAGTGAGGTTTTTGAAAGATGCAGAAGCGATTGGGTACATTGTAATGGGAGTAAGTAGGATGGGGTATGGATTAGATGGTATATTTCAGGCAATGGATATAGCTCAAAAGGTGTTAAATCAAACATTAAAAGAAGAATTATGGAATGAAGATGTCTTAGAGGTAGTTGAAAAGCTAGGAAATAAAATAGAAATAAATGAAGATGAGTTAAGATCCGAAATGTATTGGAGCTTTGATGTTCACACAGAAACCGAAGCGGGTATTATTTATCAAGAATTTATGGATTTAAGAAAGAACGAATCAAAATTAACAAGATAACAATAGTGTGATTATGTAAATAGGATTTGGCTTGGAAGAGAGCTAAATCCTATTTTTTATTTTAATGTTACTTTTGTGTAGTTATATCTGTTATATGACATTCATAACATTATTAGAGACATGAAGTGAGGTGGAATATGACAAGGTGGATTAATGTTCAAGAAGCGATGAAGATTTTAGAAGAAAACTATATAAAGGTAAGTTATAAAACATTTACGGATTGGCTTCGGAAGTTAGAAATTGCAGCAGTTCCATCAGATAATCGGAAGGAGGGATGGAGTATTCGTGAAGAAGATTTATTTGAGTTTATTGATAAGAAACGCCCAGGATTACGCCAAATCTTGCAGGAATATCAACACCTCATTCAAGATATAAACGATGTAAAACAACAAGTACAAGCTTTATTTCATAATAAGACAGAAGGAGAAGTTGAATACATGGAAGGAAGAAAGAGTAAAATGAGTGAGCATATTAATTATTTATATGAGGTGTTGCAAATGATGCATGACGAGGTAGAAGAATTAAAAATACAGAATCAATTGATGAAAGATACATATGAACAAGCAGCAGGAGAATATAAGTCATTACAAAAAAGAGTGAAAAAACTTGATGCAGTGATTAGAAAAAGACACCAACCCAAAAGCGTAGCTAACGATAGGGTTCAAAATTTGGATGAAGGAACATTTCGAGGATTATTAAAAGCAAAGTTTAAACGACTTTTTCCTGAGCGTCCATACCCGCTTAAAGAGGAGAAGGAGCAGCAAGTGTATCAAGAGTTTTGTAATTTTGTATTTCCAAAAGAAGATAAAAATCTGGGGATAATAAAGGATGGGGATAAGTATATTTATCAACAAACAGGTGAGAGCTCTACACAAGTGAATCGTCTTTATAATAAAGTAATTGAAAGGTTATTGAATGATATGGAAAAGAGAGCCGTTTTGGGAAAATAGGCTCTCTTTTTTATGATGGTTTATTCATTTTTATAAAATAATTTCATTAAAATGAATAAAGGGTACTAGATTGGTAATAATGACCATAAAGAGACTATTCCTTTTGAAATAATATCAGCCCTTGTTCAATGTGAGAAATAAAATAATTGGCTAACTCGGGATTGGTATCATGTAGCGTTTTCAGTAGCTCGCACATGCGATCTAGACGGAAATGTAGTTCATGGTGAGGGGAATTTGTATGATTCAGTGAAGGAAATAAATCAAATTCCTCATTAAGTTTTGCAAGCAAGGTTAAAGAAATAGTATCTGTCTTTTGGGTTTCAAGATTACTTAAATATCCCGGAGAGACTTCTATTTTTTCAGCAAAAGCTTGAAGAGAAATTCCTTTTTGTTTTCGTAAATTGCGAATGGTTTGTCCTAATTGAGTGATCAATATTAATTCCTCCAATGTTATTTATTTTGAAAGGAGATGAATCTAATGACTGTACAAAAGAAACTGCAACTTAGATCTATTTCATATATTCATGATCCTGAAGCGGCAGAAAAATGGTTTCAATTATATGTTGAACTTTTAGTAGAAGTGATGAAACAAAATGATTCTATGGACAAGCTAGATTAGCATACATTGTAAGCACAACAAAATGGAAGGACTGGTTGTATTGAAAAAGACAGTCGCCTATTACCGTAGTTCTTCTAAAAAGCAAGAACACTCTGTTAGAATGCAGCAATATTATGCAAAGGCATATTGCAGAGATCACTATATGAAACTGGATTACGAATACAAAGATCCATATGTATCAGCTCGAATTGTACATATGAATCAACGATCAGGTTTGCAAAACTTACTGGAAGCCATTCGAAATGACGAAATTGAACATTTAATTTTGTATAAAAGAGATCGGTTAGCAAGAAACGTAATTGAGTATATGGAAATTTACGAACTCCTTCAAGAGAAACAGATAAAAGTTCATTTTACGACTGTTGGAGAACCTGTACTGGAATACACACCTATGAATCGTTATTTAGAAGTAATTATGGCTGGATTTGCGCAGCATGAAGGTGAACAAATTAATAAACGATTTGATGCGATGCGTCAGAGTAAGTTTAATGCAGGAAAAGCAGTAAGTCGGCTTCCATATGGTTTCGAAAATAATAAAAAAACAAAAGCAATTGAAATGATACCCGAGGAAATTGATGTTGTGATGTTTATTTTTAATGAATTTTTGGATGATACATGTATATCTTTGCAACAAATAAAAGAAAGTTTAGATGCGAAAGGTTTTAAGAAACGAAAAGGAACTCCTTGGGAACTGCAAGATATTAGGCGTACACTGGAAAATTCATTTTATATGGGTGTATACAGTATTCGATTGAAAGGAGTCCAACAAGAACAACAGTTAGAAGGTACAATACCAATTGAACCGCATCAATGGGCAGCCGCACAAGAAAAACTAAATCGAATATTAAATAAGCGTGGTTCTACACAAATGAAAAAGGAATTTGTTAAGGAAGATATTCTGTATCGTCTGGAAGGACTCCTGCAATGTTCCTATTGTAAGAGACAATTAGAGGGAGTTGTAAAACGGCAAGGGGATACATTTTTAATAGGATATCAATGCAAAGAACATCGGTTGTATATTGATAAGGAATATATCGAACAAAAATCGTTTGAACAAATGAAATATTTTTTTCTTAATTTGAGAGAAAAGGATTTTGATTGTTTATTTCAACGCTACTATAAAAACAATGTAAAAGAAATGGAACGAATCATACAGGCGCATACACAACGTTTAGATAAAAAGAAAAAGACAGTACACACAAAAGTACAAAGGTGGCTAACGGAAAAGAAAAATGATAAGTTGCACAAAGAGTTACTTGGTTCTTATCAGCATTTTCAAGATCATAAACATGAAAAGGAAGAGTTAGAATTAAAGCTTAATGTATTAAAAAAAGTACCTAATGTATTGAAAGAGTTGAAAGATAATATCCATGAGAAATTGGTATTAGATTCTTTACCAGGTTATAAAGGTGCAGAATTGTTTCAAGATTTGATTTTTACCGTAATTGTAGATAAGCACAGTTATGAAATTATTTTTAAACATCCATTTTTACATTATCAAGAGGTGCATACATGTGAAGACAGTCCGTGATGTTCTAGAGAAGGGGAAAAAGGGTGCTTTTTATGCTAGGGTTTCATCCGATCGTCAAACCATCGATGCTCAAAGACATCATGTATATGAGTTTATCAAAAATTATGAATGTGAAATCGTGAAGGAATATGTAGACCATGGAGAATCAGCATTTAAAAAGAAACTAATAAAACGTCCGAAGATGATGGAGTTATTAAGAGATGTGGAACAAGAAAAATATGATTTTGTGATTACGTATGCAGATGATCGTCTGGCGCGGTCTGAATTTGAACATGCGCAAATTCGACTAATTATGAAGGGAGCAGATACAGACGTTATATTAACGAGTACAGCAGAAATCTATACAGAACGTGATATTATTACCCAATTAATTAGAGAAGGCGGAAATCGTTATGAAGTAGAGCGAATTAGTGCTCGTACTAAAGATGCATATAAACAAAGAACTGACTACGGTGAGTGGATGGGAGGACCGGTTCCGTTTGGGTATGAGCAGGACGAAAAGACAAAAAAGTTTTCCGTTTTGAAAGACGAAAAAGAAATCGTATTAAAGATTTATCAGCTATATCAAAGTGGAGAAGGATTTGCAGGTATTGCAAAAAAATTAAATGAACAAAAGGAAAAAACAAATACTATGATTTGGAGGAAAGAAAGGGTAAAACAAATTTTGACCAATCCAATCTATGCAGGATATGTTACATTTGGGAGATTAAAATCTGGATCGGGGAATAGTATTGAAGATTTATCAAAGTGGAAGATGGCGCAATGTAAAGACATTCCGCCTATTATGACTCAAGAAGAGTGGTTTGCTACTTTTCATTTGTTTGAGAAAAAAAGAAATAAAGAATTACCCCCTAAACAATTTAAAACAGGATATGTTCTACGCGATTTAATTTATTGTAGAAATTGTGATCATCCCCTTTTACCTAAAAATCAGGAAACCACAGGGAATAATGGCAAGAAATATGGAATGAAAAAATATATGTGTTCAAATAAAACATGTAAGATTTGGTTTCCAACAGACGAATTGCATACATTAGTTTTTGATAGTGTTATGAAAGAGGTTACGGATAAAGTCATTTCCAAATCTCAAACAGAACTTATGTATGAGATTGAACGAGGTTTAGAGAAAGACATAAAGCGGATTCAAAAGGAAATTCAACGTTTGAAACGACAGGTGAATGATTCCCTTGTTTGGATTAAAGATACGGAAAGAGAAATAGACGTGTTATATAATCGAAAGAAAAGATTAGTGGAAGCTGATCCGGAAATTGATCCATTATTAGATGTAATGCTCGATTACCGTGTGCATTTGTTGCATGAAATTAAGGGGTCAGAAGAATTGATTGCAAAAAAAGAAGCAGAAGTGAAACGTATTGAAGAAGTAGATTCAAATCGAAGGATTTTAGAGAAAAATGTATTACAGGCATTCCAAATAGAATTTGCTAATATACAAACAGATGTTAAAAAAGTTCGTCAATTTTTAGTGTATTTAATTGATAAAATTATAATTGATCAGAATGGGAAAACAGAATATATTTTAAAAATAAATTTAGAACAATAAAAAGCAACTCAAAGATTGAAGTTGCTTTTTATTGTTCCCTAATATCAAAAATATGGACATGTCATATTTAGTATCTAGAAATATGCTAGTTTCAAAGATTGAATTTTTCTCGGTGAAAAGGTGAAGGTATTATAACAAGGGAAAATTTTGTTCGGTAAAAGAGTAGGAATGGTATACCACTACTACTTCTTTACCGAGCGATTTTTTTAAAAAGTAGGACAAGATTCCATGATATATAAGGTTTACCCTTTTGTTTGTAAATAAAGAAAATTCAGGATGTTTCTTTCTCGGTGTAAGGATGAAGATGTCTTGTGTCATTCGGCACTGAGGTGAATTATAAATTGATTAATTTTCAAAGTTTGCTAGCGAATTTTGAAATAGGAACAGTATTCATGTTATAGAAACAAGAATCCAGTGAGGAGAATTAAGCATCTTTAAAGAGAATTTTTTTATTTAAATTGAGTGCGGTTATTATGTAATGTGTATGTTATGAAACATTTCTTTTTACAAGGCTTATATAAAGTTTGTTATTTTACCTCTGTCATATTTAATTTGTTATGTTAAAAAGTAATAGGATAATTTCTTCTAAAAAATAGCCACCGATATATCGATGGCTATTTTAAGTATTTGTGTTTTAAAATGCATTAAGCGCTAGGCATCAGTGCTGCGTTTATACCTTTTTTCTTATATTTTTTGATGTGTGTTAGGTTTTTTCTTCTTTGGTGAACTTTTAATGACTTGCCAAATACAAAATATAATAAGAACCCCCTGAAGAAAAGTTAATAAAAAATCTTGATACTGTGTATGTAACGAAAAAGAAAGGAAATCGAAGAGGAAATGCTCGATAATCAATGGGAGAATGCTTCTATAATAAAGCATAAAGTAAAAGGTAGGAATGGCGCCAATCATTAAAGGTAATCCTGCAGTTAGTTTATAACTGAATACATGCATATAACCAAACATAAAGGAAGCTAAGACTATAGCAATAAATATTCTTGTGTGTCCTGAAAATTGAGACAGTAAAATAAAGAAAGAAATAAATATTAGAAGTTTATAAAATTCTTCACCAACGGCGATAAATGGCAACTGTAATAATTTATCTAGATACTCCTTATTTGTATATACCATCCCCCTAATTCCTTGGGGATCATTAATGTTAAAAAGGTTCAGCATTTCTAACACTAATAACGAAAAGAGAAAATTAATAATAAGCAAGGAGATGGATAATTTTAGAATTTTTTTTGGTTTGTATCTTTTAAAATCTAAAAAAACGTGTATATCTTTATAACCAATAAGTAGGCACACAAGAGTTAATAAAATTGGAGTATATATTCCTGTGTTCAAGGTTATAATCAAGCTTGGAATTAATAAAAAATATAAAAATGATTTTTGGTAAGGAAAACTTGTTGGCTCTGGTATGTAATTAAACTTATTTAATAACCGGTAAATTGAGGGCGATTCATTCACATGAAGGCACATCCTTTATTTTAGAGTTGGTTTGTACATGTATATACTGTAAGGAAGTTTGTTATGAAAAAACTTCTAACAAAAAGAAAGTCGAAGGAATTACTACTCAAACTGAATTTTCTTTTAGTGAATTAGGACAAGGATTGTATTGTTAAATGTAGGAATATGTAATGTATATTTTGGGGAAGTAAGTAAAGTTAGATGGGGAATGGGTTTGTATGAGGAGAATGGTTTTATAGACCGTTTTAAAGATAAAATCACTATATATAGTTGGTCGTTATTGTATAAAATCTATATGCATTTTATAATATTTATAAACATTCGATAGAAATATTATACATGTAATACAGATAATTGATTATAAAGGGGAATGTAGTTTGGGGAATATTGAATGGTTAGTAAAATATGAACGTGAAGGTACAAATTTAGATTTTAAAAGAGAACAATATCAAAAAGAAAAAAACAAAGATTTAATTAAGGATATTATGTCAATGGCAAATACACCAATTGACAATAAAAAATACATTGTTGTTGGTGTCAAAGATAAACCGGATGGAACAAAAGAATTCCATCCTATTCCTAGGGAAAGTTTTATAGATCAAGCAACGTATGAACAAGTTATTCGAGAAAATATTGAACCGGCTATTGAGTTTTCATATTCTCCAGTTGAAGTAGATGGGAACTTATTAGGTGTATTTGAGATTGGTCCTTGTAATAACCCTCCCTATATGATGAAGAAAGACTTTCAGGGCTTAAAAAAAGGGGATTGTTACATTCGAAGAGGCAGTCAACAAGATCGATTAACAAGACGAGATTTAGATGAACTGCTAGTATTTCGATCAAATCAATATTTTAATGGGAAAATTTCAGTTGGTTTTAATAGCAGATTAGAGAAAAAAATAGTTATAGAGGGAAATAAAGAAGTAAGGCTCCCTTCTCAATTAGCTAAAGAAAGAATTGAGGCGGAATTAAGTAGGAGGGAAAGAGAAGGGGAAGTTGAAACAAATCCTTTTCAGCATGTAGTGTGGACTCCTTTTCAAGTAGTACCGTATGCACAAAGAAGTACAGAAACTTTAAAGGAAAACCTAAAAAATGTCGAAGAAACTTATGATGAGGATGATTGGTTTTATTTAGGGGAAGAGATTTCGCATAAATTAAATATAATTCTGCGAAATGATGGTGATAAATATTTAGAAGATGTATCGATTCGAATGGAAATTCCAAGAGAAGATGGGGTTATAGTAATGGACTGCATTCATTCAGAGCCTAGTCGAGGGATATTACATACATCTTTTCAAAATTCAGGACTTACTAATATGATGCATTATCCAAGCGTGGAGACAGAAGAGCATTACTTTATTGTTGAAGCTGATGTAGGTGCTCTTAAACATCAGCAGAACATGGAAGCCTTTGGTGAAGAATTAAGAGTGTCATTTGGACCGAAAGTTCGTGGGAAAGTTTGCAATTGGAAGTATACAATATATGCTGAAAATCTCCCGAAACCTATTACTGGGGAGTTAGCAATAGAAGTTGTATAAAAGGAACTATGATAGTTCCTTTTTTATTTGTATATAAAATTCATTTTTATAAAAACGATTTATTAAAATGAATTTTTGTGTGTAGTTAAAGCCATATTAATGTTAAAACAAGTTGTTTGTTCTTTTAGTAATGAAAAAACAATAAGGTGTCATATCTTTTATAAGAGCGTAAATAAAGTGGTAAAGCCTTGGTTTGAAGTTCGGTAGTCTGGTGGTTCGGAGATGGGAGGTGAAAGTATTGGAGTCTTACGCAGTATATGTTCGTGTATCAACTGACCGAGATGAACAAGTTTCATCCGTCGAAAACCAAATAGATATCTGTCGGAATTGGTTAGAACGAAATGGATTCAATTGGGATGAGAAACGTGTTTTTAAAGATGAAGGAATAAGTGGGACTTTATTTGTAGATCGCCCCTCTATTCAGTTGTTGCTACAGAAAGCAAAAGCAAAAGAAATTAATATGGTTGTTTTTAAATCCATTTCACGTTTGGCGAGAGATTTGAAGGATTCACTAGAGATTCGTGAGGTGTTTTTAGCTCATCATGTTCGAATCATTTCTGTTGAAGAAGGTTACGATTCTGTAAAGGCTGGAAAAAATGATATGGCATTTGAGCTGTGGTCTTTATTTTCAGCTCAATACAGTAGAACGCTTTCGTCTAGTATTACGGCAGCTTTGGCAGTAAAAGTACGTCGTGGGGAGCATATTGGGAAAGTTCCGTATGGATACAATCGTGAAAATCAAAAATTGGTTATTAATGAGGAAGAAGCCCAAGTTGTTCAAATGATGTATAAATGGTATCTCGAAGGTTGGGGATATAAAAAAATAACAAATGAATTAAATCGATTGGGTATAAAGTCGAAAACTAAAAAGAACTGGCAAATGACATCAGTTCAAAGAATCCTTCAAAGTTCAATTTATAAAGGAACCTTTATTTTAAATCAATATACTTCAGTAAAAGTTGGTGGTAAGAAAAAACAAATTCGAAATCCAAAAGAAAAATGGTTTGTTTTTCCTAACCATCACCCTAAGATTGTTGAAGAAGAGATATGGAATCAAGCAAATCGAAAAAAAAATAAAACAAATAAAACGAAAATCACAGCTTGGAATGAATTTCGCAATCTAGCAAAATGTGCAGTCTGTGGTTCTAATATGGTAATTATACAGTCTCATTTGAAAAAGAAAAGTGGAGAGCGAACGGAATGGAAATATTTAAAGTGTTCTCAATATCGTCGGGCAGGAAAGCATGGTTGTGTAAATCATGTGCCGATTCAATATGGGGATTTTCGTCAGTTTATCATAAAATTACTAGTGGAAAAAGGAGAGTCTGTGACTTTAAGGCTTCAAAGCAATGTCGAAAGGGGGCAAGAGAAAAAGATAAAAAAGTTACAACAGCTTATGAGTACAAATCAGCAAAAGAAAAAAACACTACTAGATTTGTATTTAGAAGAACTTATTAATAAAGAAGAGTTTGAAAAAAAACGGAACGATCTTGAAGCAGAAATAATCAAAGCGGATCATGAATTATTGGTGATACAAAATGGTAATCATGTTCAAATGGATATTCAAACGATAAAACAAGCCTTTGAGCAGTTACAAAAGCAAGAGCAAGATTTAATTCACGTATTTCAAACATTAATTCAAAAAATCAATATCCATCAAAATGGGACGGTGGATATTATATATACTTTTGAAAGTCCGTTATAAGAAGGGGGCATATCCCTTCTTATTTTTGAAATGGATAATTACATTGCACAAGTAGTTAGTTATATATGGAAATTTTTATGTTAGTATCTAATTAGAGAAATAAGTTTGCAAAGAGATAATTTAAGAAAATAGATTAATTTTTATTCAGAGAGGGATAATTATGGGGATATTCAATACAATAAAGAAGTTATTTTCTAATCCGGCTGTTAAGGAACCTAATAATGGTCCAATGGTAAATTCGGAGCGCCATTTAGGAAGAGTTAAACAAAATAAATACTATGATTTTGTTGAAAAAGGTACAATTCGACCAATATCGACTATTCCTTTAAAAATGAATAGTCAGCTCACATGGAATTCATTTTTTTCTGTAGCTAAGAAAAATCCTAAATTAATAAATTTTGAAACAAGGTCTCGTAGGAAGTTTCGACATCTTTATCATAATCAAGATTTACTTATTGTCGAGGCTGCAGAAACTATTGAAATTATTACTAAAGAACAAGTACAACAAATAAATTTAAAAGAAACAGCATTAGAAAAAATGCATCCTGTTGCTGTGAATCAAATGGGTGCTCTACTTCACGATAAAGAAAAGGTTGCTTTTGTACATTATAAGAATAAGCGAGCTATTGTATATGAGTTTCAATGGCAACCCTTTAGATTTGCGATAGGTAATGATTTTTGGTTAGTGGGAACCCGGGAAACATATGACGGTCCAGGTAAACTCTATTGCTTTGACTTTAATGGAGATCTAAAATGGGGCATTGCTTTTAAAGAAATACTCTCTACGATGTTTGGTGAGCTGAGTTTTATGCCTTATTTACTTGAGGTGTCAGCGGATTCAACCGATATTTTTGTCTCGAGTATGGATAGATTGTATCGATTGGACAATAACGGTAATTTAAAAGCTAGAATTGCTATTTCTGAACTGAAAGAAAAAGAATTACAACAAAAACAAGAAGAACTTCAACGTGAATTATCTGCCCCGCCAAAAACTGAAGAAGAAGCAATAAGTATGTTTGCTAAACAATTAGCAGCTCAATTTTCTATGGGATTTGAGAGAATGAGTTTTAATTCGCCATTCGCTGGTTTCGCACATGATCACAAAACTGACATGGTGTTCATTTTAGAAGAGAAGGGGCGAGTTTCTGCTTGGGATAGTAGTGGGAGGCTCAAATGGATTAATGCATTTAAAAATGAAGGTAGATATATCTGTTGGATAGAGAATAAATTGGTTGTCTCTTTTCAATCTGGAGAAACTTTCTGGTTAAACAGAGAAGGGAAATTTATTTATGGCGCGCAGCTACCAAAACAAGCCGCTACTATTCAATTGATTCCTAATCAAGAAAAATATTTAGTTGTGTGTGAAGATAATCGATTATATGAACTACACAAAGACACTGGGAACCTCATAAAAGGCTCAGAAGGGCACCCTGGAATGAAATTATTCATTTTATCTGGTCAAAATGTGTTTTTTGATGGAGGGATTCATAATCAAGGATACTTTTGGTTAGCTCCTGAAAATCACCAATGGCAACATTTTGAGGCTAAAACCTTTACGGATGTAGAAAAGATTGATGTTCAAAGTGAGGTGGCACCTGAGATTACTGTGACTAAGCGGTTTTCAGCAAAATGGGAGATAAAGAGTAAAAAAGAGTGGTTTGGTAGTCGGGTTATTGACATGAAAAATCAAAGGGTCTACGTGGTTGAGGAAGGACCGCGGAAATCAATTAATGAATTAGCAAAGTTATCTGATAAACAAAGAGAAAAAGATCGTTTGAGCCATAAATTAGTATGTTATGACCTTAGTGAAAATGTTATTTGGGAAAACCATATATATTCATCTATGTGGTCGCTATTCTTATCTTTAGATGGAGAGGTTTTGTTTACAAGTATACCTTCAGGATCAGAAATTACCTATCTTCCTGGTCATATTGTTACCTATTCAAAAGATGGTCAGCAACTTGATAAATTCAAAGTGGATGCTCATGGATTTAATCTGGATTTTATTTCCGAGGACAGGGCTATTGTTCATTTTGCTTCTGATAGAGGCGAGAAGTCTGTTTCTGGTATATTCGAAATCGACGGCAAAGGAAAATGGAGACTAAAAATAAATGAATCCGATGTTGAAAGTGAAAAACGGAATGTGTTCGGTGCAGGATTAAACGATGTAAGTTTACCTAACTTCAGATTAAAAAGAACAGACAAGAAAAAATATGAATTGGAAAGTCGAAATAGTAAAATAGAATTAAAGTTTTCGGCGGCTATTTATGAAGCTTATGAAACAATGGAACATAATTTGGTATTGCGAATAGGAACAAGATTGGTATCGTTCTATAACACGAATTTAGAGAAAATCCTTGAAATTAAAGAGCAAGAAAACATTCAATCTGTGACATTGGGATCGAGTAGCTTAGTGGTTGTGACAAAAGCAGAAGTAAAAGGTTACAATTATCAAGGTGAAGTCTTGTGGAGGTATAGCGCTCTTCCGAAAGCGTTCGAATCAAGGGTAGTATGGATTCCAAATAAGAACATTTATCTATGGATAGTATCAAATAATTTGGAAACAATAGCCGCGGCTATATATGAGAATGGGAATGTGTTCAAAAGTCATTCGTTTAACAAGAATAGTTATCATCATTCTATCTTGGTCTATCCTGAAGAGTGTTGTTTTGTAGCTCAGACAAATGAAATTATTCAAGGATATAGTATTTAATAATTATTATGGAACATTTACGTGAGTAGACGGGAAGAGGGGCAATTCCTTTTTGCAATCACTACACATCACAAACGCAATGCAAAAGCTAGGGGTTAAAGGACGTTCACAAGCAGTTGTTGAGCTTCTTCGCATGGGAGAGCTCGAACTATAAGAAAGCAGCCGACTTTTATATGAAAGGTCGGCTATTTTTCTGTTTGTTTCACGTGCTATATGAATGATAAAAACGTTTCATACATAAATAGGTAATAAGGAGGGGATATGTTGAAAAGGATACTGTTAGTTTCAACAAGTGCTCATGATATGAATGGACACCCGACTGGTTTGTGGCTGGAAGAGCTCGCAGCTCCTTATCTTTTATTTAAAAAAGCTAAGTTCGATGTTGATATTGTTTCTATAAAAGGCGGAAGAGTGCCGATTGATAGAGTATCTATTCCGAATGGCATACCTCGTGAATTTAAGCATGTCGCTTCTTTATTGCAAAATACGAGGGTGATTTCAACTGTCCATTCTTCAGAGTATGATGCGGTATTATTTGGTGGTGGACACGGGGCGATTGTAGATTTTCCAGGTAATCCATATGTAGCAAATTTAATTGAGAATATGTATAACAATAACCGGATTGTAGCGGCTGTTTGTCACGGGGTAAGTTCTTTAGTTGGTGTGAAAAATAAAGATGGTTCGTTTTTTGTTGCCGGTAAGCGTATAACAGGTTATACAAACGATGAAGAAAAAGCTGTACATTTAGAAAAGCGAGTTCCATTTTTGCTAGAAAGTAAATTGAAAGAAGAAGGGGCTTTGTTTTATGTCGCTCCTAATTTTACGCCACATGTTGTAGTGGATGGTCGTTTAATTACAGGGCAAAATCCGCAGTCTAGCGTGGAAATAGGTAAGGCTATAAAAAGGGCTGTAAATAAATTATCGTCCTTTTAATTTCTGCTCATTTCTTCTTATTAATAGGAATGTCTTCTTTCCAAAAAAAAGATGGAGCAATAAAGTGAAACTTTAATTAGTGGGGGTCTTACTGCCCGGCAAATAGCGAGGTAAATATGCACTTTATATAGAAGAAACCGACTTTCGTATAGAAGGTCGGTTATTTTTCTGTCTTGCAAATTATGAAAAAAAGGAGCAAAATAAAAAAGGTCCTAGTCTATACAGGTACAAATGAAAATTTTCATACAGAAGCAGTTTAAGTGAGCGAACTTAAAGTGTGTAAAATATAATGATAAAATAAGATGATGAATGAGAAAACGGGTGATGAAGTTGAATAGAGCAATCGGTGTTATCGATTCAGGAGTTGGTGGTTTAACTGTAGCGAAGGAATTAATTCGTCAGTTGCCGAAAGAGCGTATTATATATTTAGGGGATACAGCGCGTTGCCCTTATGGTCCACGTTCTCGAGAAGAAGTGCGTCAATTTACGTGGGAAATGACGGAGCATTTACTAGATTTAAATATCAAGATGTTAGTTATTGCGTGTAATACAGCAACTGCGGTTGTATTAGAAGAAATGCAGAAACAATTACCAATTCCGGTAGTGGGAGTTATTCACCCAGGATCACGTACAGCTTTAAAAGTGACAAATACGTATCATGTTGGGATTATTGGTACGATTGGAACGGTGAAAAGTGGTGCATACGAAGAAGCGTTAAAGTCTATTAATAACCGTGTTATGGTAGAAAGTTTAGCATGTCCGCCTTTCGTCGAACTTGTAGAAAGTGGGAATTTCGAAAGTGAAATGGCGTATGAAGTTGTAAGAGAAACATTGCAACCGCTGAAAAATACCGATATTGATACACTTATTTTAGGTTGTACACATTATCCAATTTTAGGTCCTGTTATTAAAAAGGTAATGGGAGATAAAGTGCAACTAATTAGTTCTGGTGATGAAACAGCGCGTGAAGTAAGTACAATTTTATATCATAGTAAAATGTTGAATGAGGGAGAGGAACAAAGTGATCATCTCTTCTTAACAACAGGGAAAATAGGCCTATTTAAAGAAATTGCATCAAAATGGTTCGGTCAGCCGATTGAAAATGTGAAGCATATTCATTTAGAAGAATAATAATAGAATTCATATAAGTGAACCCCTGAGATATTAGGGGTTTTTTGTTTATCCCGCTATTTGCCGGGCAGTAAGACCCTGCTGATTAAAGTTTCACTTTATAAGAAGAACAGCTTGTTCTAAAACGTGAAATAGCTCGTATACATAATAGTACAAACTTAGTTTTTAGGGGGGGAAGGCATGCCTAAATCCACTTTTAAATGGGTTATTGGTGCTACGGTAAGTGCTGTTTTATTAACAGGGTGCGGCTTCATAAATCAGGAGAAAGCGACCGAACAAATTGATCCACCAAAAAAAGTTACGTATACAGATGGTGAAAAGAAAGGGACGGCTCAAAATAAACAAGGGCAAACGATAAATAGAGAAATATACTTAGTTGATAAAAATGGATATGTTGTACCGCAAACAATCGCAATGCCTACTCCGAAAGCGAATGAAGTAATACAGCAAACGCTAGAATACCTTGTGAAAGATGGGCCGGTAACTGATTTATTACCGAATGGGTTCCGTGCAGTCATTCCAGCAAATACATCGATGACTCTAGATTTGAAAAAAGATGGGACAGCAGTAATTGATTTCTCTAAAGAAATGAAAAACTATGCAAAAGAAGAAGAGCGTCAAATTGTTGAGTCAGTAGCGTGGACTTTGACTCAATTTAAAGAAATAAAACAAGTGCAGTTTCAGATAAATGGTGAAAAGTTAGCGAAGATGCCTGTCGCGGGTACACCGCTTGGAGAAGGGGTGAGTCGTGCGAATGGTATTAACTTTGATGATGAACAAGTGGCAGATGTAACAAATACAAAACCAGTTACGCTTTACTTTATGGCGCAAAATAATGATAAGCAGCAATATTATGTACCGGTAACACGCCGCGTTGTAGAGGGAAAAGAAAATGATTATGCAACCATTATAGATGAACTTGTAAAAGGACCGATTCATCAATCGCTCCTGAATGATTTTAACCCAGGAGTTAAGCTTATTACGAATCCAAAATTGCAAGACGGAAATCTTACATTAAACTTTAATGAAAATATATTTGTAAACCCAGATAAAAATATGGTTTCAAATTACGTATTGAAGTCGTTAGTTTTATCTTTGACAGAAAAGAAAGGCGTAAAAAGTGTTTCTATTGAGGTAAATGGTAAAGCAAATCTTATAGATGAAAAGGGCGGAAAGTTAATAAAACCTGTAGATCGTCCAGAAAACGTGAATACAGGTAGTTTTTAATCGTGGATAATTTGATATACTTAAGTAAGAAAGGGGAATTGCTTTTTGGGTTCCCCTTCTTTTATTGTATACATATCATACATTTAAGTTTGGCTATACTAACAAGTAGTTATGAGGAGGTTATTTTTATGCGAGTAGATGGTAGAGAGAAAACAGAATTACGCCATATACATATTCATACGAATTATTTAAAACACCCAGAAGGCTCAGTATTAATTGAAGTTGGGGATACAAAGGTAATTTGCTCAGCGACAATTGAAGAGCGTGTCCCACCGTTTATGCGCGGGGAAGGAAAGGGCTGGGTAACAGCTGAATACGCGATGATTCCGCGTGCAACAGAACAACGTACAATCAGGGAGTCAAGTAAAGGGAAAGTAACTGGACGTACAATGGAAATCCAGCGTTTAATTGGACGAGCATTACGTGCGGTAGTTGACTTAGAAGCACTTGGCGAGAGAACAGTTTGGATTGACTGTGATGTTATTCAAGCAGATGGTGGAACGAGAACAGCTTCTATTACAGGTGCATATGTAGCGATGGTATTAGCGTTTGAGAAGTTATTACAAGCAGAAAAAGTATCTAAAATTCCAGTAAAAGATTATTTAGCAGCAACGTCAGTGGGAATTGTGGAAGAGCAAGGTGTTGTTTTAGATTTAAACTATGCAGAAGATTCTAAAGCGGACGTTGATATGAACGTGATTATGACTGGAAAAGGTCAGTTTGTCGAAGTGCAAGGAACTGGAGAAGAAGCGACGTTTAGCAGAACACAGTTAAATGAACTACTTGATGCTGCGGAACAAGGCATTTTCCAACTAATTGACATGCAAAAAGAAGCGTTAGGTGACATCGTATCTCATATAGAGTAGAGGTGGAAAATATGAAACAAGTTGTTGTTGCGACAAAAAATATGGGGAAAGTGCGTGAGTTTGCTGAGTTATTTGAGCGCTTTGATTTAGAAGTGAAATCATTACACGATTTTCCTCATATTGAAGAAGTCGAAGAAACTGGTGAAACGTTTGAAGAAAATGCAATCTTAAAAGCAGATAGTTTGAGTAGACAGTTGGATTCTATCGTAATTGCGGATGATTCAGGTCTGATCGTAGATGCTTTAAACGGAAAACCAGGCGTGTATTCAGCTCGGTTTGCAGGAGAGCCGAAAGACGATCAAGCGAACATGGATAAAGTGTTACAAGAATTAAATGGAATTGACTTTGAAAAACGTAAAGCGCGTTTCTACTGTGCATTAGCAGTTGCATTCCCAGAAGCGGATAAAGAACCGGTCATTGTGAATGGAACGTGTGAAGGGTACATTTTAGAACAGCGCCGCGGGGAAAACGGCTTTGGATATGATCCAATCTTTTATGTAGAAGAATATAAAAAAGCGATGGCAGAACTAAGTTCAGATGAGAAAAATGCCATTAGTCACCGCGGACGTGCTCTTCGTAAGTTAGAAGAAAAAATTCCGGAATGGTTTTTAGGAGAATGAGGGAGAGAGATTGATGAAAGCTTTAATCGTAAGCGATAGTCATAGCTCTGTGAAGGAATTACAGCAGTTAAAAGAGAAATATGAAGGGAAAGTAGATGTCATGATTCATTGTGGTGATTCGGAGTTAACGCCTGCTCATGAAGAACTGCAAGGTTTCCATGTTGTAAAAGGAAATTGTGATTATGCTAACTTTCAAGATGAAATTGTAACTGACGTAGATGGCATTCGCTTCTTAGTTGTGCATGGACATCGTCATAACGTGAAAATGACTTTACAAACGTTAGCGTACTATGCAGAAGAAGTGGGGGCACAAGTTGCATGCTTCGGACATTCTCACGTATTAGGTGCGGAATTTATTGATGGAGTTTTATTTATCAATCCAGGAAGTATTTTATTACCACGTCAGCGTGTAGAAAAGACATTTGCCTTATTAGAAATGAATGAAAAACATATAGATGTTCGCTTTGAAACATTAGACGGACAACTAGTTGAACAAGCAGTTTTTAAAAGAGGATAAGAAAAATTATCCTCTTTTAAAAAAGGTGTTGACTTTATGTATGGATATACATATAATAAATATTGTCGATAGGGCAAAAGCGCTAACGAAGAAAAATAAAATAACATATGCGGGTGTAGTTTAGTGGTAAAACAAGAGCCTTCCAAGCTCTGGTCGAGAGTTCGATTCTCTTCACCCGCTCCATGTCCCAGTAGCTCAGCCGGATAGAGCATACGCCTTCTAAGCGTACGGTCGGGAGTTCGAATCTCTCCTGGGACGCTAAGAAAACCTTGTTATCTTTTGATAACAAGGTTTTTTGTTTGTCTAAAAATTGATGTATGTGCAAGAGGTGTAAAAAATATAACGTAACATATAATAATTATTATATACAACAGATTAAAGTGCATTAAGAAAAGAGCGCCATTTATGCGCTCTATTTCTCTTGTTTAATTTAAAGAATCAATAGGCTTATGATGGAACTTAAATCCATATCTATATTATCCCAATTGTTCACTTAGAGTGTTATAAAACTTTTTATCATTCTAGTACGATTGAGCACCCGTTATCGAAACTTATCCCCGACAGTGTGTTACAATTAATAGAAGCGGAAAACGAGAATCTCCAATTGACTGGACGTGTGATTGGTTGGACAGTTTAAGAAGGTTGTATAAAAAAGGGAGATGGCGCAAAGATGGCGAGAGCAAAAGAGAATGATTTAACGGAGAAATTGGCAGAAGGTCAACGGAAATATGGTGACGGCAACTTTACAATACAGAACATCGGTGATGAAACTAACCCGAATTGGACTGTCGTAAAAAATGTGAGGAAGGGATCGGCAGGCATTCGCGAAGAGGAAGATATATTAAGACTGCGATCAAAATATATAAAATAGTACGGAAATGAGCGGGCCGAGAGTTCGAACCTCTCCTGGGACGCTAAAAAACCTTGTTATCTTTTGATAACAAGGTTTTTTGTTTAGTTATTAATAAACTTCTCAAAGACAAAACCATAATCTTTCACATTATATTGTTTTTTCGTATCAACGAGCCAGTTAAAGGCGATTTCATTCATCTCTTTAAATTGCTCTGCTAAATTTACTTGCGCATTTGAGATACGGCTAAAAGCGTTAGATGCCATATCTAGACTTTTATGTGCATACTGCAATGTAATATCGTTGTCGTATGAAATTTCTTCTATTTTAAGTAAAGCCTTATATAAATCTTTTAATTCTTCAATGTGTTTTTTATGAACATCAATTGAATAATGCTCATCTCCCATTTGAAACTTAATTTCTACATCTAAATCAATCGTTCCGGCAGTTTCAAGTGCTACGTTTTTAATTTGATATTTACTATAGCTAAAGCGGCGTAGTGTACGTTTTTTACTTGTTGCGCTTGTGCCATCTAGGTGGATTAATCCTTTGTTTGTGAAACAATATTCATCTGATTTTGATTTAATTAGAAAATAAATTTTCTCTCCATCTTCATGCATCACGTAATCATCAGCATCAACCTTATCGTAATCTTTCGGTGTAATGACAGACCCTACATCGCTTAGTCCTAATACATCTGCAGCCATTTTTTTAAACATATATAATCCCCCTTTTAAATTCTTAATTATACAAAAATATATTAACATGATTTTAACAAAATGTTTTCTTGTAAGGCGAAAATATTTGAAGGTAAGTTAAGAAAAATAACGAATATTATTTCGATCCTAAATTATTTAATAAATCCATTAGTTTGAGAGTTGATTCTCCGAAAAATTATCAAGAGAAAAAGTTAATGTTGCAAGTGATTATAGAGAAATTCCATGAAAGCACCTCAAGCGATAGGAGGTGTTTTTCTAACCCTTTTGAAATCTTACAATTCTGTAAGGTAACTGTAAGGTAGTTCGATGGTAAGAATTTGCTAATCTTTTATAATGAAGGTAACAACGATAAAACGAGGAGGAAGAAATGATGAAGGGATTAGTTGTAACAGGCTTAACAGTTGCTTTTGGATTTGTAGCGTATGAGAAATTAACGTATGTAGTTGATGTTGTAAAACATTTAATCGCTTAGTAAAAAAAACTACCATGAGAGGGAAAGGGAATGAGTGAATGAATGGAATGGTTATTTGGAATTATAGGTACTTGTAGTGTAGTGTTATTGTTCTTTGTCCCGAGTGGTATACTTAGTTCGACAACGAGTTTGTTTTTCTTAAGTTTGTTTGCTTGCACGATGCTTATTATTATGTTTTTAATGAAGCGAAGTAAGCCAATCTTCTATTTTAGCATGATTGTTATGGCAATTATTGTTCTCCAAATTATTACCCTTGTAATATACCCCACAATTATAAAAGCTTTCCATTAATGATGAATCCTCTGCGTCTGTTGCTGAGGATTTTTATTTGTATAATTTTGATTTTTTAATAAAGATTTAGCTGTATTGAAATATAAAAATAGAATATTTTTATATTTCAAACAAAAGGTTTTAGATTGTTGTGTTCTTATTACGCATTTGATATATTTACTTTGAAGATCATTAAAATCTAGAAAAAGAGGCGGACGTATGGATAAAAAAGAAAATACGGTCGTATTGTTTCCGCAACTATCAGAACGCTATATTGATGAAGGCTTTTTAGCGCTGAAAGAGCGGGAATTCGAAGATGCATTGCGCTGCTTTGAAATATTACGTCAGTATAATGCAGAAACGGAACAAACGGAATTAGCTTCCGTTATTTGTTTGCTGGAATTAAAACGTATGGAAGAAGCGAAAGACAAATGTGAACAGTTGCTTGAAACAGGAGCTGTCTTATTTGGTGATATTCTTGAAACGTATGTGACGATTTTAGTTCAAACAAATGATTATGAAGGCGTTATTGAAACTGTTGAAAAAGTTTTGCGAACGAAAGATATAATGCCTGAGCAAAAGGAAAAATTAGCGCAACTCGCTTTATTTGCAGAAGGTATGCTAAATGAAGAAGACACGTCGCTAATTGATTCAAATTTCGAATTGGATGAATTTACTAAGGAGATTTTTGGAGAAAACTTTGGGCAAAAGCTGAGAGGGATTCAACAGATTTCGTTAAAAGACTTGGATCTCGCATTACCTGTTTTAAAGAAATTTTTAATAGACGAAAAGCAACATCCTTATTTGAAAACTTCTATTTTGTATAAAATGATAGAAAATCAAGTAGAAGAAGAGATAGAAGTAGAAAAGTTTGGAAATAGGGTTAAAGTGATTCCAGCATTTACAGGTCATAATGAGGAGCAATCCGATAACATTATACATACATTATCAAGCCGATTGGAGCAAAATTATCCCGATATATTTAGTGCGATGGTTGTATATTGGAAAGAATTACAAATTAGCGTTTTCCCATTTGCACTATTAATGGATAAAGTAGAGATTTGGGCTGCTGTTTTAGAGAGAATTGGAAGAAAACGTTTCGGATTGGCTATTGATGAAGAAGAACTTATGACAGCATATAATATTGAATTAGAAGAGTTTCATATTGCCTATCAATGGTTATTGCGTGTTGAAAGAGAAGGATATTTGCCCGTATAATTATGAAAAAGAATCGTTCAGTTCTTGAAACGAGCATATTCTATGTTATAATGTAAGGGTTGCAAAAGGCAGAAATCTGCCTGTTTGTAAGAGAAGAGAAGTGTAATTCTCTTACTTAATATGTTTCATATTAGTCTCGAACAAAATATACCGTAGTTGTCTTTTAGACAACTAGTAGATTGGAACATTATATCTGAAAGCATTTGCTAGAGGATTATTTGTACATTTATTATTTCGAAAGAGAGATAATGAATATTTTGATCTATAAAGGTATGTGCATACATTATTATAGTTGGAGGGAAAGAATAAATGGCTGCAAAATGGGAAAAATTAGAAGGTAACGTAGGCGTTTTAACAATTGAAGTTGATGCTAAAGAAGTAAACAACTCTATCGACGCTGCGTTCAAAAAAGTAGTAAAAACAATCAACGTACCAGGTTTCCGTAAAGGAAAAATGCCTCGTCCGTTATTCGAACAACGCTTTGGTATCGAATCTTTATACCAAGATGCTTTAGATATCATCTTACCAAAAGCATACGGTGAAGCAATCGATGAAGCTGGTATCTTCCCAGTTGCTCATCCTGAAATCGATATTGAGAAGTTCGAAAAAAATGCTAACCTTATCTTCACTGCAAAAGTTACAGTGAAACCTGAAGTTAAATTAGGTGAGTACAAAGGTTTAGCAGTAGAAAAAGTTGAAACAACTGTAACTGACGAAGATGTAGAGAATGAAGTAAAAGCTTTACAAGAGCGTCAAGCTGAACTAGTTGTTAAAGAAGAAGGAACTATTGAAAATGGTGATACAGCTGTAATCGACTTCGAAGGTTTCGTTGATGGCGAAGCATTTGAAGGCGGAAAAGGCGAAAACTATTCTCTTGCAATCGGTTCTGGTACTTTCATCCCAGGTTTCGAAGAGCAAGTAATTGGTCTTAAATCTGGTGAGTCTAAAGACGTTGAAGTATCATTCCCAGAAGAGTACCATGCTGCTGAATTAGCTGGCAAACCAGCAACATTCAAAGTAACAATTCACGAAATCAAAACAAAAGAACTTCCTGAGTTAAACGACGAGTTCGCTAAAGAGGCTGACGAAGAAGTTGCAACTCTTGATGAATTAAAAACAAAACTTCGTACAAACTTAGAAGAAGGCAAAAAGCACGAAGCTGAGCACAAAGTACGTGACGAAGTAGTAGAATTAGCTGCTGCTAACGCTGAAATCGATATTCCAGAAGCTATGATCGACACTGAGTTAGATCGTATGGTTCGTGAATTCGAGCAACGTTTAAGCCAACAAGGTATGAACCTTGAGCTTTACTACCAATTCACAGGTACTGATGCTGACAAATTAAAAGAGCAAATGAAAGAGGATGCACAAAAACGTGTAAGAATCAATCTTGTTCTTGAAGCTATCATTGAAGCTGAAAACATCGAAGTTACTGAAGAAGAAGTAACTGCAGAAGTTGAAAAAATGGCTGAAATGTACGGTATGCCAGTAGACGCTATCAAGCAAGCTCTTGGAAGCGCAGACGCTTTATCTGAAGATCTTAAAGTGCGTAAAGCTGTAGACTTCTTAGTAGAAAACGCTGCATAATAAAATAACAAGGCGCGATTTTAATCGTGCCTTGTTTTATAAATATAGAAATATATTTATAAAACTTTTCGATGAAGAAGGAAAAGTTCCTTTATAAGTCGAATATACATATTTCAAAAGTTTTAAAAACTTTTTATTTGTACATAACTAGTCATATTATTTGTATTTCTCGCTACGTAGTGACATAATATGTATTTACATACGATACATTTATCGTGTACATACGAAGGCAAGAGGTTAGCACTTTGTAAGGGGTGTGAAAATATGTTTAAATTTAATGATGAAAAAGGGCAATTAAAATGTTCTTTCTGTGGTAAAACACAAACGCAAGTTCGAAAGTTAGTTGCAGGTCCAGGTGTTTACATTTGTGACGAGTGTATCGAGCTTTGTACTGAAATTGTACAAGAGGAGCTTGCGAAGGACGAAGAAGTAGAATTCAAAGATGTACCGAAACCGGTAGAAATTCGTGAAATCTTAGATGAGTATGTCATCGGACAAGATAACGCGAAAAAAGCACTAGCGGTAGCGGTATATAACCATTACAAACGTATTAATTCTAACAGCAAAATTGATGATGTAGAATTAGCGAAGAGTAATATTTCACTTATTGGGCCAACAGGTAGTGGTAAAACATTATTGGCACAAACATTAGCGCGTATTTTAAATGTTCCATTTGCAATCGCGGACGCAACATCTTTAACAGAAGCTGGATACGTTGGGGAAGATGTAGAAAACATTTTACTAAAACTAATTCAAGCGGCTGATTATGATGTAGAAAAAGCAGAAAAAGGAATTATTTATATTGATGAGATTGATAAAGTGGCACGTAAGTCCGAAAATCCATCAATTACACGTGATGTATCTGGTGAAGGTGTACAGCAGGCACTTCTGAAAATTTTAGAAGGTACTGTAGCAAGCGTTCCACCTCAAGGTGGTCGTAAGCATCCGCATCAAGAATTCATTCAAATTGATACAACGAATATCCTATTCATTTGTGGTGGAGCGTTTGATGGCATTGAGCCAATTATTAAACGTCGCCTTGGTGAAAAAGTAATTGGATTTGGTTCAGAGAAGAAAAATGCTGATGTAAATGAAAAGCATGTTCTATCTCACGTATTACCAGAGGACCTTTTAAGATTTGGTTTAATTCCAGAGTTTATCGGTCGTCTTCCAGTTATTGCGAACCTAGAGCCACTTGATGAAGATGCTCTTGTTGATATTTTAACGAAACCGAAAAATGCACTTGTTAAGCAATTCCAAAAACTGTTGGAGCTTGACGATGTTGAGTTAGAGTTTGAAGAAGGCGCACTGATTGAGATTGCGAAAAAAGCAATTGAACGTAAAACAGGTGCTCGTGGACTTCGTTCTATTATTGAAGGCTTAATGCTTGATGTAATGTTTGAACTTCCATCTCGCAAAGATATCGAGAAGTGTATTCTTACGAAAGAAACAGTAGCTGATAATGAGCCACCGAAATTGGTGCTACAAGACGGTACTGTACTTGATACAAAAACATCTGCATAATGCGAAAGAGAAACAGCAATTTTTATAATTGCTGTTTTTCTTTATGTTTAGCTACGTTCTTCCGCGGAAATACTAAATGATAAAACATTGCGGGAGGAAATAAATGATGAGCTGGACAAATATATTTTTACTTGTTCAACTTGTTTTTGGTGTAATTGTCGGATTATATTTTTGGCACTTACTTCGAAATCAGCGAACACAAAAAGTTTCAATTGATCGAGAATCAAAAAAAGAATTAGAACAGCTTCGTAAAATGCGTGAGATTTCTCTAACAGAGCCGCTTGCGGAAAAGGTGCGCCCTACATCCTTTTTAGATATTGTAGGGCAAGAAGACGGGATTAAGTCGTTAAAAGCGGCTCTTTGTGGTCCGAATCCGCAACATGTAATCATATATGGCCCGCCAGGTGTCGGAAAGACAGCGGCAGCGCGTCTTGTATTAGAAGAGGCGAAACGAAATCCGAAATCTCCATTTCGTACGAATGCAACATTTATCGAACTTGATGCGACGACAGCTCGGTTTGATGAACGTGGTATTGCAGATCCTTTAATTGGCTCGGTTCATGATCCGATTTATCAAGGTGCTGGTGCGATGGGGCAAGCAGGTATTCCACAACCGAAAAAAGGCGCAGTAACAGATGCACATGGTGGTATTTTGTTTATTGATGAAATTGGTGAACTACATCCGATTCAAATGAACAAAATGTTAAAGGTGTTAGAAGATCGAAAAGTATTTTTAGAAAGTGCGTACTATAGTGAAGAGAATACGATGATTCCAACGTATATACATGATATTTTTCAAAAAGGTTTACCAGCAGATTTCCGCTTAGTTGGAGCGACAACACGTTCACCAGAGGAAATTCCACCTGCTATTCGGTCTCGTTGCTTAGAGGTATTTTTCCGTGAGCTAGATACAGAAGAAATTCAAAAAGTAGCGAAGAATGCAGCCGACAAAGTGGAAATGCAAATCGGTGAGAACGGTATTGAAATGATTGGTATGTATGCAAGGAATGGACGAGAAGCAATTAATCTCGTGCAAATCTCTGCTGGTATGGCGATAAATGAAGAACGTTCTTTCATTAAAGATGAAGATATAGAGTGGGTTGTTCATTCTAGTCAGCTTGCACCGAAATATGAAAAACGTATTTACCCTATTCCGAGGATCGGTCTTGTAAACGGACTTGCTGTATACGGACCGAATACAGGAGCGTTATTAGAAATAGAAGTAACAGCAATCACGGCGAAAGATAAAGGGTCGGTAAATGTTACCGGTATTGTAGAAGAGGAAAGTATTGGTAGCCAAACGAAATCAATTCGTCGTAAAAGTATGGCGAAAGGTTCTGTAGATAATGTATTAACAGTACTTCGTTCTTTAGATGTGTTGCCAGAAGGGTACGATATACATATTAATTTTCCAGGTGGTATCCCGATCGATGGTCCTTCTGCAGGGATTGCTATGGCAACGGGTGTTTACTCAGCCGTGCATCGTACATATGTGAATAATGAAGTGGCGATGACAGGTGAAATAAGTATACATGGAGAAGTGAAGCCTATTGGTGGTGTATACGCAAAAATAAAGGCTGCGAAAAAAGCAGGAGCTAAGAAAGTCATTATTCCTGCTGAAAACATGCAACCGTTTTTGTACACAATAAAGGGAATTGAAATCATTCCTGTTCGTAAGTTAAAAGAAGTATTTGAGCTAACATTTATGCAGGAAAATATGCATCGAGAGCTTGATGTACATACTACTGTAGACGAAACAGATGCACAATCCATGTGAGAATGAATGATAATAAAATTTGCCAGGCTTCGTTTAAGTTTGTATGCTTAAGCGGAGTCTTTTTTTCTTTTCATAAGGGAGAAAAAACAAGGGATTTACAATTGCTCAGAATCTCTGCAATTGCATCTAGATGTATTGTAATATAAAATAGTTGAACAGGAGTTTAATTTATTATGGAGGTGCTATGTCTAGTATGAATACGAATGAAAGAATCGTACCCCTCCTACCATTAAGAGGCGTTCTCGTATATCCAACGATGGTTCTGCATCTTGATGTAGGACGTGATAAATCGATACAGGCACTAGAGCAGGCGGCAATGGATGAAAATATCATCTTTTTAGCGATGCAAAAAGAAATGAATATCGATGATCCGAAAGAAGATGACATATATAGTGTAGGTACAGTGGCGAAAGTGAAGCAAATGTTAAAATTGCCGAACGGTACGCTTCGTGTCCTTGTAGAAGGTTTACATAGAGCAGAAGTAGTAGAGTTTATCGAGGAAGAAAATGTAGTACAAGTTTCTATTAAAACGGTAACTGAAGAAGTGGAAGGTGATTTAGAAGAGAAAGCTCTTATGCGTACGTTACTGGAGCATTTCGAACAATATATTAAAGTTTCGAAAAAAGTATCAAATGAAACATTTGCAACGGTAGCTGATGTAGAAGAACCAGGAAGACTAGCTGATTTAATTGCTTCTCACTTGCCAATTAAAACGAAACAGAAACAAGAAATTTTAGAGATTGTATCTGTGAAAGAACGATTACATACACTTATTTCAATTATTCAAGATGAACAAGAGTTACTTAGTTTAGAAAAGAAAATTGGACAAAAAGTGAAACGTTCAATGGAACGCACGCAAAAAGAATATTTCTTACGTGAGCAAATGAAGGCGATTCAAACTGAACTTGGCGATAAAGAAGGTAAGGGTGGGGAAGTTGAAGAACTTCGTGAGAAAATTGAACAGTCAGGAATGCCTGAAGAAACAACGAAGGCTGCACTGAAAGAATTAGATCGTTATGAAAAGCTACCAGCAAGTTCTGCGGAGAGCGGTGTTATTCGCAATTATATTGATTGGTTATTAGCACTTCCGTGGACAGAAGCGACAGAGGATATGATTGATCTTGTTCATTCTGAAGAGATTTTAAACAAAGATCATTACGGTCTTGAAAAAGTAAAAGAGCGAGTGCTTGAATATTTAGCTGTACAAAAATTGACGAACTCATTAAAAGGACCTATCCTTTGTTTAGTAGGCCCTCCAGGGGTCGGGAAAACTTCGTTAGCTCGTTCAATTGCGACATCATTAAATCGTAATTTTGTCCGTGTATCCCTTGGTGGTGTGCGTGATGAATCTGAAATTCGTGGTCACCGTCGTACATACGTTGGAGCAATGCCGGGACGCATTATTCAAGGTATGAAAAAGGCGAAAACAGTTAATCCAGTCTTCTTATTAGATGAGATTGATAAAATGTCTAACGATTTCCGTGGCGATCCATCAGCAGCATTACTTGAAGTGTTAGATCCAGAACAAAATCATAACTTCAGTGATCATTACATTGAAGAACCATATGATCTATCGAAAGTTATGTTTGTAGCAACCGCTAATACACTTTCAAGTATTCCGGGTCCATTACTTGACCGTATGGAAATTATTTCGATTGCTGGGTATACAGAACTGGAAAAGGTGCACATTGCTCGAGAGCATTTATTGCCGAAACAATTAAAAGAGCATGGCTTACGAAAAGGTAATTTACAAGTACGTGATGAAGCGCTTCTTGAAATTATTCGTTATTATACACGTGAGGCTGGTGTTCGTACGCTAGAGCGCCAAATTGCAAAAGTTTGTCGTAAAGCAGCGAAAATTATCGTTACAGCGGAACGTAAACGTATTGTTGTGACAGAGAAAAATATTGTAGATTTACTTGGTAAACACATATTCCGTTATGGGCAAGCAGAGAAAACAGACCAAGTCGGAATGGCAACCGGGTTAGCTTATACAGCAGCGGGCGGCGATACACTTGCAATTGAAGTGTCCTTAGCGCCAGGTAAAGGGAAATTAATTTTAACAGGGAAACTTGGGGATGTTATGAAAGAATCAGCACAAGCTGCGTTTAGCTATATTCGTTCTCGTGCCGAAGAGCTTCATATTGATCCAAATTTCCATGAGAAAAATGATATTCATATTCACGTTCCAGAAGGAGCAGTTCCAAAAGATGGACCGTCAGCAGGTATTACGATGGCAACGGCACTTATTTCTGCACTAACAGGTATTCCTGTAAGTAAAGAAGTTGGTATGACAGGTGAAATTACACTTCGTGGCCGTGTATTACCAATTGGTGGATTGAAAGAAAAAACATTAAGTGCTCATCGCGCAGGCTTAACAAAAATTATTTTGCCAGCAGAGAACGAGAAAGATTTAGATGATATTCCAGAAAGCGTAAAAGAAAATCTTACGTTTGTGCTTGCATCTCATTTAGACGAAGTATTGGAGCACGCATTAGTAGGAGTGAAACAATGAAAGTAACAAAAGCAGATATTGTAATTAGTGCTGTTAAACCAGAACAATATCCAGACAGTGACTTACCAGAAATTGCATTAGCAGGTCGTTCAAATGTCGGGAAGTCTTCCTTCATTAATAAAATTTTAAATCGTAAAAAGTTAGTACGTATTTCTTCTAAACCAGGAAAAACGCAAACGCTGAACTTTTTCTTAATCAATGAAATGATGCATTTTGTTGACGTTCCAGGTTATGGATATGCGAAAGTATCTAAAACGGAACGTGCAGCATGGGGCAAGATGATTGAAACGTACTTTACAACACGTGAGCAATTAGATGCAGCTGTATTAGTAGTAGATTTACGTCACCAACCAACAAACGATGATGTGATGATGTATGATTTCTTAAAGCATTATGAAATTCCAACAATTATTATTGCGACGAAAGCCGATAAAATTCCGAAAGGGAAATGGCAAAAGCATTTAAAAGTTGTAAAAGAAACGCTTGCTGTTGAAATTGGCGATGAAATCGTTCTATTCTCTTCTGAAACAGGACTTGGAAAAGAAGAAGCGTGGAAGGCAATTCATAAAATGACAAAAACAAAAAACGCGTGACGAATGTCGCGCGTTTTTGTTTGTATAAATTTTTAGCGTACGTTTAATGTTACTTCAATATTCCCTCGTGTTGCTTTAGAGTACGGACATACACCGTGAGCGGCTTCTACAAGTTCTTGTGCTTCGGCATGAGAAACGCCAGCGACATGTACGTCAAGTACAGCAGATAGTCCGAAACCACCATCTGTATCTTTTCCGATAGAAACGTGAGCAGTTACTTCTGTACTTTCCACTTTCACTCGTTTTGTACGAATGACAAGTTGCAATGCACTATCAAAACAAGCGGCATAACCAGCGGCAAATAGTTGCTCAGGGTTTGTTGCTTCCCCGCCAGCACCACCTAATGCTTTCGGCATTTTTACATCAAGATTTAATATGCCATCATCTGAAACTACTTTCCCGTTTCTTCCACCTGTTGCTGTTACTGAAGCAGTATATAATTTATCCATGTTTATTCCCCTTTTCTATCATTTATTGTTTTCATTGTTTCAATTAGTTTATTTAATTGGGTTAATAAAGAACGATACTCTTGCTCTGTAATTCCTAAATTTGTAGCCATCGTTTTCGGTAATGAACAAGCCTTTTCTTTTAAATCTTTACCTTGTTCTGTTAATTCAATACAAACTTTTCGCTCATCTTCTTTTGAACGAACACGTTTTACAAGGTTTAATGATTCCATCCGTTTTAGCATAGGTGTTAACGTGCCGGAATCTAGAAATAGACGTTCTCCAATTTCTTTTACTGTTAGTCCGTCTTGTTCCCATAGTACAAGTAAAGTAATGTACTGAGGGTACGTAATACCCATTTCGTCTAAATACGGTCGATAAAAACGTGTAACCTCTCTAGAACAGGCGTAAATAGAAAAACAAAGTTGGTTATCTAGATGCAAAGAATCTTCTGTCATGAATAACTCCTTTCTTTTTAAATTGTGCAAAATTTAATTTTGTAAAACCAATATAACGAAAAATAAATACAATGTCAAATACATTGTATTGAGAAAGTGTGTGCTATATTTTGGAACAATCATACATATTTTCCTTCATGATGAAAGAAGATAGGAAAGATGATGTTATAATTTATATGGAATAGTTTCCATCACTTGATTATGAGGACTTTTTTTGGTAACGTACAAATAGAGTTATTAATTTATAATCATTATAAAGTAGGGAGCTTTTTATTAGTTTTACTGAATCTCCTTTATTACATACGGAGAATATATAAAAAATAATCGGTTGTTCACACGATTGTCAGATTCATAAGAGGAAAGTTGTATTATGATAGTAGATAAAGTGATAAAACGGGTGAAGGGGGACATGCTGCGTGCATATTCTTGTTGTTAGTGTAAATTATCGAACAGCCCCTGTAGAATTTCGTGAGAAACTCACATTTCAGGCAGCAGAGCTAGAACAAGCAATGACTACATTACAAAGTCAAAAGAGCGTGTTAGAAAATGTCATTGTATCAACTTGTAATCGCACTGAGATTTATGCTGTTGTCGATCAATTACACACGGGACGGTATTATATTAAGAAGTTTTTAGCTGATTGGTTTCAGCTTGAAATAGAAGAAGTCGCACCATATTTAACTATTTTTGAACAAGATGGTGCAATAGATCATTTATTCCGCGTAACGTGCGGTTTAGATTCTATGGTAGTTGGAGAAACGCAGATTTTAGGTCAAATAAAAGATAGCTTTTTAGAAGCGCAACAAGTAAAAGCGACAGGTACAATTTTTAATGAATTGTTTAAGCAAGTCATTACGTTAGCAAAACGTGCTCACTCAGAAACAACAATTGGTGAGAGTGCAATGTCTGTTAGTTATGCTGCTGTTGAACTTGGAAAGAAAATATTTGGTGAGTTAACAGATTGTCATGTACTTATTCTTGGTGCTGGTAAAATGGGAGAACTTGCATTACAAAATTTATACGGAAGCGGTGCTCGTAAAGTAACCGTTATGAATAGAACGCTTTCAAAAGCGGAAGTAATGGCTGAGAAATATATGGGACATGCAAAATCTTTAAGTGAATTACAATGTGCATTATTAGAAGCGGACATTTTAATTAGTTCCACTGGTGCATCAGAGTATGTCATTACGAAAGAGATGATGACAAAGGTAGAGAAAATGCGCTCTGGTCGTCCTTTATTTATGGTTGATATTGCAGTGCCACGTGATATTGATCCAGCAATTGATGAGTTAGAAGGCTCTTTCTTATATGACATTGATGATCTGCAAGGAGTAGTGGAAGCAAATCGTGCTGAGCGTTTGAAAGAAGCAAAGAAAATTCAATTTATGATTGAAGAGGAAATTGTTCTATTTAAAACGTGGTTAAGTACACTTGGTGTTGTTCCGTTAATAGCAGCTCTTCGTGATAAGGCACTTGTAATTCAAAGCGAAACGATGGAAAGTCTTGAACGAAAAATACCAAATCTTAGTGATCGTGAGAAAAAAGTAATTAGTAAGCATACGAAAAGTATTATTAACCAATTATTAAAAGACCCAATTTTAGTAGCAAAAGAAATAGCTGCTGAAGAGGGGGCGGGCGAAAAATTAGCGTTATTTGCAAAGATTTTTGATTTAGAAACGGAAGAAGTAGAGAGTCGTGCGGAAGAAGTAGAACATAAAAGAGTGTGGACACCATCCGTTCCATCTTTATAATTTGGAAGGATGATCGGATGAGTTTTTTAAATAACAGTATTATTTATCATATTGCAATTATTTTATATGCTTGTAGCATTAGTTTATATTTTATAGATTATTTCCAAAGTAACCGAAAGGCGAACCGATTTGCTTTTTGGTTACTTTCGATTGTATGGGTATTGCAGTCTATTTTTATGTTGCTTAGGGCGACAGATTCAGAAACGAATCCCATTTTAACTTTATTATCAGGGATTTATTTTTATGTTTGGTTATTGATTACGATGTCGTTAGTCATAAATCGATTTATGCGCGTTGACTTTTTAGTCTTCTTTACAAATGTTGTAGCATTTGGCGTAAGCGCCTTTTCTATTTTTACACCGCTCGGAAAGATGTCGCCAGTACTTGCAGAGCAATTAGTTTCAGAACTTGTATACGTGCATGTTGGAATGGCGATTATTTCTTATGCAACGTTTACGGTATCGTTTATTTTTTCTATTATGTATTTACTGCAATATCGCCTATTAAAAAAGAAAAAGTGGAATGCGAGATTAAGAAGGTTAGGGAATTTGCCGAAGCTTGAATCTACGTCTTACGGGTTAAATTTATTTTCTGTTCCATTTTTCTTACTAGCAATTTTATTAGGATGCATATGGGGATATACAAAATTGGACAATTTTCATTGGTATGATACGAAAGTAATCGGTTCGTTTGTCGTTCTATTTGTATATTGTACGGGCTTGTATTTACGAGCGGCAGATGTGTTGCAAGGGAAGAAAATTGTACTGTGGAATGTAGGGGCCTTTCTCGTAATGCTAGTTAACATTTTTCTATTAAGTAGTTTATCTAATTTCCACTTTTGGTATTTATAATGAGGAGAGAGAATTATGCGCAAAATTATTGTAGGTTCACGAAAGAGTAAGCTAGCATTGACGCAAACAAACTGGTTTATTGATCAGTTAAAAGCACTTGGTTTACCATATGAATTTGAAGTGAAAGAAATTGTCACTAAAGGTGATGTGATTTTAGATGTTACTCTTTCAAAAGTAGGCGGAAAAGGTTTGTTCGTTAAAGAAATTGAACATGCGTTACTTATGAAAGAAATCGATATGGCTGTACATAGTATGAAAGATATGCCAGCCGTACTTCCAGAAGGATTAATGATTGGCTGTACACCAAAGCGTGTTGACCCTCGTGATGCTTTTATTTCTAAAAGCGGAGCATCATTTAAAGATTTAGCAGAAGGTGCGATTTTAGGAACGAGTAGTTTAAGACGTAGTGCACAGTTATTAGCTGCGAGACCAGATTTACAAGTGAAATGGATTCGCGGAAATATCGATACACGTTTACGTAAATTAAAAGAAGAAGATTATGATGCAATTATTTTAGCGACAGCTGGATTACAAAGAATGGGCTGGGATGATGAAGTGATTACAGAACATTTAGATGAAACGTTATGTGTACCAGCTGTAGGACAAGGTGCATTAGCGATTGAATGTCGTAAGGACGATAACGATTTATTACAGTTGTTATCGCATATGAATGATGCTGTAACAGAGAGAACAGTGGCAGCGGAGCGAGTATTTCTTCATAAACTTGAAGGTGGATGTCAAGTTCCGATCGCTGGATATGCAACTCTTACAAAGGATGATGCAATCGAATTAACAGCTCTTGTCGGTTCTATGGACGGCTCTGTTTTATTAAAAGAGACAGTGGTAGGCGTTGAACCAAAGGAAGTAGGGCTAGAGGCTGCGGACCTTTTAATTAAACAAGGCGCAAAAGAACTCATTCTTGCTGCAAATAAGGGACAACAATAAATATGAATGCTCTTGCTGGCAAAACAGTATTGATTACACGTGCCCAGCATCAAGCGAAACAAATGAGTGTAGCAGTGAAAGAACGGAGCGGAATTCCATTGGAAATTCCGCTTTTGCGTATGGAAGGCACATCTCATAGGCGAATTCACCATACAGCAAGGCAGCTACATTCGTATGACTGGGTTATTTTTACGAGTAAAAATGGTGTAACTTTTTTTCTAGATGGTTTAGAAAAGAAACTACCATTAACTATTAAAATCGCTGCGGTAGGCGTGAAAACAAAATTAGAGTTAGAAAAAAGGGGCTATCAAGTTCATTTTGTTCCAACCTCATTTGTTGCAGAAGTGTTTGCCGAAGAGTTTCTAAAAGAATTAAGTGGAAACGAGCGTATTTTATTTCCGAAAGGGAATTTAGCGAGAGATGTAATTCCAGTTAAACTTCGGGGAATTGGTGTTTCTCTAGATGAGCTAATCGTATACGGTACGAAAGTAAATGTAGAGAAAAAACAAGAACTTATAACAGCATTGAAAGTAAGGAAAGTAAATGTTATTACATTTACGAGTCCTTCAACTGTTGATAGTTTTGTTCGTTTACTGGAGGGCACAAACTGGAGAGAATGGACAAAAAAATGTACAATTGCTTGTATAGGGCCTATTACGGAAAAAGAAGCGAACCTTTATTTTCCGCATGTTATTGTGCCGAAAGAGTACACTGTAGAAGCATTACTACAATGCATTTGTGAATCTATAAAGTGAAACTTTAATTAGTGGGAGGTTCATTCCCCACTAATTATTAGCCCTCACCAATTGGGCGTTTATGGGCAGTTGATTTCCCATCTAACTTCTTTGCTCTAGCCGAATTTTGAGATGGGAGTCTTACTGCCCGTTAACGCGGGACAAAATAAAAGAATGGGGATAGAAATTTATGAACTCTTTACAATTTAATCGTCATCGTCGCTTAAGACAAAGCGGGGGCATGCGTGCGCTTGTGCGTGAAACGTTTTTACATACGGAAGATTTTATTTACCCTATTTTTGTATTAGAAGGAGAGAATGTTCGTAATGAAGTTCCTTCTATGCCGGGCGTATATCAAATCTCTTTAGATTTATTGCAAGCTGAAATGCAAGAGGTTGTTGATTTAGGTATTCGTTCTGTTATTGTATTTGGTTTACCTGCTGAAAAGGATGAAGTTGGATCATCAGCATATTGTGATCATGGAATTGTACAGCGTGCCATTAAGCAAATTAAAGGTGAGTTCCCTGAGTTAGTAGTAGTTGCAGATACATGTTTATGTCAATTCACAAGCCATGGTCATTGCGGTGTAATTGAAGATGGTATTATTTTAAATGACGAGTCTCTTGCAGTACTTGCGAAAACAGCTGTAAGCCAAGCGAAAGCAGGAGCGGACATTATTGCGCCATCAAACATGATGGACGGATTCGTAACAGCAATTCGCCATGCGTTAGATGAGAATGGTTTTGGACACGTACCAGTTATGTCGTACGCTGTGAAATATTCATCAGCATTTTATGGACCGTTCCGTGATGCTGCACACGGCGCGCCGCAATTTGGTGACCGTAAAACATATCAAATGGACCCAGCGAACCGTATGGAGGCATTCCGTGAAGCAGAATCAGATGTAATGGAAGGTGCTGATTTCTTAATTGTAAAGCCAGCTTTTTCTTACTTAGATATCATTCGTGATGTGAAAAATAACTTTAATTTACCAATCGTTGCTTACAACGTAAGTGGTGAATATTCAATGATTAAAGCGGCAGCGCAAAATGGTTGGATTAATGAAAAAGAAGTTGTGCTTGAAAAATTAATTAGCATGAAACGTGCAGGAGCAGACTTAATTATTACGTATCATGCGAAAGATGCAGCAAAATGGTTACAAGAAGGAGGCGCTAAATAATGAAAAAGTTTGATAAATCGATTGCGGCGTTTGAAGAGGCGCAAGACTTAATGCCTGGTGGCGTAAATAGCCCTGTTCGTGCCTTTAAATCTGTTGGTATGAATCCATTGTTTATGGAGCGTGGAAAAGGCTCTAAAGTATATGATATTGATGGAAATGAATACATCGATTACGTATTATCATGGGGTCCTTTAATTCATGGTCATGCAAATGATCGTGTTGTTGAAGCGTTAAAATCTGTTGCTGAAAGAGGTACAAGCTTCGGTGCGCCGACAGAAATCGAAAATAAATTAGCGAAACTTGTTATTGAGCGTGTACCATCGATTGAAATTGTCCGCATGGTTAACTCTGGAACAGAAGCGACAATGAGTGCACTACGTTTAGCTCGTGGTTATACAGGTCGTAACAAAATTTTAAAATTTATTGGTTGTTACCACGGTCATGGTGATTCATTATTAATTAAAGCTGGTTCTGGTGTGGCGACTCTAGGTTTACCAGATAGCCCTGGCGTACCAGAAGGTGTAGCGAAAAATACGATTACAGTAGCTTATAATGATTTAGAAAGTGTGAAGTACGCTTTTGAACGATTCGGTGATGATATTGCTTGTGTAATTGTAGAACCAGTAGCAGGGAATATGGGGGTTGTTCCTCCGCAACCAGGATTTTTAGAAGGGCTTCGTGAAGTAACAGAACAAAACGGTGCACTGCTTATTTTTGATGAAGTAATGACAGGATTCCGTGTTGCTTATAACTGCGGACAAGGTTACTACGGTGTAACACCTGATTTAACTTGTTTAGGTAAAGTAATCGGTGGTGGCTTACCAGTAGGGGCGTACGGTGGTAAAGCAGAAATTATGCGTCAAGTTGCGCCGAGCGGACCGATTTATCAAGCTGGTACTTTATCAGGTAACCCACTTGCAATGGCAGCAGGTTATGAAACGTTAGTACAATTAACGCCAGAATCATATGTAGAGTTTGAGCGTAAAGCAGAAATGTTAGAAGCGGGACTACGTAAAGCGGCTGAAAAACATGGTATTCCTCATCATATTAACCGTGCAGGCTCTATGATTGGTATTTTCTTTACAGATGAGCCGGTTATTAATTACGATACAGCGAAATCTTCAAACTTAGAATTCTTCGCGGCTTACTATCGTGAAATGGTAGAACAAGGTGTATTCTTGCCACCATCTCAATTTGAAGGTTTGTTCTTATCGACAGCACATAGTGATGCAGATATTGAAGCGACGATTGCAGCGGCTGAAATTGCAATGTCAAAGTTACAAGCATAATATATTAGAGAAAATCGCTCTCCATAAGGGGAGCGATTTTTTTTATTCATAAAGTGGGCTTTACATACATAAATCTGTAATGACATATAGTTTGGGAGGGGGAAAAGAAGTGACAACAGATCATTCGTTACGATTTTCATTAAAAGAATCTGTTTGGTTCCAAAAAGGACAGGAAGTCGAAGAACTTTTGTCAATTTCGTTAGATCCAGACGTTGAGATAGAAGAGCTTGATCATGAAGTTATCGTGAGAGGGCAGTTAGATTTAACGGGGGAGTATGTTGCAAGGCAAGATGATTCGGCCTATTCATTAAGAGAACTATCGCCAGCAAAGTCAATTGATTATGTAGAAACAAGGGAAGATGGGGTGAATGAACTTGTTCATTCCTTTCCACTTGAAATATCAATTCCAAGAAATCGAGTGAAAGTAATTGAAGAATTATATGTATCAATTGAAGAATTTGATTATGAATTGAAGGAAAATGGTTGCTTACAATTATTAGCGGATATATCTATTACAGGTTTATGTGATGAGGAAAGAATCGAGGATGAAGAGGAAGAAACGGCGTATGCTGAGTTAGAAGATGATTCAGCTGAAGAGGATGAAAATAGACCCGCGCCGCATGTAGCGGAACCAACCTATAAAGAATCGGATGAATGGGAAGATTACGCATTTGAACCGTTCCAGCTAGAAGAAAGAAAAGAGCAAGAAGAAGCGGAAGAGGAATTGGCAGAACATGAATTTGCGGAGCGTGAAGAGGAGCAAGAAACGACGCTGCAATTTGAATTGTTTGGACGAAAAGATTATCAAAAAGAAAAGGCGAAAAAGCAGGGAGAGCAAGAAGAAGCGTACTCACAGCGAGATGAAAATGCGCTTTATTTAACACAATTATTTACGAAAGAACCGGAAGAAGAATTTACGAAGTTAAGAATGTATTTCGTGCAAGAAGGGGATACAATTGAATCTGTTGCAGAACGTTATGACACGTCTGTACAAAACTTATACCGTGTTAATCAAACAGAAGATATATATTTAACTACGGGACAAATTATTTATATTCCCGTTTCAAAAGCAAAGGCGAAATAAGGGGGTGAGTGCTTTCACTCCCCTATTGTCCTAGAGGCTATGTTTTGAATAGAAAGGGTTATTCGTATGGATATTGAATTACGAAATCGCTATGAACCCATTGTAAGGCAATATAGATTGGATACGCAGCATATGGAAGAGCACGGAAGTGTAACGAAAATTTACACGAATCAAGGTCCATATGCGCTAAAGAAAATAGAAGATAGAAAGTTAGAGCGGAATAACTTTCTACATCATATTCAATATTTGAAGGAGAAAGGTTTTTCAAATTATGTACCTATATACCATGCGACGGATGGGAATTATATTTTAAGTGACGGGACTTATAATTATTATTTAATGCCTTGGTTAGAACGTGCGGAAGGAAACGGCGAGGATAATGATCAATACCATAAAATGTTTCAAACACTTGGAACGTTGCACCAAAAAACGGTGAAAGAAGAAACATATACAGAAGAAGATTTAGAAAAACATTACACAAGTATATCCGATCGTTGGGAAAATGATGGTGAGATGTTAGAAGAGTTTCTTGTAGAATCTGAAGCGAAGTGGTATATGTCTCCGTTTGAATTACAATATTGTACGTACTATCATCATGTAATGAGGGCGCGTGAATTTGCAACGAAGCAATTAAATGAGTGGAACGATGCGATGAAAGAAAAAGATAAAACACGCATTACTTTTGTGCATGGTAACGTGTCACTTAATCATTTTTTATTTGACTATGAACGGAATGGCTATTTTATTAGTTTAGAAAAATCGAAGTTTGCAACGCCTGTGCAAGATATTGTAGGGTTTTATTCGCGGTCTTTAAACACATATCCAATTGCGCGAAGTGATCGTTTTGAATGGTATCAAATGTACCAAAAAAACTTCCCGTTTACGAAAGAAGAGCAACTGCTTATGTATGCTTACATGACCTATCCATCGCAATTTATTCGGCAAATTGAGTCTTATAAAAAAAGAAGGCAGAGTCGCAATAAGGAAAATGAGATTCGCGGAGTAAAGAGCTTGCAACAATCACATTGGCTCGTTAGCAATGTAGAATATTTCCTGTCACAATTACAAGCTGCCCAGCAAGGGAACGGATAAAGTGAAACTTTAATCAGTGGCGGGGGTATTACCGCCCGTAAATAGAGGGGTAAAAAAGATAAGTGGAGGATGCTACTTATCTTTTTTATATTCGCCCGGAAAGTGATAGTCTTAAATTTATCTTGACGAATAAGGTTTCGTTTTTTACACTATTGTATATAATAATTAACAATCATATAAATGCCTTGAAGGGGAAGAGTATAACATGAAACGTCTTCAGAGAGGAGAATCATTAGCTGGGAGATTCTCTAGATAGTTATGTTAGAAGGTAGCCCTGGAGCATCTTTTCTGAACGGAATAGTTCTCATTAGGAAAAGACGGATTTGTCCGTTATCAAATTAAGAGTATAAGCAAATTCTGAATTTGTTTGTAAATAAAGGTGGTACCGCGATGTCCCTCGTCCTTTTTTGGATGAGGGGCATTTTTTATTTTAAGGAGGGAAAATAATGTCAAACACGGAAAAGAATTTACCAACTAAATATGATCATATGTCCGTTGAAGAAGGCCTTTATCAATGGTGGCTTGAAGGCAAATATTTCGAAGCAACAGGAGACGAGAAGAAACAACCGTATACAATTGTAATTCCACCTCCGAACGTAACTGGTAAGTTACACTTAGGTCATGCTTGGGATACAACTCTTCAAGATATTTTAACTCGTACGAAGCGTATGCAAGGATACGATGTATTATGGCTTCCAGGAATGGACCATGCGGGTATCGCAACACAAGCGAAAGTAGAAGGAAAACTTCGTGAAGAAGGTATTTCACGTTACGATCTTGGCCGTGAGAAATTCCTTGAAAAAGCTTGGGAGTGGAAAGAAGAGTACGCTTCTCACATTCGTCAACAATGGGGGAAAGTTGGTTTAGGACTAGACTATTCTCGTGAACGTTTCACATTAGACGAAGGTTTATCTGATGCAGTTAATAAAGTATTCGTTCAATTATACGAAAAAGGCTTAATTTACCGCGGTGAATATATTATCAACTGGGACCCAGCAACACGTACAGCTCTTTCTGATATCGAAGTAATTCATAAAGAGGTTCAAGGTGCATTCTACCATATGAACTATCCATTAACAGATGGTTCTGGTCACATTCGTCTTGCAACTACTCGTCCAGAAACGATGCTTGGTGATACAGCTGTAGCAGTTCATCCAGAAGACGATCGTTACAAACATTTAATCGGAAAAACAGTTACCCTTCCAATCGTAGGCCGTGAGATTCCGATTATTGCCGATGAGTACGTAGAAAAAGACTTTGGAACAGGCGTTGTAAAAATTACACCAGCTCATGACCCGAATGACTTTGAAGTAGGTAACCGTCATGACTTACCACGCATCTTAGTAATGAACGAAGATGGAACGATGAACGAAAAAGCTGGTAAGTATAACGGTATGGACCGTTTCGAATGCCGTAAAGCGTTAGTGAAAGACTTACAAGAAGCGGACGTATTAGTAGAAATTGAGCCTCATATGCATTCAGTAGGTCATAGTGAGCGTAGCGGTGCAGTTGTTGAGCCTTATTTATCAACACAATGGTTCGTAAAAATGGCTCCACTTGCAGAAAAAGCAGTAGCACTTCAACAAAAAGAAGAAGAAAAAGTAACGTTCGTACCAGAGCGTTTTGAAAACACATACTTACGCTGGATGGAAAACATTCATGACTGGTGTATTTCTCGTCAATTATGGTGGGGACACCGCATTCCAGCTTGGTATCATAAAGAAACTGGTGAAGTATACGTAGGTACTGAAGCGCCAGCGGATATTGAAAACTGGAATCAAGATAACGACGTACTTGATACATGGTTTAGCTCAGCGTTATGGCCGTTCTCAACACTTGGTTGGCCAAATGAAGAGGCAGTAGACTTTAAAAAGTTCTATTCAACAGATGCTTTAGTAACTGGTTATGACATCATCTTCTTCTGGGTATCTCGTATGATTTTCCAAGGTTTAGAGTTTACAGGAGAGCGTCCATTTAAAGATGTATTAATTCACGGTTTAGTTCGTGATGAACAGGGACGTAAAATGAGTAAATCTCTTGGTAACGGTATCGACCCGATGGATGTTATCGAGAAATACGGTGCAGATGCAATGCGTTACTTCTTATCAACAGGAAGTGCACCAGGCCAAGATTTACGTTTCAGCATGGAAAAAGTAGAATCTACTTGGAACTTCATTAATAAAATTTGGAACGCATCACGTTTCGTATTAATGAACATGGATGATATGAAGTATGAAGAAATCGATTTAACTGGTGAAAAATCAGTTGCAGATAAGTGGATTTTAACTCGCTTAAACGAAACGATCGAAAGTGTAACACGTAACATGGATAAATATGAGTTCGGTGAAGCTGGTCGTTCATTATACAACTTCATTTGGGATGATTTCTGTGACTGGTACATTGAGATGGCGAAACTTCCACTATACGGTGAAGATGAAGCAGCTAAGAAAACAACTCGTTCTATTTTAGCTTACGTATTAGACCAAACGATGCGTCTATTACACCCATTCATGCCGTTCGTAACAGAGAAGATTTGGCAACATTTACCGCATGAAGGCGAGTCTATTACAGTAGCGGCTTGGCCAACAGTTCGCGAAGATTTACAAGATAAAGAAGCGGCAGCAGAAATGCACCTTCTAGTTGATATCATTCGCTCTGTTCGTAACATCCGTGCAGAAGTAAATACGCCAATGAGCAAAAAAGTTCAAATGCAAATTAAAGCAAAAGATGAGGCTATCCTTGCTCAACTTACGAAAAACAGCTCTTACATTGAGCGTTTCTGTAACCCAAGTGAATTAACAATTCAAACGAATTTACAAGCGCCAGAAAAAGCGATGACTGCAATCGTATCAGGTGCAGAGTTATTCTTACCGTTAGCTGATCTTATCAACCTTGACGAAGAGAGAGCACGTCTTGAAAAAGAACTTGAGAAGTTCGATAAAGAGGTAGAACGTGTACAGAAGAAACTTTCAAACCAAGGCTTCGTAGCGAAAGCTCCTGCGGCAGTTATTGACGGAGAGCGTGCGAAAGAGCAAGATTACCTAGAAAAACGCGAAGCAGTTCGCCAACGTCTAGCAGATCTTGAGAAATAAAGTGTATTTTAGAGACTCACTATATTGGTGAGTCTCTTTTCTTTGCGTATAATAGAATGATGAAGGTTGTCTTTTGAAAGGGGAAAACATACGTGATACATACATACGAAGAAGCGATAGGGTGGATTCATAGTCGATTGAAGTTTGGTATTAAACCAGGATTAGAAAGAATGAGCTGGATGCTAGAAGAACTCGGAAATCCAGAGCGTCATATAAAATGTGTTCATCTTGCTGGTACAAATGGAAAAGGTTCAACTTTAACGTATATGCGCTACATGCTAGAAGGCGCAAAATATAAGGTTGGAACATTTACCTCTCCTTACATTGAAACATTTAATGAGCGTATTAGTGTGAACGGAACACCAATTGCAGATGAAGAGATTGCGGAACTTGTAAACATGGTAAAGCCAGTCGTTGAAAAACTAGACGAGACGGATTTAGGGGAAGCGACTGAGTTTGAGATTATTACTGTTATGGCAATTTGTTATTTCGGTAAAATCAATTTCTGTGATGTTGTTTTATTTGAAACAGGGCTTGGAGGGCGCTTTGACTCTACGAATGTGATTCATCCTATTCTCACAATTATTACAAATATCGGCCACGATCATATGCATATTTTAGGGGATACACTAGGAGAAATTGCGTATGAGAAGGCAGGAATTATTAAGTCGGGTGTTCCGGTTATTACAGGCGTGCAAGATGATGAAGCATTGCAGGTCATTCAAAAGGTTGCAAAGGAAAATCATGCAAACTTATATGAACTGGGCAAACATTTTACAGCGTTACATAAACAGTCTAACGAAGATGGGGAACGTTTTGATTTTGTTTGTCCTTTCGCATCTTTTGAAGATGTTCGAATGTCAATGAAAGGTGTTCACCAAGTAGGAAATGCCTCACTAGCACTTATGGCAATTATGTATTTAAAAACATATGTATCATTTTTAATTGAGGAAGAGGAAATAAGAGCTGGATTACATGAAGCGTATTGGATTGGCCGATTTGAAAAGCTGAAAAGTAATCCTGATATTATAATAGATGGTGCTCATAATCCAGAAGGTATTGAGAGTCTTGTAAAAACAGTAGAGGCACATTATAAAGATAAAAATATAATAGTTTTATTTACTGCGCTTGGTGATAAACAGTTGCATAACATGGTAGGTCAATTAGAAACAATTGCCGATGAAATTATTTTTACAACATTCGCCTTTGATCGTGCCATTTCCGCTGACAAACTTGCAGCGCATTCGCAAAAAAAATCAAAAATAGTCTTTGAAGATTGGAAAGAGGCAATTGATACAAAGGTTGAAATGATAGGGGGAAATGATGTCTTTATCATAACGGGTTCTCTATATTTCATTTCTGAAGTTAGAAAATATATTCGCGAGAAAAACTAGATAGCCTTTGCTATCTAGTTTTTTGTTCTACAAATGAAGTCAAATGCATACATATAAGATAATTATATAGGGTTATTTGGCGAATTCCTCTGACAAATATCTCGTTTTTTTGTGAAATGAATATGATATGATGCGGACAACGACAAGAGGTGAGGTGTGAGTGTATGGACAAGCAATCACGAACGATCTCAGTGAAAGTAAATGGAACAGAAGCGAAGTATGAAGAGAAGAAGAAAGATGAGTTTGAATGGATGGTAGTGGAAAGTGAAAGACCGAAAAACGTTGTTCCGTTTCAAAAAAAGAAATCAGCGCCCATGGAAAAATACAGAAAGAAGTGGAGTAATACATTAATTGTAATTGTTGCAACTGCAATTATAATTGGTACGGCGTTTGGAATGGGAATGCTGCAGTTACTTACAGGACAAGGGACAACAGGGGAAAGTACGGTAACGGCTTCGAAGCAGACTGGAAATGAAGAATCAAAGGTGGATGGAACGGCAGAACAAACACCAGTATCAAAAGAGGAAAAACAAAAAAAACAGACAGGAACGTCATTAGAGCCAATGAAATTATTTTTTGTTCAAGGTGGGCTTTATTCTTCCAAAGAAACGGGACAGGCCGCTCTTGAAGAATGGAAAGGTAACGGAGGGGTTGCTGCTTTGAAACCGAGCGGTGATAAGTATGCACTAATTGTTGGTATTGCTAGCGATGAACAGGCTATAAATCAATTAATGACGCAGTATAAAAATGATGGTGTCTCCGTTTTAAAAAAGAACTGGGATATTACGGATAAAGCGTTGCTTAAAGATGATAAAGAAATAGGAGCGTTCTTAACAAAAGTACAGCCATTATATACTCATTTAGCAAAATATGCTTCTAGCGTACAAGCTGGTGGGAAAAGTAATGCAAAAGATATAGAAGTAATTGAGAAAGAATGGAAATCAATTGAAAAAGTAGGGAAAAGTATGAAGCAGGAGGAGGTAAAAAAGCTGTATATGTATACGTCAATAGCTGTGCAAACAGTGAAGGACGGAAAGAGCGATAAAGAATCTTTGGCGAAATTAAATCAAGTTGTTATTGATGGTATACTTTCGTATGAAAAAATTGTTTCACAAAAAGTGAAATGATAAGATAATGAAATGATGAAGAAAGAAGTGTCTATACTTCTTTCTTTTCTTTTAAATTTAGAGCAAAGTACTTTCTCTATGGCTGGAATATAATCGTATGCAGTAAAGAAATATTATTTTGTTTAGAGAAAATAATATTTCTTTCATTTGTGGATAAACTATTCTTTTGATACGATTGATGTAAATTGTTCTGCTTCATGTGAGAAAGGAAGGAGAAAATATGAGAAAAATTATTTTAGCTTCAGGATCACCTCGGAGGAAGGAATTGCTGGAGTTAGCTAGCGTACCATTTGAAATCGTTGTAAGTGAAGTAGAAGAAACGATTGGTGCGTATTCATCACCTCCTGATATTGTTATGTCCCTTGCCTTGCAAAAAGCATCTGCGGTAGCAGAAAATAATAGTGATCACATTGTGTTAGGTGCAGACACAATCGTTACATATGAGTCGCGTATTCTTGGAAAGCCTTCTAATGAGGTTGAGGCGAAAGAAATGTTACAATTATTATCAGGAAAAACACATGAAGTATATACAGGTGTGGCAATTATATCGAAAGAAAAAACGGTCACTTTTTATGAGCGTACAGAAGTTACGTTTTGGGAATTAACAGAAGAGGAAATTGACGTATATGTTGCATCGAAAGAACCTCTTGATAAAGCAGGAAGTTATGGTATTCAAGGAAAAGGGTCTATTTTTGTTCAACATATTCAAGGAGATTACTACAGTGTAGTCGGCTTACCAATTGCACGTCTTGTCCGGGAATTAAAACAATTTGATATTGATGTAACCCATGCGTAAAATTGCATGGGGTTTTCTTTGAGAGAACAGGTAAAAGGGGTGGAGAGATGAACGGTATTCGTGATGTTGTCAGAGAAGAACAGCCACGGGAGCGTTTATTATTAGAAGGAACAGGGAGTTTATCAAATCGGGAGCTTCTTGCAGTGTTACTCAGAACAGGTTCTAAAGAAGAGACAGTTTTAAAGTTGTCAGATAAAATTTTACATCACTTTGATGGTTTACGTATGTTGAAAGATGCAACGTTAGAAGAATTAATTAGTATTCATGGTGTTGGGATTGCAAAGGCATCTCAGCTTATGGCTGCTTTTGAACTAGGTAGAAGAATGGTACGTTTAGAGTATCAAAATCGATATAGCATTCGAAGCCCAGAAGATTGTGCGAAATACATGATGGAAGAACTGCGCTTTTTACAACAAGAGCATTTTGTTTGTTTATATTTAAATACAAAAAATCAAGTTATACATAGGCAAACGATATTCATTGGAAGTCTAAACACGTCAATTGTACACCCAAGAGAAGTCTTTAAAGAAGCGTTCCGCCGTGCAGCAGCCTCTATCATATGTCTTCATAACCATCCCTCAGGAGATCCTACGCCGAGCCGAGAAGATATTGAAGTAACAAAACGTTTAGTAGAATGCGGCCAGATTATTGGAATTGAAGTGCTTGATCATATTATAATAGGTGACCATAAATTCGTGAGTTTAAAGGAAAAAGGTCATATTTAAGACTATGCTTTTTACTTATTTTGTTTTATAATGTGATTTATGAGTTTTTTGTAGAAAATTATCTGCAAAAAGGATATAGATATAAAAAACGTACTGTTTTTATAATATAAAATAAGAAAAAAATGAGTCCGTGAAAACAAGAAAGGAAGATAAAAAATATGTTTGGATTTGGTGGCTTTACTCGCGATCTTGGAATAGATTTAGGAACTGCGAACACGCTTGTATATGTAAAAGGAAAAGGTGTAGTTTTACGTGAACCTTCAGTAGTAGCATTACAAACTGATACGAAACAAATCGTTGCTGTAGGTAGCGATGCAAAACAGATGATTGGTCGTACACCAGGAAACGTAGTAGCACTTCGTCCGATGAAAGACGGTGTAATTGCTGATTACGAAACAACAGCAACAATGATGAAATATTACATTCAACAAGCTCAAAAATCAAACGGCTTCTTCTCACGTAAACCGTATGTAATGGTATGTGTACCGTCTGGTATTACAGCTGTTGAAAGACGTGCAGTAATTGATGCGACTCGTCAAGCGGGTGCTCGTGATGCATATCCAATCGAAGAACCATTTGCAGCAGCAATTGGTGCGAACTTACCTGTTTGGGAACCAACTGGTAGTATGGTTGTTGATATCGGTGGTGGTACAACAGAAGTTGCAATCATCTCATTAGGTGGTATCGTAACAAGTCAATCAGTTCGTGTTGCTGGTGATGATATGGATGATTCAATCATTCAGTACATTAAGAAAAGCTATAACTTAATGATTGGTGAAAGAACAGCAGAGGCATTAAAATTAGAAATCGGTTCTGCAGGCGAGCCAGAAGGTATCGAGCCTATGGAAATTCGTGGTCGTGATTTAGTAAGTGGTTTACCAAAAACAGTACTAATTCAACCAGAAGAAATTGCGGATGCATTAAAAGATACAGTAGATGCAATTGTAGAATCAGTTAAAAATACGTTGGAAAAAACTCCACCTGAATTAGCGGCAGATATTATGGACCGCGGTATTGTATTAACAGGCGGTGGTGCATTACTACGTAACTTAGATAAAGTGATTAGTGAAGAAACAAATATGCCAGTTCTTGTTGCAGAAGATCCATTAGATTGCGTAGCAATTGGAACAGGAAAAGCATTAGATAATATCGATCTTTTCAAAACGGCTGCTCGATAATATTGCAAAATAAAAATCAATGGAATTAAGAGGGTGTGAACGTGCCACAGTTTTTCTTAAACAAAAGATTAATTGTTTTGTTAGTTAGTATTATTCTTCTCGTGGCATTGATTGGAATCTCATTGAAAGAACGGAACAGTTTAACATGGCCAGAGCAGTTTGTTAAAGACACTGTCGGTGTTGTAGAACGTGTATTCCAAAAGCCAGCGAAATATGTAGCTGGATTCTTTGAAAATGTAGAGGATGTAAAGCGCACGTATGAAGAGAATAAAGAATTAAAAGCAAAAATAGATAACTATGCGAGTTTATCAGTTAAAGTGAAGCAATTAGAGGAAGACAACAATAAATTAAGACAGCTAACTGAAAAAAAAGAGTTGCCGAGCGATTTTTCTGAAATTCCAGCTACTGTTGTTTCTCGCAATCCAGATAAATGGTACGATTTAATTGGAATTGATAAAGGAGCACAGCAAGGGATTAAAAAGGATATGGCTGTTATGACTTCAAAAGGTTTAGTTGGACGCGTGAAAAGTGTATCTCAATTTACAGCATCAGTAGAGTTGTTAAGTTCTATGAGTCGAACAAATCGTGTTTCTGCTGTTGTACATGGAAATGAAAATATCTTCGGTTTAATCGAAGGTTATGACAAAGAAAAAAAATTGTTACTTTTCACAAAGATTGGCTCTGATGCACCAGTAGCTAAAGGTCAAATGGTTGTAACGTCTGGACTTGGTGGGGAGATTTTCCCGAAAGGTCTTGAGATTGGGGAAATCGTTGATGTTCAACCAGATGCATACGGTTTAACAAAAACAGCTTATGTAAAACCTGCCGCTGATTTAAATGACGTAGAGCATATTATAGTAGCTAAACGTGATATGAAATCAGCGCCATTAGAATAGGAGGAGGAGAAGAGATGATGAAGATTTTAAAAAGAGCAGCTCTTCCTCTTTTGCTCCTTTTTGTTTTTCTGTTTGAAAATATGTTTGCTACTATTGTTCCAACAGAAGTTTTTTGGAAAGACAGTATAGCAGCGCCGCATTTCTTTATCATTGTGTTATGTTTTGTTACTGTGTACTATGGTCCGGTCCAAGGGATTTATTACGGGCTATTATTTGGTTTCTTATTTGATACCGTATACACAGAACTTGTCGGTATATATATATTTGCTTATCCGATTTTAGCTTATTTAGTTTATAGTGTGATGAAGGTACTACAATTGAATTTATTCATTGTTGTGTCTATCGTATTAGCTAGCATTGTAGCATTAGAATATTATGTGTATGGATTTTTAACTTTGTTAGGACGTACTCATATGTCGGCGTATGTCTTTTTCACGGATCGTCTCCTTTCTACTTTATTGCTGAATGGAATTTTCATATTGATAGTTTGTTTCCCACTGAGACGATATTTAGTGCGTCTTTCAAGAGCGATGGAAGAAAAAGAAAAAAGGATTTTCTAATTTTATGTCGAATTGAATCGGTGGGGTGAACTTTAGTGGAAGAAAAAAAGCAACAAAATGTAACGATAAAAGGGACAAAAGACGGGATAACGCTTCATTTAGATGACTGCTGTTCATTCTCTGAATTACTGAAAGAATTGGACGAAAAACTATCTACACATTACTATGATGGCGATGGGCGTTCTTTAATTGAAGTGCATGTGAAAGTGGGAAATCGTTATTTAACAGAAGTCCACCAAGAAGAGCTTCGTACGTTAATTCGTAATAAAAAGAATCTTGTTGTGGATTCAATTGAAAGTGATGTTATAACTAAATCGGAAGCAATAGCATGGAAAGAAGAAACAGAGATTGTCCCTATTTCCAAAATTGTTCGCTCTGGACAAGTTTTACATGTAAAAGGAAATTTATTGTTAATTGGAGATGTTAATCCAGGCGGAACGGTTATCGCTGGGGGGAATATTTTTGTCGTAGGATCATTAAGAGGGATTGCACATGCTGGGTATTATGGGGATTCAGAGGCTGTAATTGCTGCATCTGTTATGAACCCGATGCAACTTCGAATTAGTGATGTGGCAATGCGGGCTCCGGAAGAGAAAGAAGACGGAGCGGAGACGGCAGAATGTGCGTATATTAATGAGGACAATCACATTGTTGTCGATCGCCTGCAACTTCTCACTCATCTTAGACCTAATTTAACAAAGTTAGAAAGGGGAATTGTATAGCTGTGGGAGAGGCAATAGTAATTACATCTGGAAAGGGCGGAGTAGGTAAAACTACAACGTCTGCGAACATTGGTACAGCCCTAGCCTTATCTGGAAAGAAAGTGTGCTTAATTGACACAGATATTGGTCTTCGAAATTTAGACGTAGTAATGGGGCTGGAAAATCGTATTGTATTTGATCTTGTTGATGTCGTTGAAGGGCGTTGTCGTTTACCTCAGGCTCTTATTAAAGATAAACGTTTTGATGATCTTTATTTATTACCTGCAGCACAAACGAGTGATAAATCAGCGGTAACACCTGAACAAATGGATGAATTAATACAAGTATTACGTCAAGATTATGATTACATATTAATTGATTGTCCTGCGGGGATTGAGCAGGGATTTAAAAATGCGGTAGCTGGTGCGGATAAAGCAATCGTTGTTACGACGCCAGAAGTATCCTCAATGCGTGATGCAGATCGTATTATTGGGCTTTTAGAAAAAGAGGATATTGAACCACCGAAACTTGTTATTAACCGTGTGCGTAGTCATATGCTTCATGAACAGGATATGTTAGATGTTGATGAAATCGTACGTACATTATCAATCGAGCTTCTTGGTGTTGTTGAAGACGATGATGAAGTTATTCGTGCTACAAATACAGGTGAACCTGTAGCGTTGCAACCTAGTGGAAAAGCAGCGTTAGCTTATCGTAATATTGCAAGACGCTTGTTGGGTGAGAATGTACCATTACAAGCATTTGAACAAGAAAAGGTATCGGTATTTACAAAGATGAAAAACTTCTTTGGCATCCGTTAAGAGCACTTCGCACATATGCGAAGTGCTTTCTTTTTTTCTTCATACGAATATCTTTCTTTCCTAGCTCATACATATGTACAAACTGTATACAACTGTTTCTATTTAAATAAGGTTAGCGAAAGAAGGGAGACAGTATGAAGAATAGAAGTGTAGAAGAAATTAAAAAGCGGATTGCGAAAAGGAAGGCAGAGCAAGAAAGAATGGAGGAAGAGCAGTATTTTGCCGGGGGGAATTTTGATAGTGAAGGGGTATTTATTGAAGAGGGAGAAAAGGAAATTCATCCTTTGTTTCGAAAGGAAGTCTTTTTCTTCAAAGTTTTATTATCAGCAATCTTAGTTCTTTCAATTGCTATTTTGTATAAGAATGCGCCTTCTTCTTTCGATGGTGCTAAAGCTGTTACAGAAAAAGTGATGAAAGAGGAGTTTCAGTTTGCTACTGTAGCGAAATGGTATGAAAAACAGTTTGGAAAACCTCTCGTCTTCTATTCGCCTAACGAGAAAAAGGAAGGGACTATTCAGCAAAAAGACTATGCAATTCCTGCTTCAGGAAAGGTAATGCAAGGATTTCAAAAAAATGGCCAAGGTGTATTTGTCCAAACGGCTACAAATGCAACAGTTGAGTCAGTAAATGAAGGATTAGTTGTTTTTGCGGGTAAGAAAGAAGAACTTGGAAATACAGTTCAAATTCAACATGCAGATGGCACGGAGTCGTGGTATGCAAATTTAAATGATATGTCAGTAAAGTTATATGATTACGTTTCAAAGAAACAAAAAATTGGAACGGTGAGTAATGATGCGAATAATAAAAATGGGAAATTTTATTTCGCAATAAAAAAGAATGAAAAATTTGTTGATCCGATTCAGGTGATTTCATTTGATTAAATATAAGGAAGTTTTAACGAAAATTTCAGTGCATCCGTTGTTTTGGGTTATTATAGTTATTGGTATTTTTACGGCGCGTTTTAAAGAGTTACTATTGTTGTTTTGTATCGTACTTATTCATGAACTCGGTCACGCTTTTGCAGCAGCGCATTATAATTGGCGTATTAAAAAAATTCAACTGTTACCGTTTGGTGGTGTGGCTGAGCTTGAGGAACATGGAAATAAATCATTGAAAGAGGAACTTGTTGTCGTAATTGCAGGACCTATTCAACATATTTGGATGATGCTAGTAGGGTATATATTGTTTGAGATTGGCTGGCTGAATGCGGAATTATATTATTTTTTTATGTGGAATAATATAATTATTTTAGCCTTTAATTTACTCCCTATTTGGCCACTTGATGGCGGGAAAGTGTTGTTTAATGTATTATCATATCGTTTTCCTTATTTACAAGCACATGAAAAAATGATGCAATTGTCATGTGTTTTTTTTAGTGTCATATTAGGGTGGCAGTTACTTTGGAATAGTAACAATATTATGATGTGGGTACTACTCATATTTTTAGCAATATCGTTATATCAAGAATGGAAGCAAAGACGTTATGCGTTTATGCGCTTTTTATTAGAGCGTTATTACGGAAATAAAAGAGGGATTGAAAAGATTGCACCTATAGAGGTGCAATCAGAAGATCGTTTATATACGATTTTCACCAAATTTCGTAGAGGATATAAGCATTCTATTATCGTCCATGGAGAATATAAAGAGCATTACACATTGGATGAAAATGAATTACTCTATGCGTATTTTACTGAAAAACGAACAACTTCATCTGTTGAAGAATTAATCGGTTAGTGTTGACGATAGCACTAACCTTTTATTATTGTAAAAACAAAGAAGATTATAAAGTGAGGAAAGAAATTTGAAAACCTTATACATGAACTATGCTGGATCGGAAAAGCGCGTTGCAATTGAAGAGAAGAACAAAATTGTTGAATTTTTATGGAAACGTAATGAAGAACAAGAGATTGTTGGGTATATTTACGTTGGACGTATCGTAAGAACAATTGCTGGAATGAATGCAGCATTTGTAAACATCGGTTTAGAAAAACATGCGTACCTTTCATATGATGATGTACCGTCTTCTTATCGTATACATGAAGGACAAGCAGTACTCGTACAAGTTGTGAAAGAGGCAATTGATACGAAAGGACCGAAATTAACAGCGAATATAGAATTTACCGGGAAATATGTCGTTTATATGCCATATGATGAAATGCGCGCTGTTTCTCGGAAAATAAAAAACAATAAAAGAAGACAGCAGTTACTCGAAATTGAAGTAGAAGGGACAGGAGGGTATATTTTCCGCTCCGCTTCTGAAAAAGGAGAAATTGAAGAAATACAAACTGAAATGCAAAGGTTACAGCAGTTATATGAAGAGTTAAAAAGAAAAGAGGGCCAAGGAAAGGCACCGCTATTACTTCATCGACCAGCGACTTTTTTAGATCGTGTATTTCAAGAGAATCCAATTGAAACAATCGAAAAAATAGTTGTAGATACAAGAAGTGTAGTAAAAGAATTAGAAGACAAGGTCGGAAAAGAAAAAGTATCTTTTTATAATGAAAAATCTTCGATGTTTAATCATTTCGGAATAGAGCGAGAAATTGAAAAAGCACTTCAAAAAATTGTGTGGCTCCAAAACGGTGCTTATTTGATTGTGGAACAAATGGAGACGATGACTGTAATAGATGTGAATACGGGGAAGTTTACCGGAAAACAAAATTTACAAGATACAGTACTTCGTACAAATGAAATGGCCGCTGACGAAATCGCTCGCCAATTAAGACTTCGTGATATTGGTGGAATGATATTAATCGACTTTATTAATATGAAAAAACGAGAAGATAAAGAAAAGGTAAGAGAAGGTCTCATAGCTGCTATGCAAAATGATCGCACTTATACAAGAGTACTTGGGTTTACTGAGTTAGGGATTTTGGAGATGACACGTAAACGTAAAAAACATTCTTTACGTGACGTATTGCTAGAAGAGTGTGTACCGTGTAAGGCGACGGGGTATGTAATGTCGTATGAAACGATTGCTTATGAGTTAGAGCGAGAACTCATTACATATGGCAATATAGAGGATGAAGCAGTATTAATTGCTGCACCTCAAGATCTGCAAAAACAATTTTTACAAAAAGAATTACAAAAAAATATTCCATTTGAAATTTATTTCAAAGATGATACTATCGAAAAGTACGCTATTATAAGATTTGGAAGTAAAAAAGAAATTGTAGAACGGAAAAAATAGTTAGCAGAACATTTATTGACAACCGTCTATGATTCATGATAACATCTTTATGTTATAGTTTATAGCACCTAAACGGCTATATGCTACAACCGCACAAGACAGGTTCCCTAAAGGCATTTATGTCTACCTCGTTTTTGGCGAGTCTTAGTAATTAAGAGGAGGTGCAAGTATGTACGCAATTATCGAAACAGGTGGAAAACAAATTAAAGTTGAAGCTGGTCAAGCAATCTACATTGAAAAATTAGATGTTGAAGCTGGTGAAACTGTTACTTTTGACAAAGTTCTTTTCGTTGGTGGCGAAAACGTTAAAGTTGGTAGCCCAGTTGTAGAAGGCGCAACAGTGACTGCTAAAGTTGAAAAACAAGGTCGCGCTAAGAAAATCATCGTTTTCAAATACAAAGCGAAAAAGAACAATCGTAAGAAACAAGGTCATCGTCAACCTTACACTAAGCTAGTTGTTGAAGCTATCAACGCTTAATTCAGGTTAACATGATTAAAATTACGATAAGTCGCACGAAATTAGGAAGTATCCAATCATTTAAAATGACTGGACATGCCGAGTATGCGCCACATGGACAAGACCTTGTCTGTGCTGGAACTACAGCGGTTGTGTTTGGTTCTATAAATGCAGTGGAAGAGCTTTGTAATGTGCAGGCAACTATTGAACTCGGAAGTGATGGTGGATTCTTAACTTATGAATTGCCTAATGATTTAGACGTTCATGCAGCAGAAAAAGCTCAAACGCTTTTAGAAGGATTAGTTGTTTCGCTAAAGACGATCGAACTTGATTACGGAAAGTATATCCGTTTAATAGAAAAAGTGCAGGAGGTGTAACGTATGTTAAGATTAGATCTTCAGTTTTTCGCATCTAAGAAAGGTGTAGGTAGTACAAAGAACGGTCGTGACTCTCAGTCAAAACGTCTTGGTGCTAAACGCGCAGATGGTCAAACGGTTTCAGGTGGTTCAATTCTTTACCGTCAACGCGGTACAAAAATTTATCCAGGTGTTAACGTTGGTCGTGGTGGCGATGACACTTTATACGCGAAAGTTGACGGCGTAGTACGCTTCGAGCGTCTTGGCCGTGACCGCAAACAAGTGAGCGTATATCCTGTTGCTCAAGAAGCATAAGAACTCACGGAAAACTCTAACCTGAGTGCAGGTTAGAGTTTTTCTATATTAAGGGGTATCTAAATGAATGAAAAATGGACAATTATAGATGCGTTGCGTCATTCAAGACATGATTGGCTCAATCGTATGCAGATGGTTAAAGGAAACCTTTCTCTTGGAAAAGTGGAAGAGATTCATCGGCTCATCGATCGTTTTGTCCAAGAAGCGAGACAAGAATCCAATCTGATGGGGTTATCAATGCCTTTATTTTCAGAGTGGATTTTAACATATAATTGGAAACAGCAGCCGTGCTTATTGGAGTACGAAGTATTAGGAGAATTACATAACTTATCTCACTTAGATGAGACTGTATGTACATGGGCGAATCAATTCTTCTCAATGCTTCAGCATAGTTTAGACGTATATGTTGAAAATTATGTTTGTATCACAATTGAATGTGACGCGGAGAATGCTCGTTTCTTTTTTGATTTTCGTGGTAAGCTAACGAGTGTAGAAGAACTACAGAATTGGCTTGCGAACCAAAACAATAAATGGTATTCCATTTCTTATACAGTACGAGACGAAGAAGTCTCAGTTATATTACAACCAATCGAAAAAAGTGTGGTGAAATAATGTTTGTAGATCAGGTCAAGATATATGTAAAAGGCGGCGACGGTGGTAACGGAATGGTTGCGTATCGTCGTGAGAAGTATGTTCCAAAAGGTGGCCCAGCAGGTGGCGACGGTGGTAAAGGCGCAGATGTTGTTTTCGTTGTTGAGGAAGGCTTACGTACATTAATGGACTTCCGTTACCAACGTCATTTCAAAGCTGATCGTGGTCAGCACGGAATGAGTAAAGGTCAGCACGGACGTAAATCTGAAGATTTAATCGTAAAGGTTCCACCAGGAACAATAGTAAAAGATGAAAAAACAGGTCAAATTCTTGCCGATTTAGTAACGCATGAACAAACAGCTGTAATTGCAAGAGGTGGCCGAGGTGGCCGTGGTAACTCGCGTTTCGCAACAGCTACGAATCCAGCACCTGAAATCGCTGAGAACGGAGAACCAGGTCAAGAACGTGATGTCATTCTAGAACTTAAAGTGCTAGCAGACGTTGGACTTGTTGGATTCCCAAGTGTAGGTAAATCTACATTATTATCTGTTGTATCATCAGCGCGTCCGAAAATTGCAGAGTATCACTTTACAACAATCGTTCCTAATCTTGGTGTTGTTGAAACTGGTGATAACCGCAGCTTCGTTATGGCTGACCTTCCTGGACTAATTGAAGGCGCACATGCTGGCGTCGGACTTGGACACCAATTCTTACGTCATATCGAACGTACACGTGTAATTGTACATGTTATTGATATGTCTGGTTTAGAAGGCCGTGAGCCATATGAAGATTATGTCACAATTAATAATGAATTAAAAGAATATAATATGCGTTTAACAGAGCGTCCACAAGTTGTTGTAGCAAACAAAATGGATATGCCGGATGCAGAAGA